>NZ_JAMYPH010000016.1:0-156125 GCF_040320265.1 Mesorhizobium sp. M0751
CAGTGGCATGATCCAAGATACCTGAAACCGCCGGGCCTTGCTCGCGCAAAGATGCGATTCAGCTAACAAAATCAAACGCTTGTCGTTTGCGGACGGAAACTAGTCTAGCCGCCCATGCAGACTTACGTCGCGCTGCTCTACAGCATTGTCCTGGGCGAGGGGCGGCGCGTCGTCATGTCCGATCTCAAGGCGATGGCGGAAGGCCTGGGTCTGAATAACCCGCGCACGCTGGTGGCGACCGGCAATCTGGTTTTCGAGGCGCAAGAAACAGAACTCGCGGCGTTGGAGCAGCGGCTGGAGGCGGCGTTCGCAAAGACTTTCGGCCGCCACGTCGACATCATCGTGCGCGGCGCGGATGATTGGCGGAAGCTCGCGGCCGGCAATCCGTTCCCAGCCGAATCGGCCAAGGCCGCGGACCAGGTGGCGGTGCGCGTGATGCGGGCGCCCGTTCCCGCCGGCGCCGCCGCGGCGCTTGAGGCCTATGTCGGCAACGACGAGAAGCTGCGGATTGTCGGCGGCGACATCTGGATCGTCTTTTCGCGCGAGACGCCGAGTTCGCCGCTGCTCGCGGCGGTGAGCCACAAACGCCTCGGCATCGGCACCTCGCGCAACTGGAACACCGTGCGCCGCCTTGCCGAGATGGTCGCAGAATGAACGGGGCGGCTTGCGCCGCCCCGAATCCGCTCAAGCCTTCGCTATCCTGGCTCCAGCACCGAGTGCCATCGTGCGCAGCACGTAATAGATGACGCCGGCAATTGCCACGCCGAAGAACCAGCCATAGACGCCCCACCATGACGGCAGCAGGCTGGTGAAGTTGGGCAGGATCGAGGAGAAAACCGCGCCGATACCGGCGGCGATGAAGGCATTGACATGCCAGCCGCCTTGAAAGCGGAATTCGCCATTCTCCCTGTAGAGTGCCTCGACATCGACCTCGCCCTTCCGGATCAGGTAGTAGTCGACCATCATCACGCCGAAGATCGGCCCCATCGTCGCGCCAATGATGTTGACGAAGGAGGCGGCACCGCCTTCCCAGGGCGCGAATGGATAGAGCACAAGCGCGATCAGCGCCGCGATGTAGCCGCCTTTCTTGAAGTCGATCTGGCGTGGAAAGACGTTGGAGAAGTCGAACGCCGGCGACACGAAATTCGCCACCACATTGATGCCGAGCGTCGCCACCGCAAAGGTCAGGGCTGCGAGCGCCGCCAGGAACCAGCTGTCGAATTTCGCCGAGATCTGGTCGGGATGCAGCAGCACCTCGCCATAGACGTCGAAGGCGGCGATCGTGGTGACGCCGGCGACCAGCGAGAACAGGATAAGATTGACCGGCAGGCCCCAGATGTTGCCCTTGCGCAGCGATGCCTTGTCCGGGGCGTAGCGCGCGAAATCGCAGAAGTTGAGATAGAGTGCGGAGAAATAGGTCACCCAGATCGCCGCCACCGCAAACAGCGAGGTCCAGGAGCCCGGCGTGCCCGGCACGCCCGCGTCCTTTGTCTTTTCCAGCAGCACATCCATCGGGATGTCGCTGGTGAAGGCGAAGGTGCCTGCCTTGATGCAAAGATAGATCGCCAGGATCAGCATCATCACCCACACCGCCGGTCCGGCCCAATCCTGGAAGCGGCGCACCGTTTCCATGCCCTTCTGGATGATCAGGAGCTGCAGCGCCCAGATGACGACGAAGCAGATCACCTCGAGCCCGGAATGGCCGAGGAAATGTGTGCTCTGGTTGAAGTCGGCGAACCATTGCGAGCGGATCAGCAGGGCTACGATCGCGCCGGAGGCGGCCGCCGTCTGCGCACCGTACCAGAAGCAGGCGACGATGGCGCGCACCAGCGCCGGTATGTTGGCGCCCCAGATGCCGAAGGAGGCACGCGCCAGGACAGGGTAGGGCACCCCGGTCTTCACGCCGGCATAGCCGACCATGTTCATCAACGCATAGATGATCAGCGAACCGATACCGATGGCGATGATGAAGTTGACGAAGCCGCCGCAAAACAGGAACAGGCTGGCCGCCAGATAGTAGCCCCACAGGCTGTGGACGTCCGACGTCCAGACGTTGAAGATCGAGAACGGTCCCCAGTTTCGAACCTTCGCCGGGGCGAGATCCTCATTGTACAGGTCCGGTGATGCGCCTTGTATGGTCATTGCTATGTCCTCCCCTTGCAACCGCACGCGCCTCCACGCATGGCACGCAGGTTAAGCCTGACGCAGGGGAACCGGCAAGCAGACGATTTGCCGGCTTTGGACTCAAAGACCTTCAATGAGAAACGCGCTTATCGGTCGGACGATGCCGTGGCTGCGATATTGAGCTTCGCCGCTGATTCGGTCGCTGCTTGCTTGCCGGCCGGTCGAGCACCGGCCACCGCCGACGTCTCGAAACTGGCTTCGAGCCAGGCTATCGCGCCGGTCACGTCATCGAGGGCATAGTTTGCGGCCGTCGGTCCGTTCGGCTTCACGCGGATGGAGATGCCGCCGATTTCATTGATCGCCTCGAAACCGTGTTCGTCCGATGTATCGTCTCCGAGGAATATCGGCCGCCGGCCGACAAAGGGCGGAATGTCCATAAAACGCCGGATGGCAGCACCTTTGACGGCCTCCAAAGGCATGAGCTCGACGCCGGCGTTTCCCGGAAGCACCCGATAACCCTTCGGAAGCCGGGCCAAGGCCTGCTCGACCAGCTGGATTGCGGGCGCAAGCAGTTGCGGTGCTGCTCTTGTATGAACGGCAAGGACCGGCCCCTTGCGCTCGACATAGACCTTGCCGCTGCCCAGTTCGGCCTCGATCTCGTCGGCAAGGGCGGCGATGTCGGCCGGCGCGTCGGCGGCATCGATCGGACCGCTCGGCGTCAGCCGGTGCTCCAGCCCATACAGTCCGGCGATCCGCAGCTTCAGCGGATGAAACAGCTTGTCCACGGCGGGAATCGATCGGCCGGTGATGAAGGCGACCGCACCATCCAGCCGCCGCTCGATGCGTCCGAGCAGATTGCGCAATTCCTCGCCGACGAACACCGCGTCGGGATGGGCAGCGTGTTCCAGCAGGGTTCCGTCGATGTCGAGGAAGAGCGCCCATTGCCCTTCCGACAGGTTCAACGCCCGCGGTTGTTCAAAGCTTTTCACGACGCTGCCTTCCGTGCCCGCTCGAACATCGAGATGACGTTGTTGGTGTTCGATGGCGGGCGCTCGCCGGTTCCGGTCACCCTGTCGAGATCGCCGCGTTTGCGCAGGCGCGCCGCATCCAGCAGCATGCTGCCGGCCCAGCGGTAGACATTGTTGTCGCGGACCATCTCGCGCATCGGCCGCAAACGCTCGCGCTGCTCGTCCGGCGTCATCGTCAGCGCCTGCAACAGCGCCTCACTCATCATGGCCGCATCGTAGGGGTTGACGATCAGTGCTTCCAGCAGTTCGCGCGAGGCGCCAGCGAAGGTGCTGAGCAAAAGCACGCCCTGTTCGTCGTCGCGCGCTGCGACGAATTCCTTGGCGACAAGGTTCATGCCGTCATGCAGGCTGGTGACCATGCAGATGTCGGCGGCGCGATAGACCTCGTAGACCTGCTCCTGCCGATGATGTTCGGCGACCATCAGGATAGGGCTGTATGTCTCGCTGCCATAGCGCCGGTTGAGCTCCTCGGCACAGCGGCGGCATTCGTCGTGGAGTTGCTGGTAGGCGGGCAATGTCCCCCGGCTCGGCGCCGCGATCTGCAGGAAAACCACCTTGCCTATCCATTCGGGATATCTCGTGAACAATTCATCCAGGGCATGGAAGCGATCGAGAATGCCTTTCGTGTAGTCGAGGCGCTCGACGCCAACGCAGAGTTTGGTATCCGCAGACAGGCCGAATCTGTCGCGCACGCTGGCGCGGCACTCCTCCACAGACGGCAGTTTTGCCAGCAATTGGGCCGGCCATTCTATGGAAATGGGATAGGCGTGGACCAATGTGGTCTGCCCACCATAGGAGATTGCCGCGTCTGCCCGTTCGATCCGGCTCTCCAGAAAGCGGTCGACACTTTCGGTGAAGTTGTTGGCATGGAATTGGGTATGAAAGCCGATGATCGAACTGCCGAGCAGTCCTTCCAGGATCCGCTCACGCCACGGACAGATGCTGAACACTTCCGAATTGGGCCACGGGATATGCCAGAAGGTTATGACTATCGCGTCCGGCAGGCGCTGGCGAATCATGCGCGGCAGCAGCGCGAAATGGTAGTCCTGCACCAGCACGATCGGCCGTTCGTTGCGGGCTTCGGCAACCACCGTATCGGCGAACTTGCGGTTGACGGCCTCGTAGGCATCCCAGTCCGAGGCGCGAAACACGGGGCGGGTGAAGGCGATATGGCAAAGCGGCCATAGGCCCTCATTGGCGAAGCCTAGATAATAGCCTTGATATTCCTCCTCCGTCAGCCAGACCCTGCGCAGCGTGTAGGACGGGTTGCCGGGCGGCACCTGCACCCGGTCGTCCTTGTCGACGGTGAGGCGGTCTGCGGTGCCGCCGCCATAGGCGATCCAGGTGCCGGCACAGGCGCGGGTGATGGGTTCGAGTGCCGACACCAGCCCGCTGGCCGGTACCAAAAGTTGCACCCCGTCATCCTTGATGTTGTGGATGTAGGGTTCGCGGTTGGACACCACGATGACCTGTGCGTCCGGCAGGTCGTCGGCCAGGATCTTGCGCAAGGTGTCGGGCGACCATGTGACCAGTGCCGCATCGGCCGACTGGCCGTTCTTTTCGAACTCGCGCAGCACCTTGCGTGCCGCTTCCGACGCGACATCCTCGCTCGGCGTGTATGCGGCCGCCGTTGCGCGGCCGCGGCGCTGGCGGGATATCGATAGGAGAATGGCAAAAGCGGAAAAGCCAAAACTTGCAATCAGCAAAACCCAGAGCAGGTTTACGGTATAATCTGACATGGAATGTGATCTCGCCTCCGGCCGGCCGATAGCCGTTTTTTATTCGTTTTTCTGGTTCGCTGCCGCGTGACGACGACAGCATCCCCCACTGCCCCTTTTTGCAACGCACAAAGAGGCTATCGGTTCCGGACGATTGCAATGCCGGGCGTCATTTTCGACGCGCCGCAGCGCGCCGGCATCAAGTGCGCACGATGAGCGGCACCATCCCTTCATACCGATCGGCGAGAAAGGCGACGACCCGGTCGCCGACACGCTGGAATGTGAGGTCGACCACCGTCGAGCCGACACCCAGATGCCGCAATGTCAACGTGTCGATGCCGATCGGCAGCCTTGGGCGGGTGACCCGGATTTCGCTGTTCCAGCCGTCGATTTCGAGGCCAAGGCAGGCCTGCATCAGCATGAAGGCCGATCCCGCCGACCAGGCTTGCGGCAGGCACGCGACCGGATAGGCGATGGGCGCTTCGCCCGGCGACCGGGTAAAGCCGCAGAACAGTTCCGGCAGCCGCATGTTGAAATGGACAGCCGATTCGAACGTGCCGCTCATCAGCCGGACCACGCTGTCGCGCACGCCATAACGTGCCAAGCCGGCACCGCACATGGCGGTGTCGTGCGGCCAGATCGAGCCATTGTGGTAGGACATCGGATTGAAGAATATCGCATCGTCGGCCAGCGTCCTCACTCCCCAACCAGAGTGGAACGACGCTGAGAGCAGCTGATCGGCGACCATCTGCGCCCGTTCCGGCTCGGGCAGCCCGACATAGAGGAGATGGCCGGCATTCGACGTCCGTACCTTGCAGAGCTCGCCCGCACCATCGATCGCCAGTGCATAGAAATTGAGATCGTCCATCCAGAAATGGCGTTCAACCGCGGCGCGCATGGTTTCAGCGCGTTCCTCCCAGTGATCGGCCTTGTCGTCCTCGCTGCGGCGGCGGGCGAGCGCCGCCAGCCCACGGAACGCGGCAAAGACGTAGCCTTGCACCTCGACCAGGGCGATCGGCCCCTTGGGCATGCGGCCATCGGCATGGAAGACGGAATCGAAACTGTCCTTCCAGCCCTGGTTGGCGAGGCCGGTCTCGGCGCCGCGCTGGTAGGTAACGAAGCCAGTCGCGCGGCTTGTCTCCTCCGTCCATTCGGCCGCTGCACAGAGCGATGGCCACAGACTGTCGACGAACGCCATGTCGCCGGTACGATCCGCATAGGCGCAAGCGAGATGAATGTAGAGCGGCGTGGTATCGACACCGCCGTAGTAGCGGCCGAACGGCAGCTCCCGCAGCGCTGCCATCTCGCCCTTGCGGGTCTCGTGCATGATCTTGCCCGGCTGCGAATCGCTGAACGGCGACGTTTCGGTTGCCTGATGCTGTGCGAGAAAGGCGAGTACGCCGCGCGCCAGCCCAGGATTCAGCCACAGCATCTGCAGTGCGGAAATCACCCCGTCACGGCCAAATGCCGTCGAGAACCAAGGTATGCCGGCATAGGGGTAAGGTCCGGTTGCAAGCTCGGTGGTCAGCAACGCCACGTCCGCGCGCGCGCGCTCGATCCAGTCGTTGAAGACGCGGCCGGAGCTGTGCACCGTCGCACCGTGGCGGCGTTTGGCGCGCATGCCGAAGCGAGCGCGGGCGGCGGCAGCCCGAAAACGGTCGCGGTCGGGTGTCTCCGCCACTTCCGGGCCGACCTCGATATAGAGGACCTCGCTGCTGCGCTTCGTCACTGCAACCAGGAAATCCGCACGGCTGGCGGTCAAATTGTCCGGCGCCTGCGAGAACGAGATCGCCGATAGGCGCACGAGCTGGTCCAGACCGTCATATCGAAGCACCACCGATGTCGGACTGGTCTCGGCGGCGTGGGCAATCCCGCGCTTGAGCCGGGTCGAACCGCGCACCTCGAACATGTCACGGAAATCCGCTGCGAAATGCAATGAAACCCGAATGGCCGACGATTCCTGGCTGTAGTTGGAAAGGGTGATGCGCTCGAACAGCCGGTCCTGCCAAAGCAGCCTGACGCGTTCTATGTGGATCGCGCCCTGCGGAATGTCGCGACCACCGACACTCTGGATCGGCAAATTGGTCAGGTTCGAGGTGAAAAGCACATTGTCCTGGCTGAGCGATGCGCCCAGCAGCGACATTTGCCGGCCACCGACCGTCAGCCGGAATTCCGAAAGCACACGCGTGTCGTCCCGGAAAAAGCCATCGCCGGCGCCGCGGATGTCGCCATAGGCGTCGGCCACCGCGAAGCAGTCGCCTTGCTTGAGGGCGAACAGCCGGTGCGGCTCCCGGGGCGCAACCTCGTCGAGGGAGGCAAGGGCTACGGCGGGATCAAGCTTACGCTCGTCGAGTTGATTCATACGTCACAAGCTCTGTCGTTTCGTTCCAACGTCCACAATAACGCCGATCAGGATGCTCTCGCTTCACCGGGAGCGCCGATCAGGCGCGAATAGGCAGCCACATAGTCGTGGGCCATTCTCGTGGCAGAAAAACGGTTTTCGAATACGGCTCTCACCTGTCGCCGGTCGAGGCGCAGCAATTCCGGGATCGAGGCGACCGCAGCATCGACCGTATCGACAAGGAAACCGGTCACGCCGTGGTCGATGATCTCCGGCAGGGCACCGCATTTCCAAGCGACTACCGGCGTGCCGCAGGCCATGGCCTCTATCGCGGCAAGACCGAACGGCTCCGGCCAATCGATTGGAAACAGCAGGCCGGCCGCCTTGCCGAGGAATTCCGCTTTTCTGTCCTCTTCGATCTCGCCGATATAGTCGACGCGGTCGCCGTCGATCAGTGGCTCGACCGTGTCGTGGAAAAAAGCACGGTCGTCGTCGCCGATCTTTGCCGCAAGCTTCAGTTTCAGCCCGGAGCGCAAGGCGATCTCAATGCCACGGTCCGGGCGCTTGTCGCGCGACAGCCGGCCGAGAAAGGCCAGATACGGCTCGTCTGCATCCGTCTCGAAAGTCGGCTCGTACATATTGATCGGCAGCCCGTGATGGATGGTCGCCAGCCAATTGGCCCTGGGTAAGCCGGTTCTCTGGCTGCGCGAAATGGAGATCATCGGAAAGCGCGGAAAACGCTCATAGGCCGGGGCCAGGTCGACATAGTCGAGCCTGCCATGCGGTGTCGTCACCGTCCGGTCGGGCATGTGTTCGAAGAAAGGAAAATGCAGGAAGTGGCTGAGATGGAAATGGATAATGTCGAACTGTTGCGCTCGGTTCCTCACCTCGGCCAGCATCGCCAGATGCGCCGCGGTTTCGGATTTGTGCGGGCGCGGATCGAGACGGAGCGCGCGCTCGCGACACGCTACCAATTTCGCCGACGTCTTGGTATCGCCGCTGGCGAACAGGGTCACGTCATGGCCAAGCTCGACCAATCCCTCGGTCAGATAGGAGACGATGCGCTCCGTCCCTCCATAGAACCGGGGTGGCACGGATTCATGGAGCGGCGCCACATGGGCTATTCTCATGTTTTGGCATTTCCCTCAAAAAGACGGCTCGTGGCATCGAAATGCATCAGCCGCGCGAACGTTCCCGTACAATGGCGAGATGTCACTCAATTGGGGCAAAGATGTCACCCAATTGGGGATGCCGGGCGCGTCCACCGCTGCTCGTCTGGTCCAGCTAACCTTTTCCAGGCCAAGCCCTCTTTTGCCGGGAACCAAAGTCGGGTTCGCGAGTTTAGTGGGGTTCGATCGCACGCATCCGGTCGACGGGGAGGAAACGATGGACCGCTTGCAATTCTTTTCGCCCGTGCGGATTTTGCGCGGACAGGGACAGCCCGTGGAAGAGATCGACAACGTTGCCGAAGCTATGGCATTCTTGCGAAAATGGCCGGCCGGGCGGCGCGGGCCGGTTTACCAGTGCGCCGTGAATTGCTGCGCTGCGGCCATGGCCGGCCGGATGTCGGCCGAGGAAGCGCGAAAGGCTTTTGCCGGCTTCGCCCGGATCACCCGGCTGCTCGAGGGCGATAGGCCGTTGCCGATGAGCGGCGAGGATCGGCATGGCGATCACGCGTTGAGGCGATAGGCCAGCTGCCGCAGATCGTCAGAGCAAGGGTATTCAGCCTGAGCGCCCGATCGGCGACCGACTCGCTTTCACGAACAGGCGTTTGAGCTGAGCAACGGCGCCGTTTTCGCTGATGTAATCGCAATAGGCGATGTAATCGGGGTCGCGTGACAGATGGCGTTCCTCGGTGATGGCGCGGAGTGCGTAGACGGCGTTGAGCCCGAACAGGATGGCGGAATGCCGCAGCGCTTCAGCGGGTCCTGCGGCGGTGAGGAAAGGCACGGAGATCAGCCACCAGGAGAGGTTTTTCGAAACATAGGCCGGATGCTTGATCCAGCGATACGGTCCGCAGGTGATGATTCCGCGATTGGTGAGATTGGAAAATCTCAGGCCAAAGCTCACGGTGGACCAGACAAAAATCAAGATGCAGAAGAGGGTCGCCGATCCCCAGAAAACCTGGAGCGCCGGTGAGGGCATCACCGCCGTCCAGTTGGCGCCCGTTTCGTAGTTCAGGTAGGCACGGGTGGCGGCGTTGATGGGTTCATAGCAGGCAAGACAAACCAGCCAGCCGAACACGGTGGGTTCGACGCTGCGGATATGGTTGTCGAGGACGCGCAGCGTGAAGACGTAGCCGACGACCGCGACAAGAACATCCACCATGAACAGGAGATCGATTGCAAAAGCGTGCCAGCGCGTGATGTCGAATCGATACGGTTGTTCCAGCCCGGCCAGGATCGAACCCAGTGTGGAGCACAGATAGACGAACATCAGCGGCAGGAAGAAGCCTTTGACGATCCAGCCCCGCACATGCTGGCGTATCTGCTCGGTTCGCTGCGGCACGGCGCCGCTGAGGACGAATGCACCGATTTCGGCATATGAATCGTCCGGATCGGTCTGCCTGCGGTCGACATAAGCAACATAAAACGGCGCGGCGACGAGCAGCGCCGGCAAGGTGTCGTAGAGCGCTGCCCAGTAGGGGGCGTAAAACTCACGCCGGTATTCCGGCACTATCCAGTAGACTGCGGCAATGGTCGTGAGCGTAACGATCAAGCCGATGAGCTTGCGCACGACACGCTCGACTTCAAGCGCTCGCATCGGCTTGGCCTGCAATCCCGTTGAACGCCTTCGAAACGTCTGGAAATAGGCCGTGTCGACCGCGATCATCGCTGCCGCGGTAGCTGCAATGACAGTCATGGCCTGCAAATGCACAGGCCAGCTTCTGTCGACGAGCATCGCGACGGTCAGCGCAAGACCAAGCAATCCTGCAAGGCCGGTGAGGGGCGCGGTCGCCGATTTCGGTTGGAGCGTCATACTACTACTCCCGTTGTCGTGAGGATCGATCGTCGTTGCCGGCCGCGTGGTCGCCGCCACGGTTCAACTCGAGTGGCGCCGCCACCGGAGCCGCTTGAGCAGCCGCTACACTCCGCCGCTGCCGTTAGACCCGCCGCTGCTTGTTCCGTCGTTGCCGCCACTGGATCCGCTACTGCCGCTCGAACTGCTGGTGCCGCTAGAGCCGCTGCTGCAGCTGCAACAGCTGCCGCCGCTCGAGCCGCTGCTGCCGCTTGAGCTGCTGGAACTGCTGGTGCCGCTCGAACTGCTGCCGCTTGAGCTGCTGGCGCCGCTCGATCCGCTGCTGCTTGAGCCGCCGATGGGCCCCTTGTTGACGTTGCGTGGGGAGGGATGGTTGTTGGCGCCCTCGCTTAGATTTTCGCAGGTGCACTTGCGCTGATACTTGGTGCCGAAGGCACTGCCTTCATTGCTCGCCTGCTGGCAGACCAACCTATGGCAAATCAAAGTCGCTTCGGTTGTCTCGGGGGTAAGGCCCGTGATGACTATTGCGGTTGTCGTGGCCGCCATGCCCGTGATCGTGAACCGGAGTAAATTCCGAAAATTGTGCATAGATACCTCGCTTTCTGACGCCTCGCTTCTCGGGCTCACGCCCAAGCTTCCTCGTTGTCGAGTGGGTGTTTGCGACAAGGCCGCATACGGATCGCTTACGCCTCAGCGGTCGGGGCTCAGTGGCGGCATAAAAAGTTGGACGAAGCGCAGACAATGGTGCCGCATTGCGGTATTTCGACCGGAAAAGGCCAAAGATGCACTTTTGGGGGAATGGATAATGTCGAAACGGCTTAGACTGGTGCTGGGAACCGCCGGCGCAATTGCCGTCGCCATTGTCTGGGGGATCGTCGCCACGTCGATGGGCGTGCCATCGATTCTGATCACAGTAGGAGCGGTCGCGATCGGCGCGGGCATTTACAGCTATCAAAACCGGAACTGATCCGGTACCGGCGACGCGGCATAGCCCAAAACTCCCACGGTCGCAGACTGCCTGCGGCAATGCTCAGTGTACGAAAATTACCAACGACAGCGTTCTGTGGAACGAGTGGCCTGCCGAAGCTATTGTGGTGGCGGTCCGAGACACCCCCGCCTCGGGCCACTGGCTCACCCAGCCGAGTGGTCCGCTGCTATCCAATGGCAGCGGACCCTTCACCCGGAGGACGGACCCCGGAAGACGGACATTGTGCCGAATCGAGGGAGAACGATGGTCGTTGACGAGATTGCAGCGCGGCGCCTGAAAATTCTGATCGAGCAATATATGGAGACCAGGAAGAGGCGCCACGATGTGGTTTCTACCGCAGCGGCTGAGATCGCGATCAGGGCTGTCATGCCGAATTGCCCGGTCTCCGGAAATGCCCTTGACGAAATGATTGCGGCATGTGCGTTCGAACATGGGCTGGGGGTGCTGTTCGATCGACCTGACGCATGAAGGCCTAAACGGCATGAATCCCAACGCCAAAATCGCGCGGTGCTGTCGTGTACGAATTCGAGGCTGCTCCTGAGGCGCTTGCGACTAAGGCGCGTCGCGTCGATCGGCCTCATGCGATGCGCTTTAGGTTCTTGTTTTGATACATGTTGTTATCGCAAAACCGCTGCACATTTTTGCGCGACATGCATTAGAGAAACCGACCAACCGGAGCAGCCATGCCGAGATATTTTTTCCATTTCCGAAACAATGAGGGCCGCTTGACGGAAGATTTCGAGGGTCAGGAGTTGGACGGTTTGTCCGCGGCTCAGGATAACGCCATGGCTTCGGCCAAGGAAATCCTGGCCGAGGGCCTGCTCAGCGGCAGCCCGGTCCTGACAGGTCTTTCCTTCGAAATCTGCGACGAGAACCGGAAGCTGCTTTTCCGATTTCCCTTCTCGGAAGCTGCCGAAAAGGCTGGCACTCGACCGTGATTCGCCAAAAGCCCCGCAATGCGGGCGGGCTTTGATCGAGCCTGGCTGAAAAAACCGCATATCGCGGCAAGACGGTCGTTGGTGCAAATCAGCACCATAGCCAAATTAGTAGCATAGCTGCCGGCACAAAGCAAGAACAAACATGGCTTACCTTGCCGAAAAGACGTGCGTTTCAGGAACTCGAGGGCAGGCCCGGGTAGGGGCGCCAAGCGACATTGCGATTTCCAACCGATGTGTCGATTTGTCGGGCCGGGTGTTCGTCAATTTCCCGAAACGGCTTGGCAGGATGCTGTGATCAGGAGTTCCTTTCTCCCGCGGTTACGTTTACAGGACGCTCTGGACAGTGTCGTTTGCGCGCCAGCAACTGGACCGGGCTAGGCCCGGCGCACAGTCCTCTTCCGTAGAGGAACCAGTGCGGCGTCGTTTTGGAGAACAATGATTTGTGGTGGTCAAATAAGCAAAAGAGATTCAAAGGAACGTGGGATGACCGACTGGACGGGCTATTCTCAGCAGAGGTCGACTACGCCGGGAAATCCATTCTCGATGTTGGCTGCAACATGGGTGTTGTCGCCTATGAGATATCCAAGCTAGGACCGAGTTCGATCCATGGGATCGACATTCTCAAGCCGCATATCGAGACGGCCAGGATGATCTTCCTGGGTTGTCCAGTCCAAAGCCGGTTCGATTGTCTCGATCTTGGCAGCCGGAAGCTGCAAAATGTTCTCCAACCGCAGTACGACATCGTCATGCTGCTGGCGGTCTACCATCACATGCAGTGGAGTCTCGGCGCGGACAAGGCGCGAAGCGTGCTGTGCGATATCGCCAGGCGTGCTCAAACGATCGTTGCCCGCGTCCCTCCTGGTAAGGACAAGGAGATGATCGCGGTGCTTTCGGATGTGGGCTTTTCAATCAAGAGCAATCACACATCGCCTCTTGGAAGCCATCTCATGGTCCTCGCGAAACACTGACCAGCATAGCGCGGCCGACGACGAATGGCGCAAGAGCCGCGTGGCTGGGGTCCGCTACGCTCGCATGCGAGGGACCGACGGTCATGGGCCGATGAGGTGCAAGGATCCGGTTCGGCATTGACTGCGGTCGGGAACGAAGCCACAGACAGGTGATCGAAACCGTCTCGCGCTTCAAGACAACACGAAGACCGGACGGGATCGCAACGGGCGGCGACAAGATGATTGCAAAGAAACGAGTGTCAACGGTCCCGGCATATCCGCTGATCAAGCGTCTGATTGGCGAAAATCTGCCGCCGCACAAGATGCTGTATGTGACAGGTTTGCTGTGCTCGATCGCTGCTGCTGCCGCGGTCGGCGCGACGGCCTGGATCATGAAAGTCATGATCAACACCATCTATGTCGAGCGAGACGCTGCCGCTGTATCGGGTATCAGCGTCGTCATCATCGGCATTTTCCTAGTCAAGGGCATAGCTGCCTACTGCCAGACCGTCACGACGGGAAAGATTCGCCGGGCTATCGTTTCGGACCTGCAAAACCGTCAATTTTCTCGAATGGTGCGCTTCGACATCAGCCGTTTCGCGAACCAGCATCCGGCAAAATTCATCGCCAAGATCATGTTCAACGCGCGCGCCGGGGCGACCGTTATTCTCACCCTCACGAGCAGCGCCGTCTCTGATCTGCTGACCCTGATTGCTTTGGCCAGCGTCATGGTCAAGCAGGACCCGGTGATGTCGCTGATATCCGTGGCGGTTCTGCCGATGCTGTTCCTGTCAGTCGGCGCGATAACAAGGAAGCTCAAGGCGCTGGCGAGGGGCGAGACGGAATTGGCCGCGCAGGTCCAGTCGATCGGCACGGAAGCCGTCGAAGGCATCCGCACCATCAAGTCCTTCCAGCTCGAGGACAAGGCGGTTGCCAGCTTTGCAAAGGCCGTCCGCAAGATGGAAAGACGTGGCATCCAGATCAACCGGACGTCAGCATTGATGAGCCCATTGATGGAGACCGGCGGCGGCGTGATCATCGGGCTTTTCGTTATGTACGCCAGCTGGCAGACCCTCGGCAACGGCAAGACGCCCGGCGAATTCATGGCCTTCATTACCGCGTTCCTGCTTGCATATGAGCCTGCCAAGCGGTTGGCCCGGGTCAATGTCGACGTCCAGAAGCAGATGGTCGCCGTCGAGCAGATGTATGATTTGATCGACACGCCCGAGCAGCGGCGACTCGCAATCGCGGGCGAGCGCCTGACCGACGTCGATGGTGGTATCCGCTTTGAAGATGTGGCCTTCTCCTATGACGGCAACAGCCCGGCGCTCGAGGGTGTTTCCTTCGACGTGCGACCTCGTGAGAAGCTGGCGATCGTCGGCCGCTCCGGCGCCGGCAAGACCACCATCGTCAATCTGATCCTGCGCCTGATGGAGCCGGCCAAGGGCAGGATCCTGATCGACGGAAAGGACATTTCGAAGATCAGCCTAGCGGACGTTCGCGACAATATCGCACTTGTGTCACAGGACGTCTTCCTGTTCGAAGGCTCGATCCGCGACAACATTCGCGACGGCCGCCCGAACGCCACGGATCAGGAAATCGAGTCCGCTGCGAACCTCGCCCGGGTCACCAGTTTTGCTTCGGCGCTTGAAAACGGCCTCGACACGCTTGTCGGGCCGAGCGGCACCAATCTGTCGGGCGGGCAGAAACAACGCGTCGCCATCGCACGCGCCCTGCTCAAGAATGCTGCGGTAATCGTCTATGACGAAGCGACATCGGCGCTTGACGGCGAAAACGAACGGGCGGTTATGGAGGCAGCCTTCGACAGCACATTTCAGCGCACGGTGATCTGCATTGCGCACAGGCTGTCTACAATCAAGGCGGCCGATCGTATTCTCGTGTTTGACGCCGGACAGCTTGTCGATGCTGGAACGCATGACCAGCTTGCCAAGCACAGCGAGATATATCGTTCGATATTCCACCTGGAGGCGCCTGATCCGATGGTCGAAAGCGGCAAAAAGCTGCGGCAGAGCGTATTGCGCTGAAGGCCGATGACCAGCTTTTATCATGGTTCCTATGTCCGGTATGTGATTGGTGGACTGGGCCTTCAGGTGCGCCGGTACAAAAAGGCGGTGCGCAGGTTGTTTTCCGGTGCCAAGCAGCCGCGTTCCATTCTTGAGCTGCAAGCCAAGGTTGAGGCTCTGATCGTGCGCAGGGACTGGAAAGGCCTTGAAGCCGGTACCAATGAGATGGCGGTCACGGCCGATCACAATCGCGATCCGGAGTTGATGCAGAAGGCGGGCCAGGCGTTCGAGCGGCTTGGCAACTTTGCGCGGGCAGCTGAGCTTCGGCTTTCGGCGCGCCGGCTGCGGAAAGGGAAAAGCGCCAACGAGTGGATCGGCGAGAATCTCGGATCGGATACACTGCTGATCGATCTTGTGGAGGATGACCCGCGCAGCCTTGGCCGGGTTATCCGCCACGCGCGACTGGCCGGCGCTGCCGCTGCCTATGCGCAAAGCGCAACAATTCGGGTCGAGCCGCGCCTGGTATCAATTCTGCAACGAACGTTCCCGAAGGCGACCGTGGTCCCGGCGCAGCAGGATGTGGTCGGCAACAAACGTGCGACTTTCGAAGATCTGGCCTGGGTGTTCGGACGCGATGCCGAAAAACTTGCGGCCGACTTCGTGCCGCTGCGGGCAGATCCTGAACTCGTCGAGACATTCCGCAAGCGCTATCGCTCGATGACGGATCTGCCGCTGGTGGGTCTCTCCTGGGGCAGCAAATCCCACACCAAGGACGTGCCTGATTTTCCTGAATGGGCACGGTTCATCGCCCAGACACAAGCGACATTCGTTTCGCTCCAGTACGGACAGATCAAGCCGGCGTTGCGGCGCCTTCGCAACGGCAACGACGGACGTCTTATGTTTGACGACAGCGTCGACCAGATGGTCGACATGGACCGTTTCGCCGCACAGGTGGCCGCACTCGATGCTGTCGTGACGATCAGCAATACGGCGGCGCATCTTGCCGGAGCCCTTGGCGTGCCGACTGTTTTCCTCATCGACGACAATTTTCAGACGGCATGGCCAGTGACCGACGACCGGACACCCTGGTATCCGAAGGGCATTGTCATTCGCAAGGAGGGGCGCCCTTGGTCGCTGGTGCTCGACGAGGCCGGCCGGCGGCTCTCGTCGATCCTGACGACGCTTTCCGACGCTCCCCGGGGAAGATAGAACATCGCCGTGCAGAACAGACGAACCATCCTTCAGAAGGCAAAAACCGCCGATCTGCGCCCGCAAGGCGCCGTCGGCAAGCGGCTGCAGAAGGTTCTCGAGCGGGCAAAGGAACTTCTTAGACGTCCCTCGCGCCACGCCGACGAAAGCGCCGAACGGCATATGAGGCTGATGGAGGAAAGCGTGCAGCGTGGGGACTGGCAAACTGCTCGCGACCATGCACTGGCGCTTGGCGTGCTTGGTGAGCAGCTTGGCGATCTCGGCCTGATCAAGAAAGCGGGGCGTGGACTGAGGCGTCTCGACGGAGGAAATCGCATCTGGCAGTTGATGGCGGCGAGCAAGCAGCTGCGCGGCAGGCCCGATTGGGATGGCAGTGATCTTGCGGGTCGCACGCTTCTCGTCGATCGTCGCGAAGGCGACCTGGCGATCTTTTTCCAGTTTGCGTCTTTGCTTGGTCCAGTGGCCGCGGCTGCCGGTCGATGCATCGTCTTCGTCGAGCCGCGACTGGCACCGCTTTATCGCAGAACATATCCTGCGCTCGATGTCAGGATTGAAGGGGAAGAGGACATGGCGGCGGTGGACGCCGATGTCGTTGCCGGTTTCGAGACACTGGCAAAGCATTTCTGGCCGGACGACCCGGCAGCACGCGCGCCGTTCGTTCCGCTGGAGCCGGACCGCCGACTGGTTGCCGAGCTGCGCGGCACCTATCTCGATGGCGGCCCAGGTCCCCTGATCGGATTTGCCTGGGGAAGCCTCAACAAGAGCAAGGATCTGCCGGCTCTGGACGATTGGCGGACGCTGTTCGCCAGCCTGCCGGGGCGCCTCGTCAGCTTGCAATATGGCGATGTCGGGCCGGCCCTCTCCGAGTTCGAGCGCCACGCGCCGGGGCGCATCATCCATGACGCTTCCGTCGACCAGTTGACGGACATGGACCGCTTTGCCGCCCAAATCGCGGCGCTCGACGCGGTGGTGACGATCAGCAATACCGGCGCCAACCTGGCCGGCGCGCTCGGCGTGCCGACGATTGTCATGCTCGACGACGGGTTTCGACTGTCCTGGCCTGCCTTCGGCGAGACCGTCGCCGCATATCCGAGCATTCGACTGGTCCGAAAAGGCGGCCGAGCCTGGGCGTCGGCAGTGCAGGAAGCAGGCGGACGGGTCACGCAAATCATCGGCGGAGCTGGCGATGGAAGGTAGCCTATTTCTCGGCCGGTTGCGCCGCGCTGTCGCGCTTGCAGGCTACAAATACAAGGTCTGGTTCCGACGTCACCGCCGGCAGCTCTTCCTTCGCTGGCGCGACGGCGACATTGCCGATCAGATGGCGGACTATCGGCGAAGCGTCGAGTCCCGCGATTGGCCGGCGGCACTGCCGAAAGCCCTGGCTCTTGGGTCCATTGCGAAGTCGAGGGGCGAGGTCCACCTGATCGACGAGCTCAGCAAGGCGCTGATGCGGATGGGCGCCTATGGCGCAGCCGCCGAACTCAGGATCGCACGACGCCACATCGTCAACGGCCGCGTCGATGGCGAGTGGCTGGGCCAGAATATTTCTGGCCAGACACTGCTGATCGATCTGATGGAAACCGAAAAGCAGGGTCTGGCCACCGCGATTCATCATGCGAGTTCCGTCGGCTGTGCCCTGGCGCGCGCCGCCCGCTCGATCGTGCTGGTCGAGCGCCGCCTGGTACCGCTCTTTCAGCGCACTTTTCCAACCGCCGATGTGCGGCCGGTCGGCGCTGATGGCAAGGCTGCCTATGCCGAGGCGCAGGCCTTCGCCGGCGTCCAGCATCTGACTGCCGTTTTCGAGACCGACGAGGCGACGATCCGCGAGCATTTCGTGCCCCTTAAGCCGGATCCGGCCCGGGTCGCTGAACTTCGCGCCCGCTACCGGAAGGAAGGGCGGCCGTTGGTCGGTATCGCATGGGGCAGCTCCAATCCCGGCAAAGACCTGCCGCCGCTTGCCGCCTGGCGAAACCTGATCGGCCGCCCGGATCTCCGGTTCGTCTCGCTGCAGTACGGCCAGATCGAGACCGATCTGAAGATCCTGACCGACGGTGAGCCGGAGCGCATTCTTCATGACAGATCGGTCGATCAGCTCGTCGACATGGACCTTTTCGCCGCGCAGGTTGCCGCGATGGACGCCGTGGTGACCATCAGCAATACCGGAGCGCATCTGGCCGGCGCGCTCGGCATCCCCTCGGTTTTTATTCTGGGCGACGGCTTCAAGCGCTCCTGGCCGGTCGAGGGTGACCGCACGCCCTACTATCCATCGGCCGTGCTGGTCTCGAAACGGGAACGCCCCTGGTCCGTGGTGATGGACGAGGCCGAGTCCATTCTGGCGCCATGGGTCACAAAAGTGAGTGGCTAAAGCATGTCGTCCAAAAGCGCGTCACTGAATGCGCTTCGACGCAATGCGCATTAAGGGGTTCGGCCGACGGACCGCGGAATGGAGCGCCCGTGTCGAACAGTCGTCGCAACAGGCCAAAAAACATAAGGCATTCCGAACCGGGATATAGTAAAGGCCCAATTCGCCCCGCAGAGGATCGCAATTCTTGCTGGCATTTCTGCCTTGTGTTCGAATCAGCCGTAGGCTTAGGCGCCCAGTAATGGGGTTGGTCTGGCCGGCAGCGGTTCGGGCGCCAGCTCTGATAATCTAAAGGAGGTCTCTCCCATGTCCTTTCTAAAATTTTTCCAGGCCAAAGCGCCGCCTCTTCCTCTTATCGTATCCTTTCCAAAATCAGGGCGCACGTGGCTGCGTGTCATGCTGGACGATCTCGGCGTTGAAGTTCAATACATTCATGACGGAACCGACCACAAGTTACTTCGACCGAAATCGAGCCTCAAGGAGAATAAATCTCGATACAAGAAGAGAAGAACAATAATGCTTGTTCGCGACCCAAGAGATACGGTGGTCTCAGGGTACTTTCAGGTTCAGAAGCGCCACATGCTTCCAGCGGGATCGTTCAGCGATTTTATCAGAAGCGACAATCATGGGATTGAAAAGATCATCAGATTTAATCTGCAATGGTTCGCGGCCATGCCCCGGATGCGCGAAATCCGGTATCTTCAATATGAAGATATGCATCGGGATACGGCTGGTGTCCTTCGCGCGATCCTTGGATTCCTGAACCAGCAGGCTGACGATCGGACCCTTGTCGAGGTGGCGAACAACCGAACGTTCGACAAGATGAAAGTGAGTGAATCGACCGGTGATCTGTCCGATCGATACGGCAAGATATTACAGCCGCGCGATGCGAATGATCCCGAAAGCTTCAAGGTGCGCAAGGGCAAGATAGGCGGTTACGGCGAATATCTTTCCGACGACGACGTGGCCTATTGTGACGAGCAGTTGGCTAAGTTCGAATATTGGGAGAAGCTGGACAAGGTCTTTAGCACGAACGGCTTGTGCTACTCTCGCGTCGATAACCGCGCCCGGATCGCCTTGGGTTAGGGAGCATTGCCGACATGGTGATGCGGACCGGATTCATTTGCGGCTGCGGCCATAGCGGGACGACGTTGATCGCGACGATCCTTGCGTCGCATCCCGACGTCTACTTGCCGCTCCAGGAAACCAACATTTTCTTCAAGTGGACGCCACTGGCCATGTTCCGCTTCTGGAAACTGAAGCGGGCGGCGCTCGATGCTGGAAAGAACGTGCTGATTGAAAAGACACCGCGGCATATCCGCCGTGTCGCCCGCATTCGCCGGCTCGTGCCCGGCGCGCGTTTCGTCATGCCGGTGCGAGATGGGCGCGACGTCGTAGCGTCCCTGATCAAACGACTTGGCGACCCAAAGGAGGCTCTCGACCGCTGGATCAACGACAATGCGCTGGTGCTTGCGGAACAGCGAAAGCCGGATGTGCTGATCTATCGCTATGAGGACCTGGTCGAGAATCCGGCCAAGGTCGTCGAGCAGATATGCGGCTTTCTCGACGTAAGCTTCAGCCCGGATCTCCTCGACTACCACAAGAACCCGCAGCAATGGTTCAAGCCGACCGACGCCAGCGTCGAGACGCAACATGAGGTGCTCCGGAACCAGCAGGTCAATCAGCCGATCTACGACGGAAGCGGGAGATGGCGCTCCGAACTTGGAAACGCCGAGTTACAGGACCTGGTACAAGGACGAGGTGCCCAGCTTATGAAAGCATTCGGTTATGCATGATGACGCCTCGGCATCTGCTGGAAATGCCGTCTACCAATCAATCTTGTCGATCAAACCCGTTTTGAACAGGCTGTGAGCTCCTTCGTACAGCATTGACTGTTCGCTCATCGCGCTGAGAGCGGCTTTACCGCTCGATACCTCATGATACTGGCGATATTTGGAAGCGCCGTTCCAATACTGACCTTCCGCCACCGCGACCTGCGCCTTGTCGTTGAAATCGGCGAAGAACTTGAAATGAAGCAGGCCGGCCAATCCTTTTATATAGTTTCGCCAGTAGGGCAGCGGTGAGTGAATCGACGTAAAAATCGTCTGGCGATCAACATATATCAGAGGAAACTTGGTCAACTTGTGCTGCCTGGCGAAAAGCCGGGTTCTCGGGCCGCCTGTGATCTTGAGATGCCGGGGGCTCCTCGTCATCTCATAGCCGCTGACGTCGAAATGGTCCGCAACTTGCCACGGCGGCACGATGGGATCGAAGGGTACGTCCCAGATGTTTCCGCTCGGATACATGTCGATCATCGGCGCCAGCAGGCGTGTCATTCCGCGCCGCTTGAGCCAGTCGGCCATCGCACCGAGCGGATGCTGATCCATGCCGTCATAGACAAGATATTCGTCCGCATCCACGGTCAGATACCAGCGAGGCTGACCATAGATCTGCACAATACGCTGCCGCCAAAGGTTTCCCAGGTCCGACTGCGAATAGGTGATCGGCGAGCTGAATAGATCGACGTCTGGCTGCTCGGCCAGAAGCTCAGCTGTTCCGTCGGTCGAGCGATCATCGAGGACGGCGAATCTGGTGACGCCGAGTTCGCGATAGTGCTTCAGGAACGGGTGTAGCCTGTCCGCCTCGTTGCGGATGACGAGGATCAAAGGCAGGTCATTCGCTTTAAGGGGCGTTATCGGCCGCCGCGATGACACTTCTGCTCGTCTTCCGAAGGTGTGTCTCAGCCGATATATGGCGGTGTCGGTAATCGTCCGGCGGACAATGGCGGGCCAGGTTGCTTTGCTCAAGCCGTCGATTCCCCTCATGGCGGTCACCGCCCGGCTGGAGCTGGCGCGGATCCGCTGTTTGCTGTTAATTTCTACATGCAGCACCGTTAGGCAAATCGCAAGCAGTTGCGGAGTTCCGGCGGGTGAGCTTTCCAAGTGTTGCCGATGCGCGCTGGCCTCTATAGACATCGTCGGATGGCAACAGGCCGGAGCCCAGACCCCATGTACGCCGGCATTCGTGGCACCGAAATTCAATTCGACAGGCCGATCCTGTTCGTGCGCCAGCGTTATGCGCCATTTGGTGGCGGCGAGATCATGCTGGAAAACATCATGGCCGCATTTGCCGCGCGTCAGCGGCTGGTGGCCGTGCTCTCCGGCGACTGGCCGCGAAACGAAGGCATAGAATTCATCCATTGTGCCGGCCGCCGGTTTCCGCGTTCGCTGCGGGCGACGTCCTTTGCTCAAGCCGCCTGCCGCAAGATCGCCGAGATGCCGCCGGCGCTGGTGCAGAGCAATGATCGCCTGCCGTGCTGCGATGTCTTCCGGGCCGGGG
Organism: Mesorhizobium sp. M0751; assembly: GCF_040320265.1. NCBI lineage: Bacteria > Pseudomonadati > Pseudomonadota > Alphaproteobacteria > Hyphomicrobiales > Phyllobacteriaceae > Mesorhizobium > Mesorhizobium sp. M0751. The sequence goes on from NZ_JAMYPH010000016.1 coordinate 21,998, forward strand.
AGGGCGTTCATGCCGCCTATCTTGCCGAGCGGCGGCGTTTCGAGACGCGGCTTGGCAGGGCGGCAATGGCGCTGAGCCCCTTTCACCGCCAGACGCTGCGCCTCGAGCGTGCAACCTATGCCAGCCCGCGGCTCAAAGCTGTCATTGCCATTTCGAAAATGGTGGCAGAGGACATTGTCCGTCACTACGATTATCCGGCGGAAAATGTGCACCATATTCCCAACGGGGTGGATCTCGACCGTTTCAACCCGCAGCTGCGCCAGCGGCATCGGGCGACAATCCGCGCGCGGCTCGACGTCGACGAAAACAGGTCGGTCGTCCTGTTTGTCGGCTCGGGCTTTGCGCGAAAGGGACTGCTTGCACTGATGACAGCGGTCGCCAGGCTCGATGGCGAGCCTGAATTGTGGGTCATCGGCCATGATTCGCGCGCCAACGCCTTCAGGCAGGCCGGTGACAGGCTCGGTCTCGGCGCACGGCTCAAGATGCTGGGGCCGCAGAAAGACATGCTGCCGTGGTACGGCGCGGCCGATATTGCAGTGCTGCCTTCCATCTATGATCCTTTCGGCACAGTGGTCATCGAAGCGATGGCCAGCGGCTTGCCCGCCGTGGTAAGCACCGGCTGTGGAGCGCGCGAGCTTGTCGAGCGGTTCGAGCCGACGCTCGTTTGCGATGCGGCCAGCGAAAGCGACCTCGCAGCAGCGCTCGCGCACGCGCTGCAGTTGTCGTCACGGCCTGAGACCGCAACCCGGGTGAGGGCGGCCGCCGAACACTATGATTTCAATGTCATGATCAAGCGAATGATGGCGCTGTATGAAAGCCTTGATCTGAAATGATTTTCGACTTTGTTGAATTGGGTTAGTACCGTCAGTGTGCCAACAGGCCGGGAGCCGATGCTGCAGATGCATTCGAATGACAGTGGCAGCTTTGATGCCGGAACCTTCTGACCGTGCCGGCGCTCTCGGTCATTATCATCACCCGCAACGAGGAGGCGTCCATCGCGCAATGCCTTCGGTCGGTCCATTTTGCCGATGAGATCGTCGTTCTCGACAACAACAGCAGCGACAGGACCAGGGAGATTGCCGGTGCTCTGGGGGCCAAGGTTCTGACGACCGTTGATTGGCCTGGTTTCGGCGCGCAAAAAAACCGTGCGCTGGCCGCGGCAACGGGGGATTGGATCCTCTCGCTGGATGCAGATGAGTGGTTGGAGGCGCCGCTCGGCGCGGAAATCAGGACCGCAATCGCCGACCCAAAAGCCTATGACGGCTTCGAAATACCGAGAAGATCGCGCTTTTGCGGTCACATTGTCCGCCATAGCGGCTGGTCGCCCGATCTGGTGCTCAGGCTCTTCCGTCGCCGCTCCGGGCGCTTCAGCGACGACACCGTGCACGAGAAGGTATTGGTGAACGGGAAGGTCAGCCGATTATCCCAGCCGATCGAGCACGATTCCATCACCGACTTGGCAGATGCCCACGACAAGATCGGCCGGTACGCAGAAGCGTCCGCCGCGCAGCTGCTTGCCGAGGGCAAAAAAAGCTCGATAGGCAAGGCGGTCTTGCGCTCGGTCTGGGCCTATGTGCGCAGCTATGTTTTCCGGCTGGGATTTCTGGACGGTTCCATTGGTGCGATGGTGGCCGCGTATTCGGCTAGCTACACCTATCAGAAATGGGCGCGTGTCGCATTGGGAATGCGAGGCCAGGTCCACCAGAAAAGCAAGGCTGAGGCCAGGACAAATCTGTGACAAACCGGCTTGGTTGACCGCAATTGTTGCCGAGCCATCGCCAACTAGTTAGTGTACGACCGTTAAAATCGAAAGCCAGGGTAGTGAATATGACTGATGCGTTTAGGGTATTTATCGGATGGGACAGCCGTGAGCCGATCGCGTACGACGTCGCGCGACACTCGCTGCTCAAACATGCGTCGGCGCCTGTCTCCGTCATTCCGATCAAACAGGACGAGATGCGTGCCCGCGGGCTGTATTGGCGGGAAAAAGATCCGCTCGCCTCAACGGAGTTCACCTACACGCGCTTCCTGACGCCCTTTCTCGCCGACTACACGGGTTGGGCCCTGTTTTGCGATTGCGATTTCCTGTGGCTCGGTGACGTCGCAGGCCTGCTGAAATACACGGACTCGGACAAGGCGGTCTATTGCGTCCAGCATGACTATACGCCGAAGGCCACAACCAAGATGGATGGCGTGGTCCAGACGTCCTATCCTCGGAAAAACTGGTCGTCGCTGATGCTGTTCAATTGCGCGCATCCTTCGGTCAGATCGCTCACGCCAGACGTCGTGAATCAGGAAAGTGGCGCCTATCTTCACCGAATGCAGTGGGTTGCCGACAAGGATTTGGGCTCATTGCCGGTAGAGTGGAATTGGCTCGAAGGCTGGAACGAAAAGCCTGCTGTCGGCACACCCAAGGCGGTCCACTATACCAGCGGCGGCCCGTGGTTTGCCGAGTGGCAGAATGTCGACTACGCCGACTTGTGGATAGCAGAACGCGACGAGTTCCTGGGTTCCGATCAAGCGGCATCTTCTCAGAGCGCAGTTCGATAAGAACATCGTGTTTGGCGGGTGACCTGGGCGCTTCCGAAAGTGGCATTGATTTTCGTGTCGCCAAGGGCGCAGCAACCAGCCGTCAGGCGCTGGGCGTCGACAACAATGCGTGGTGCCGCCTGGGGGCGGGACCGGGGCAGATTGCGCCTACGAATCTGGCGGCTCCGGCCGGGCAAACATGCCGCGCTGAGATAAGGATCAACTCGCGGCAATATGATCGGTTTGGGGTCCGTCAGCTCTTTCATCGGCCTAGCCGGCACGCGAAAGTCGACCATGCCGTCACTGCGAAGACGCCTCGATCGTTTCCTGGAGAACCGCGGGCCTAAAATACCGCGGCTGCAGCTGAACCATGTCGAGCGCCTGGCGCTGGTCCGTCGCCATGGTGATTTTTCCCTTGCCTATTCGACCGCCGTGCAGAAGGGGCTTCACTACTTCGGCGATGCCCAGGGCTACATCGCTTACGGCAGCAAAACGCGACATCATTTCGCGCTCGGTGATCCAATGGCTGCCCCGGCCGATCGGCGCGACTATATCAAACGTTTCATCGAGGTTGCCGGCAGCCCGTGGTTCGTGCAGATCGGCGAACAGACGGCGCGCGTGCTTGCCGGGCTTGGCTATCAGGTCAACCGCCTCGGCGTCGACACCAGGCTTGTCCTTCCCGGACACGACTTTTCCGGAAAGCGCAATGAGACAGTGCGCTATTCCGAACGCTGGCTCTTGAGGAAGGGGTTTTCTTTCGCAGAGGACAACGGGACTATCTTCCTCGACGAGATTGCCAGGCTCTCCCAGAATTGGCGGGCCGACCGCATCGTCAAGCGCTGGGAGATGAGATTTCTCAACAGGCCCTTTGCCGATCACCTTGGCGTCGATATGCGCCGTTTCGTCCTGCACGGTCCGGATGGGGAACTCGTGGCCTTGCTGGATTTCGATCCGCTGTTCAGCGACGGCAAGATCATCGGCTACACCACCTCGTTCAAGCGCAAGCACATCGATGCCTCGGCGCATGCCGAGATCGGCCTGACCAAGTTCGCGGTCGACCGCTTTCGCAACGAAGGTGTTTCCGTCGTCACCCTGGGCCTGTCGCCGCTTGTCGAAATCGGACCTAGCGGTTTTGCCGAAAGCGATTTCTGGCGGCACGCCTTCCAGCGTGCCTATGACTCGCCGTGGGTCAATCGCACCCGCTTCAACCTGCAGGGGCAGGCGGCCTTCAAGCGCCGGTTCCACGGTGTCGAAGAACCGACCTATCTCGCCTTTCGCAAGGGGACTTTTTTCGAAGCACTTTCTCTGCTCCGGCTGATCAGGGCCGTGTAGTGCCTGTTAGATGAGCGCTCGTCGTCTCCCGGTATGGTCGACCTCACACCGGCCAGGCTGGTTGTTTAGGTGGGGAAAGGAATGCCGCGGCGGATGCAAAAGACCGGCTGCGAAGCGCCGGACCATTCTGCCGTCGTCCCCCAGTCCCGCCGAGGCACTTTTGGCAGCCCGACACCGGCTCCGCATCAGCGCGCCAGCGAGCGGATTCACTATTGCTGCTGCGCACCGCCGGGAATAACGAGAGTACCCTGGCCCGGCCTTGAGTATCTGAAGCCTATGAAGAACAAAGCAACGATGACCAAACAAATGACGATGACCGCGACGACGCTGCCAGGATGGTGTCCGGTATCTGGCGGTTGGACCATTGCCTTCCCGTATGGCTATCGCCACTGACCTTCTTCATCTTCCAACCGAGCATGACGACTGTCAATGGACAGAGGAGCTGCCCCCGCCATCCAATCAGCCGCCGGTAGCGTCGACCACGTTACGCGCTTGCCGACCGAAGTTGATGATGGACCGAACCACAACTTGTCCTAAGCACGCCTCCATCGCTGCGAAGCGTTGGATGGCGGCGATCCACCGCGGCTTAGTCAAGCCGGAAACAGGAACGCCGCCGCCGGATCGAAAAAGACCTGCCGGCTGCAGGGCGACACACCCTGCGATTGCATGGCGGCGGAGGTCGGCCTGATGTCAACCTCCTGTCCAGCGGCGGTGCGCGCGACAATCCGCCGGCGCTCGCCGTAAAATGCGATATCGACGATCTCGACATTCAGTTCAGCGCTCGCCGGGCTCCGCTCCATGCTAAAGGCTTCGGGCCGGATCATCAGCCTGCTCTTCTGGCCTTTGCCGAACGTGCCGTTGGACCTCACTCCGGATATGACCGAACCGTCTGTCATGCGGATCGTTGTCGTGCCGTTGGTGGTGTCGAGATGTTCGGCGGCGAGGAAATTTGAATTGCCGATGAAGCCGGCGACGAAGTCGGTCGCCGGCCTGAGATAGAGATCCTCGCCGGTGCCGGTCTGCTCGATGCGGCCATCCTTGAACAGGGCGATCCGGTCCGACAGATGCAGCGCCTCTTCCTGATCGTGGGTGACATAGAGGATGGTGACGCCGGTCTGGCGATGGATGCGGCGGATTTCGCCCTGGATTTCCTCGCGCAGCTTCTTGTCGAGCGCCGACAATGGCTCGTCCATCAAAAGGATCGGCGGATCGTAGGCCAGCGCCCGGGCCAGCGCGACGCGCTGCTGCTGGCCGCCCGACAGCGCGCCGGGTAAGCGCCCGGCGAAGCTTTCGAGCCGCACCAGGCCCAGCATGTCGGCGACCTTTTTCTTCACCTCGGCGTCCGGCCGGCGGCGAACCCGCAGCGGAAAAGCGACGTTTTCGGCCACCGTCAGATGCGGAAACAGGGTGTAGCGCTGGAAGACCATGCCGATGTTGCGCTTGTGCGAGGGCACTGCAAGCAGTGATCTTCCTTCCAGCAAGACATCGCCGGAAGTCGGGTCCTGAAAGCCGGCGATCGCGTAGAGCGTCGTCGATTTTCCCGAGCCGGAGGGCCCAAGAAAGGTCAGGAACTCACCCTTGGGTATGTCCAGCGTGACATCGTGCACGGCGACAATCGCCCCGAACGCCTTGCGCAGATTGCGGATGGAGAGGAAAGGGTGGGTCATGTCCGGAACTTTCGCTGCAGCAGCGCCGTCACCACCATCAGGGCAAGCGTCAGCCCGACAAGCAGGCTTGAGGCGGCTGCGATCACCGGACTGAGGTCCGACCGCAGACTGCTCCAGATCTTGACGGGCAAGGTTTGCAAACTGGGACTGGCCATGAAGATCGCCACCACGACTTCGTCCCATGAGGCGAGGAAGGAAAAGATCGCGGCGGAGAAGATGCCGATCCGGATCGACGGCAAGGTGATCCTGAGCCTAGCCTCGAGCGGGCTTGCCCCGCAGACGATTGCCGCATCCTCGATCGACTTATCAAACCCTTCGAGCGCCGCGGCGATCGGGATGATGGCGAAGGGCAGCGCCAGCACGGTGTGGGCGATAACGAAACCGATGGTGGTGCCGCCGAGGCCAAGGCGAAGGAAGAAGGCGTAGATGGCGATGGCGAAGACGACGACGGGCAGCACCATCGGCGTCAGCAGCAGGCCGCGCAGGATCTCACGTCCGGCAAACCGTCCGCGAACCAGGGCAAAGGAGGCGAGCAGGCCGATCGCCACTGCCAGGATCGCCGTCATGGTGGCGATTCGGGCGCTGGTCAGCGCCGCGTCGAGCCAAGCCGGATCGGCAAAAAGCTCCTGGTACCATTTGAGCGTCCAGCCGGGCGGCGGAAAGGCCAGCCAGCGCGACGAGCCGAAGGAGAGCAGGACGATGAAGACCACCGGCAACAGAAGAAAGCCGGCGACCAGCGCGGTGAAGCCGAGCAGGGCAACCCGCAGTCCACCCATGCGGTCATAGTCGAGCAGCATCTCAGATGCCTCCGCTCGTGCGCCTGGCACCGACAAGGCGCAGCTGCAGCGCGTAGAGAGCCATGGTGACGACAAGCAGGATGAAGGCTGCGGCGCTGCCGAGCCCCCAGTTAAGCAGTGACTGGACCATCTGCGCGATCATTTCGGCAAGCATCATGTTCGACGTGCCGCCGAGCAGTGCCGGCGTGACGAAGTAGCCGAGCGACATGACGAAGACCATCAGGCCGCCGGCCGCGACGCCGGGCAGCGACAGCGGCAGGAGGATGCGGCGGAACGCCTGGAAAGGGCTTGCGCCGCACAGCGACGCCGCGCGCAGCGTCATCGGATCGATCGCCCGCAGCGTGCCGACCAGCGGCAGGATCATGAAGGGCAGCATGATGTAGACCATGCCGATGGTGACGCCGGTGAGATTGTTGATGAGCGGCAGCGGCTGGTCGATGACGCCGATGGTCATCAGCGTCCGGTTGATGACGCCGGTACGCTGCAGGAGCACCATCCAGGCATAGGTGCGGGTGAGCAGGTTCGTCCACATCGACAGAATGATGATGCCGAAGATGATCGAGGCCAGTCCCGAAGGCATGATCGCCAGCATCCAGGCGACCGGAAAGGCGACAAGGACCGTGACGATGGTGACCAGCGCCGCGACCAGGAATGTGTTGAAGAACACCCGCGCATAGGTGCCGTCACCAAGCAGGGCAGCATAGTTCTGCAAGCCTGGCTCGGGCTCCGTGACACTGCGCAAAAGCAGCGCCAGCACGGGGACGACGAAGAACAGCATAATCAGAATCAGGGCCGGCAGCGGGCCATTGAGACCTGCCGGCACCCGCACCGTTCCAAAGTTCCGGCGTGTTTCGACCGACATGACAGCGACCCGGCTACGGGAGGAGACGGCGCGAACCGTCTCGTCCATTGCGGTTCAAGGGCGGGCTTATTTTGCCTGCCAGGCATACCAGCGCGCAGCGATGGTGTCGCGATTGGCGGCCCAGTAGTTCATGTCGAGATTGATCTGTCCGTCGACATGAGCGTCCGGCAGCGATTTCACGGCATCGGCCGGCATCTCTGCCTTGGCCTTGGTGTTGATCGGCGCATAACCGCTGGCTTCGGCAAATTTGGCCTGGCCAGCGGGGCCGCTCGCCGCGGCGAGGAATTTCATCGCCGTATCCTTGTTCTTGGCACCCTTCGGTACCACCAGAACGTCGGCTGCGGTCAGGTTCTGGTTCCAGGAGACGCCGACATCGGCGCCATCTTTGTCCAGTGCGAAGACGCGGCCGTTCCACAGCTGGCCGAACGTTGCTTCGCCGGACGCGATCAATTGCTGCGATTCCGCCCCGCCACCCCACCAGACGATGTCCGACTTGATGGTGTCGAGTTTCTTGAAGGCGCGATCGAGATCCAGCGGATAGAGCTTGTCCGCCGGAACACCATCGGCCAGCAGCGCGATCTCGATGACGCCGGGCGCCGACCATTTGTAGAAGGTCCGCTTGCCCGGGAACTTCGTCAGGTCGAACATGTCGGCCCAGCCGGCCGGTTCACCCGAAACGGCGCCCTTGTTCCAGGCGAGCACGAAGGAATAGTAGAAACTGCCGACGGCGTGATCGGTGGTGAAGCGCGGATCGAGGTCGGCCTTCGGCACGGTCTTGAAGTCGATCGGCTCGAGCAGACCGTCCTTGGCCGCCTTGATGGCGAAATCCATCTCGACGTCGACGACGTCCCAGTTGACACTGCCGCTATCGACCATCGCCTTCAGCTTGCCGTAATCGGTCGGGCCATCCTGCATGACCTTGATGCCGGATGCAGCGGTGAACGGCTCGGCCCAGGATTTGGTCTGCGCTTCCTGGGTCGTCCCGCCCCAGCTGGTGAACACCATGTCCTCGGCCTTTGCGTCCGTCGTTGCCAGAACTGTCGTTGCAATAAATCCGGCAAGGATGCCGGTGATGATCAGTTTCATGTCGTTCTCCTCTGTTGTTTTCGTTGTTGTCTGTTCGCGATCGGTCGTTTTCGCCTTGATCGCGCATCTCCGGCCAGCGGCGGCTACCGCATGACAAAAGGATCGGGAATCGGGTCGTCGGAGGTGCGTATCCACACCGATTTCGAACGCGTGTAGTCGCGGATCGCATCGAGGCCGCCCTCGCGGCCGAGCCCGGATTGGCCGTAGCCGCCAAACGGAACCAGCGGCGAGACCGCCCGATAGGTGTTGATCCAGACCACGCCGGCATGGATGCCGCGCGCCATGCGGTGGGCTTTTGCCAGATTGGTGGTGAACACGCCGGACGCCAGGCCGAACTTCGTGTCGTTGGCGAGCGAAAGCGCTTCAGCTTCGCTGTCGAAGGCAAGCACCGAGAGCACCGGGCCGAAGAGCTCTTCGCGCACGCAGGCAAGGGTCTGATCAGGCGCGTCGATAATCGTCGGCGCGTAATAGAAGCCGCCCGCCATGCCCGTGGGGCGGATGCCGCCGGTGACCAGCCGCCCGCCGGCGGCCAGGCTTTCAGCAACGATCTTCTCTATCCATGCGCGCTGGCGCGAGGTGGCGAGCGGTCCCATTTCGGTCGCGGGATCCTGCGGATCGCCAATCCTGATCGCCTCGGCCTTGCGCTTGAGCCGGGCGAGGAGTTCGTCCTTCACGGAGCGCTGGACCAGCAGCCGTGAGCCGGCGACGCAGCTCTGGCCGGTGGCAGCGAAGATGCCTGCAACGACCGCGTTGGCGGCGCTGTCCAGATCGGCATCGGCAAACACCACGACCGGGCTTTTGCCGCCGAGCTCGAGCGTCGTGAAGGCGAGGTTTTCCGCCGTATTCCTGACGATCTGCCGAGCGGTCGAGGGACCGCCGGTGAAGGCGACGCGGGCGACGAGCGGATGACTGGTCAGGCGGTGACCGCAATCGTGGCCGAAGCCGGTCAGGATGTTGACGGTCCCGGCGGGAAATCCCGCCTCATGGACGAGTTCGGCGAAGGCCAGCAACGGGGCAGGGCCGTCTTCCGATGCTTTCAGAACGATTGTGCAGCCGGCCGCCAGCGCCGGCCCGAGCTTGACGGCGGACAGGAAGAGCTGCGAATTCCACGGCACAATGGCGGCGACCACTCCGATCGGTTCGGGCCGGATGGTTACTTCCATGTCGGCCTTATCGATGGGGACGAATGAGCCCTCGTGCTTGTCGGCCAGCCCGCCATAATAGCGGTAGTAGTCGCCGACATAGGCGATCTGGGCGCGGGTCTCGCGGATGATCTTGCCGGTGTCGCGTGTCTCGAGTTCAGCCAGCCGGTCGGCATTGGCGACCACCAGATCGCCGAGCCTCACCAGAAGCTTGCCGCGTGCCGTTGCCGTCATCGCTGCCCACGGGGCGGAGCGCAGCGCCCGGTGAGCGGCTTCGACGGCGCGGTCGACATCATCAGATGATGCAGCTGGCATCGTCGCCCATGGCGCGCCCGTCGAGGGATCGATGCTGTCGAAGGTCGCCGCCACTTCGACGAAGCTGCCGTCTATATAGTTCCTGAATTGAGTGGTGCTCATCGCAATCTAGCTTTCGGCTCGGAAAAGGCCGGCATCACCCTGTCGATGAAGAGCTGCAGCGATTTCTTCTTGCGCTGATGGGAAAGGCCGCTGTCGATCCAGATCGAATACTGATCGTAGCCGAGCGCTTCGTAGGCCTTCAGCCTGGCGATCACCTCGTCGGCTTCGCCAATGACCAGGTTCTGCTTGATCTTGTCAGGCGCATATTGCGGCATGGCCCGGATCTCGTCTTCGGTCAGCGCTTCCATCATGCCCTGGTGCACCGGCTTCTTGTTCTGGAACCAGGCGCCGAACTGGCAGTAGAACTGCGACAGATCCTGCGCGAGCCGGTCAGCATCCGCGGCGTCCTCGGCGACGAAAGTATGCATAAGCAGCATGATCTCCGGCCTTGGTACGTCGGGGTGGGCATTGCACGCCGCGTTGAAACGCTCCATCAGGCTGGCCACTTCATCATCGCCCGAGGCAAGCGGCGTAACCTGGACGTTGCATTTGCTGGAAACCGCAAAGTCGTGCGAGTTCGGATCGCGTGCGGCCACCCAGATCGGCGGATAAGGCTTTTGCAACGGCTTGGGCGACGAGGTGGTTGAAGGAAACGACCAGAACTCGCCGGCGAGTTCGAAGTCACCATCCCAAAGGCCCCGGATCGCTGGCACCATCTCGCGCATACGCTGGCCGGCACCCCAGGCCTCGAGGCCTGGGAAAAGTCGCTGGTATTCATAAGCGTAGGCGCCGCGCGCAATGCCGATGTCGAGACGGCCGCCGGTGATGACGTCGGCCATCGCCGCTTCGCCGGCAAGCTTGATCGGGTGCCAGAATGGCGCGACGATGGTTCCGGTGCCGAGCCGGATGCGCCTGGTTTTGGCGGCGAGCCAGGCGATGTTGATGAACGGATTCGGCGAGATGGTGAATTCCATCCCGTGATGCTCGCCGATCCAGGCAGTCTCGAATCCTGCCTTTTCGGCCTGCAGCACCAGCTCCTCCAACTCGCCGACAAGCTCGGAATGCGGCTTTGCCAGATCCGACCGCTCCATGTGGACGAAAAGCGAAAATTTCATCGGTTTCACCCGCGGCCGGAAAGACGAATTTGAGAAGAAGAGGGCTTGGCGAGCGGCCGGACTTCGCCTTCGACCTCGTTGCCGACATAGACGCCGAATGCATCTTCCGTACGTTCGCGCGCATAGCGGGCAAGCATCGAACGCACTGCGGGATCGGCGATCTTCAGATCCGCGATCTTCTCGATGTCGACAAGCCGCATCTGGCGATCGTCGGAACAGGGTCCCTCGACCGTTCCGCGATAATAAACATGCGTGCGCCAGGGTTCGGCGGCATCGTCCCACACCGCGAACAGGAAGCCGAGCTGGGCGTCTATGGCCTTGGCGGCAAGGCGCCCCTTGAGACTGCGCGCATCGTTCGGCGTGCCCAATCCGCGTCCGGCTGGCAATTCATGAAACCCATCGGCCGTTGCGAAGAACAGCACACGGCCCTCATTCTCGAGAATGGCGCCGATCTCCGTATCGGGGGGCGCCGCCGCCAGGGCCTCCTGGCTGAGGCCAGGCGTGACGTAGGTGCCTCTGCAATAACCGAGGGGCTGAGCTCCGTTGTGACTGAAGTCACGGACGCGGCCGATGAGGATCGAGTGATCGCCAGCATCGACCAGCTGCTCCATGCCGCAATCGAACACCGCAACGCAGCCGTCGATCAGCGGATTGCCGGTCCGGCCCGGTTGCCAGCTCACGGCCGCGAACTTGTCCGCTGCTTTGGAAGCGAAGATGCCGGAATGGGCCTTCTGGTCCTCTGACAGGATGTTGATGGCGAAACCTCTCGACGTCGAAAAAGCACTGTGCCCCAGCGCCCTCTTGGCGATGCAGACAAGCACCAGCGGCGGCTCGAGCGAGACCGAGGTGAACGAGTTGGCGGTGAAGCCGCGCGGTTCGCCTTCCGTGCTGATCGTTGTGACGATGGTGACACCGGTCAGGAAGGAGCCGAGCGCGCGCCGGAATTCGCCGCTGTCAAAGACTGCATCCGTCTCCGGGTTCACGCCAGCGTCTCCTGCCGTGTCGAGAAATTCCATGATGTGTTTGGTCACTTTTTCAGGTGAAGCCATTGCCATCATGTGCCTTTCTCCATTGAGCACGAGGCATTGACCGTGCGGCGCAAGCCTCGCCATCGCCGCCGACATGGCCGGGGTCGAATTGCTGTCTTGCGACCCGGTCATAAACAGGGCCGGTGCGGCAAGACTCGGGAGGGCATCGGCATGCTCGGCATCGGCACGGGCAAAGAGGCGATAGGTGCGCGCGTAGCCTTCGGGTTCGACCCTTTCAAGGGCGGCGCGCGCGGTAGAGGCCGCGTCGACAAGGTTCGCAGGCAGCGGGTCGCCGAACCAGCGGGCAAGTGTTGCCGCAATGGCGGAAGGATTGCCACGGGGGCCAAGCGCGGCCGCCCGCTCGCGCACGGCCTGCGTCAAGGCCGCGGGGCGGCGGAACACCGCGTTGAGGCACACGATGGCGCGAACGCGCAAAGGGGCGCGAAGGGCGATTTCCAGTGCGACCAGCGCGCCCATCGAATGGCCGACGATCGACACCGACGCCACGCCAAGATGGTCGAGCAGGCGAACCGCCTGATCGGCGAAATCCGACAGGCTGGCTTCTTCCGGCGGCAGCGGTGAAACGCCGTGGCCGAGCATGTCGATGGCGATCAGGTCATGATGGTCTTTCATCGCCGCGATCTGATCGTGCCAGATCGCGGCGTTCATGCCGACACCGTGAATGAGCAGAACCGGCGCGCCGGAGCCGGCGCGGATGAAGCCGGTGCCGTCCGGAGCCGTGTCCCGGACCCATGCGGTGGCAGCGACGTCAGCCATGCAGGTCTCCGACCTCCTTGAGGTCCTGATAGCGGTCGCCGATACGATGGTGCGGGCGGCCGCCAATCGAAGCGCCAAGCGCCACCACCAGTTCGTCGGGCGCGGGCGCGTCGCCGATTTGGAAATGTACGGTCAGATAGTGGGAGCGGCGGCCTTCGTCGTTCTTGTCCATCAGCGGGATCATGATCGGGGTGTTCGGCCCTCCGCGCAGATTGGTGAAGGCGAGATAGGTCTTGGCGCCGACCGCGCGACGGTAATGGTTGCCGAAATGCAGCGTATGGATCAGCGCCGATGCGTGCTCGATCTCGCCCGCCGTGCCGCAGACCGCGGCCTTGCCATAACCCTCTATTGCCTCGCCGGAATCGGCAACGGCGATAATCTCGCGGGTCAGCAGTTCGCCGAGGACGGGAGCAATGACACGGATCTCCGGCGACAGGTCGTCGGTGAAACCGCGGCCCGCCCAAGGGTTTGTCAGCACGGCGGCGACGCCGATCAGACGCAACGGTTTTGGGGCTTCCTTGCCGCCCTCGATTAGCGTGTTCTCGATATAGGTGACGATCTTTCGAATGGCTGGTTTCATGAAAGTCCTCGGTCGCCATGGCGCTGTGCAACGCCGAAATCTTTACATCATCTTATGGTATACCATACTATGGAGCACCAGGAGCCTTGTCAATTGGCTATGGAATCTGTTTTGTGGCCGGATTGGGGTAAGGGAGAGAAGATGTCAGGCGATACGCTGCGGATCGACCGCTCTGCCAAGACGCTGAGGACGCTGGCGCTGGAGCGCATGCGTGAAGCGATCATGGGCTTCCATTTCCAGCCTGGTGAAAGGCTGGTCGAGCGGCCGCTATGCGATCAGCTCGGGGTTAGCCGTTCCGTCGTGCGCGAGGTCCTGCGGCAGCTGGAGGCGGAAGGCCTGGTGCAGATGATACCGGGCCACGGACCCGCCGTGGCCAAGCCGGATCTCGGCCGCACCGACGAAATCTATGAATTGCGGGCGCTGCTCGAGGGCATCGCCGCGCGGGCTTGCGCCCTAACGGCCACGGACGCGCAGATCGCTTTGCTCGATGACGCCTTGACGAACCTGCTTGAGGCGTGGGCGTCCGGTGCGCCTGTCGAGGTGATGCGGGCAACGACCAAGTTCTACGAAACGCTGTTCGAGGCCGCCGACAAGCGCATTGCCTGGGAAATCGTGACGGGGCTGAATGTCCGCATCAATCAGCTCCGCTCAATGACGATCGCATCGGAGAACCGCCGCGAGCCGGCGATCGCCGAAATGACCGAAATCATGGATGCAATCCGGTCGCGCAAGCCGGACGAGGCGGAGGCGGCGGCGCGGCGGCATGTCGAATCCGCGTGGCAGATCGCCCGCAACACGCTTCGCCTTGGCTGACTGGTTTGCCGCCAACGCGGTTCATCGTTCCATGGAAGGCGTCTAACTGGTGCGTACAGCGAGGTGTGTGACGTGACCAAATTGCTTTCAGTTGCGGCGGCAAAATCGTATATCGGGTTTAGTTGGGTGTGCATCTCTTGCCAAATTGCTCTGTCATTCGAACGGAGTATCGGACGGACTGAGACAGAGAAAATAGTAAAATGAATATGTTACGCCACAAAGTTGCCGTGGCACCGATGATGGATTGGACGGACCGGCATTGCCGGTTTTTCCATCGTCAGCTGACGCGCGAGGCGCTGCTCTACACCGAGATGGTGGTGGCCGATGCGGTCATCCACGGCGCACGCGAGCGGCTGCTCGGCTTCGATGACAGCGAACATCCAGTGGCGCTGCAACTCGGCGGCGCCGATCCGGGAAAGCTGGCCGAGGCGGCGCGCATCGGCGAAACCTTCGGCTATGATGAAATCAACCTCAATGTCGGCTGTCCGTCCGACCGCGTCCAGTCGGGCACCTTCGGCGCCTGCCTGATGAAGACGCCTGTGCTCGTCGCGGATTGCGTCGCGGCGATGAAGGCGGCGGTGAAAATACCGGTTACCGTCAAGTGCCGCATCGGCGTCGATGAGCAGGATCCGGAACCGGCACTCGATGCGTTGGCCGACGCTGTTTTCGCGGCCGGTGCCGACGCGCTGTGGGTGCACGCCCGCAAAGCCTGGCTGGAAGGACTGAGCCCAAAGGAAAATCGCGACATCCCACCGCTCGACTATGGCCGCGTCTATCGGCTGAAAGCCAGAAAACAAAACAAATTCATTGGCATCAATGGTGGTATTCAATCTCTCGCAGAGGCGCTGACACATCTCGACCATGTCGATGGCGCCATGCTCGGCCGCGCCGCCTATCACACGCCAGGGATACTGACCGGCATCGATGCCGCGTTTTACGGCAGCACAGTTGAGCCGTTCGATTTTGCCGCACTGATCGATGCGATGGCGGACTATGCGGCACGCCACATCGAGCAGGGCGGCCGGCTGGGGCATATCACCCGGCACATGGTCGGGCTGTTTCACGGCCTGCCCGGTGCACGCCGCTACCGACAGATCCTTTCCACCGAGGCGACAAAGCCGGGTGTGGGACCGGAGGTGCTCAAGACGGCTTTCGCAGAGGTCGATTTCGGCAGGACCGCAGAGGCGGCCTGAGGAGAAGACTTAATCCCGCAACACCATGCGGTCACCACGGACGTCGAAGCCGGACAGCGAGCCGATGAAATTCATGCCGAGAAGGCTCTGACCGAGCGTGCCTGGTGCGGCGATCATGATGGGCATGTCCTTGCGTACGATGCCGCCGATCGACAGTTCGTCGGTTCGCACCGCGGCGGCGCGTGTCATGCCGTTGGCGGTAGAGATCGGTATGGTGAAGCGGAGAGCCGCCGAATTGAACCCGACCGCCAGCGCGTCCTCGGCGGTCAGCACGGTGCTGGTCGCGCCGGTGTCGACTACCGTCAGGATCGGCGTGCCATTGATCGTGATGCGCGCTTCGAAATGGCCGCTGCCGGCCTTGTCCAGAGTGACAGTGGCATGGCCTTCTTCCACACCCAGCGCCAGCGGACTGCCGGGAACAAGGCCGGCGGTGATGCGGCTGGCGAAATCCTGCAACTCATAGCGGTACTGATAGCCGGCGATCAGCGCCAGCACGATGGCAGCCCAGGCGCCGAGGCTGCGTGCCATGGTGCCTAACGGCCTGCCTGATCTGAGCAGGCCGGCACCGACGAGCGCCGCTAAAGCGCCAAGCCAGATCAGCTGGCTGAAGTCGTAATTCTCAATGCCGAATGTACTGCCGGCGGAATCGTTGAGCATGAGCAGGAGTACACCCGCCCCGATCGCGACGATCAGAATCCACAATAGTCGGTTCATCTCTGCGGCCGGTTCACGAGAGGGCGTCGCGTTCGCGTGCCATGCGGCTGCGACGGGTTTCCCGGCGGGGGCGTCGCTCGACCGTTTCCAGCCTTGCCGGCAGCTCGGCCATGACGCTGCGGCGGGTTTGTGGGGTCATATCGATCCAGGCGGCGATTTCCTCGCGCGTGCGCCCGCAACCGAAACAGAAGCCGGTTTTCATATCGATCGAGCAGACCAGGATGCACGGGGATTCAATGGCCGTCATAAGGATTTCCTTGGCTAGCCTCCACATGGTGCAACGACAAAGTCAATGCAAGCCCTCCGGGATGCGCCGCCAACGAATGCTTTCGCGTCAATACCGCCAAGTTGTACCGGGCCTGGAGGTTGTGCCGGCTTGAGGTTGTGCCGGCTGGCCAAGGCGGCTATGCCGCTCACCAATTCACACGGACGATCGCCATCGACATGACCAGCGCGCTGCCTTTCGACGATTTTCGCGACCTTCTGGTGAGCCTGCCGCCGCCAGATATGACGGCCAAGGCCCGCGTGCGTCAGTTGTTTGCCGAAGCAGACAAGCCCGAAGGCTCGCTCGGCCGCATCGAGGACATCGCCGCCTGGCTCGCCGGCTGGAGCGGCCGCGCGCCGCCGGCGGTGACGCGACCATTGGTGGCAATCTTTGCCGGCAATCATGGCGTCACCCGCCACGGCATTTCGCCGCGCCCCGCCGCCGCCACGGCAAATGCAGTCGAGCTCTGCGCCGCCGGCGGTGCAGCGATCAACCAGATCTGCATCGCTTACGATCTCGGCTTGAAGGTGTTCGATCTGGCTCTGCACATTCCGACAGCCGACATCACCGAGGATGCGGCACTGGACGAGCGCGGTTGCGCCGCCACCATGGCCTTCGGCATGGAAGCGATTGCCGGTGGCACCGACCTGCTTTGCCTTGGCGACCTCGGCGTCGGCAATTCGACTGTCGCCGCGGCGCTTTGCACGGCACTGTTCGGCGGCACCGGCGCCGACTGGATCGGCCCCGGATCGGGGGCCGACGCGGCAATGCAGAGGCGCAAGACGGAGGTGGTCGATGCCGCGATCGCGTTTCACGGCGCGAGCCTCAAGGACCCGCTGGAAGCGCTGCGCCGGGTCGGCGGACGGGAATTCGCAGCGATCTGCGGCGCCATTCTGGCGGCGCGGATGCAGAAGATCCCGGTGCTGCTCGATGGATTCACGGCGACTGCGGCCGCTGGTGTCCTGCATACCGCCAACCCAGCCGCGCTCGATCATTGTCTCCTTGCAAGTCTGTCGCCGGAGCCTGGTCATGCCAAGGCCGCCGAGCGCCTCGGCCTTCGCCCGCTGCTCGATCTGGGCGTCAGTCAAGGCGAGGGGGTAGGGGCGGCCCTTGCCGCCGGCCTGGTCAAGGCGGCCGCGCTGACCAGTTCAGGCATGGCAGCCGCGGTCCGCGGTTAAGCATTCAGCGCCGGCGCGAAGCAACCGCCTTGGTCGGCAGCGCCGGCAGTTCCTCCATCACCCGGCTCAGCGGGAAGATGGCGATCGCCTCGGTGCCTTCGCGCAGTCTGGAATGGAGCTGGAATTCGCCGCCATGCATGGCAAGCAAGCCTTGCACGATCGGCAGGCCAAGCCCGGTGCCCTGTTCGGCGCTCTTGATGGCGATCGAGCCCTGGCCGAAGGCCGAGAGCACGATGGGAATCTCGTCCTCCGGTATGCCCGGCCCATTGTCCTTGACGGAGAGATATTGCCCACCGCCCGCCGTCCAGCCGACGCGCACGCGGATTTCGCCGCCAGTGGCGGTGAACTTGATGGCATTGGACAACAGGTTGAGCGCAATCTGCCGCACCGCGCGTTCGTCGGCGAACAAGCGCGGCAACGTGTTTTCGAAATCCTGGACGATGCGGATGTCCTTGTTGCGCGCCTTCAGCTCCATCATGTGGCAGCAATCCTCGACGACGGAGAGCAGCATCATCGGTTCCTCGTTGAGCTGGTAGCGGCCCGCTTCGATGCGCGACAAATCGAGAATTTCGTTGATCAGGTCGAGCAGATGCTGTCCGGAGTCGTGCACGTCACGGGCATAGTCGCGATAGGTCGGGTTGCTCATCGGGCCGAGCACCTCGTTGGCCATCACTTCGGAAAAGCCGAGAATGGCGTTGAGCGGTGTGCGCAGTTCGTGGCTCATCGAGGCCAGGAAACGCGATTTCGCCAGATTGGCGTCTTCCGCCCGCCGCCGTGCCTCGTCCGACATCGATTTCGCCGTCTCCAGTTCGGCGATCAGCGCATCCTTTTCGGAGCGGAACGACAGCAGCATCAGCGAGGAACGGTTGAGCTGGCGCGCTACATAGGCGAAGAAAGGCAGCGACGCGATCAGTAAGCCTGCCATGATCACTTCGACCGGCATCCATAATTTCGCACTGGCATAAGCATAGATGGCGACCGGGAGGGCGAAGGTCGCCAACAGTGCACCGCGCAGGGACGAGGCCAGGATCGCGGTTGCCGACATGGCGAGCAGCAGCACCACCGCCTTGGCGACCTGGAACTGATCCATTTGGCAAGTTTCGCAGCCGAGCCATGCGAACCAGGCCCAGCCAAGCCCGCAAAGAAAATGGCCGATCAGGAAATCCCTATGCGTTTCCAGCGGGTTGAGCTCGGACGCTTGAGTGACGCGTCTGGCCATGAATGCAACGATGGTATAGCAGATGAATGTGAACAGCGCCCAGACGCCGATCTCCTTGCCGATGCCCGCGAGCAAGCCTGCCGCGGCCGTTGCCAGAACGAGCAGCGGGATGACGATCACGCCGCCGGTCATCGAAAGCGCGTGGAGTTTCAAAAGCTCGCGGTCGAAGTCGGGATTTCCGGCTTGCTGCGAAAGACGGTCGCGCGTCTTGCGCACCGCGCGCGCGACATCGCTGTTGCGATGGCGTTTCCTGCGGTCCACAATAAACTTGTCCGCCGTGGTCGAGCGTTGCAGGGGCATGAAGTCTTCAATTTACGCGGGCAGCAATTTCAATTCGTTAAGCTACGTTCGAATGATTAACCAACGGTTTGCCATATGAGCCGTTCGTGGTCGCGATGGCCGCGCCAGCGATACTATGCGCCGCGTCCGCGAAGCCTGTGGCGCCGACTAATGGACTATGGGCTGACACTCATCGTGCTCGGCCTGCTGATCCTCCTGGCGGCGCGCCTCGACCGGGTGGAGACGCGCAAGACGGAGGGCGCGGCCATCGTCAACGACGGCGATAGCATCACCCTCGGCAGCGAGCGTATCCGCATGCGTGGCATCGACGCCCCGGAATATTCGCAGATCTGCCGGAAGGACGGTGCCGATTATCCCTGCGGCAAGCTCGCGCGGCAGTCCCTGGTGCGGCTGATAGCCGGCAAAGCCGTCTCCTGCAGCGGCTGGCAGCGCGACCGCTACGGCAGGCTGCTCGGCGACTGCAAAGTCGGCGGCAAGGATCTCAACCGCGCGCAGGTCGAGGCCGGCTGGGCGGTCGCCTTTGGCGATTTCGAGACCGAGGAAGCTGCTGCGCGCGCGGGCAAAGCCGGCATCTGGGCCGGAACTTTCGACGAGCCGAAGAACTGGCGCGAGAGCCACGGCCATGAGCTGGTCGAAAGAAAGCACGGCACCTTGGCGTCGATCGGCGATGCCTTGCGCGAAATTTTTCGCTTCTGGTGAGTTGTGCCTATAGTTCGTGGGGACGGACGAGGAGGATGGAGATGAAGCTGTTCGACGGCGGGCGCGCGCCCAATCCACGTCGGGTTCGGATTTTTCTGGCCGAAAAGGGACTTCAGGTTCCGCTGGTGCCCGTCGACATGGGCGCGCTGGAGCACAAAGAGCAGCCGGTCAGCTCGCGCAATCCGCTGAAGCGTCTGCCGGTGCTCGAGCTCGATGATGGCACAGTCATCACCGAATCCGTCGCAATCTGTCGTTACTTCGAGGAACTGCACCCCGAGCCAGCTTTGTTCGGGCGTGGCGCGCTCGGCAAGGCGATCGTCGAGATGTGGCAAAGGCGTGTGGAGTTCAATCTGTTCGGCTGCGTCGCCGCGGCGTTCCGGCATATCCACCCCGCAATGAGGGAATGGGAGATCCCGCAAATCCCCGAATGGGGCGAGGCCAACAAGCCGAAGGCGATCGAATTCCTGAGATTTCTGGACGCTGAGCTCGCCGGCAGGGAATTCGTCGCCGACGATGCCTATTCGATCGCCGACATCACCGGGCTGGTCGCCATCGACTTCATGAAGCCGGCTCGCATCAAGGTGCCGGAAGAGTGTACCAATGTGCTACGCTGGCATCGAGAAATCTCCAGCCGGCCGAGTGCCGTCGCCTGACAACGAGTCCCCAATGAGCGAAGAATTGGAAGCCCTGACGGCGAGGGTGCGCGCCTGCCGCATCTGCGTCGATAAGCCGGCTGCCGGCCCGCTGCCGCACCAACCGCGGCCGGTGCTCAGGCCATCTTCGAGCGCGCGTATCCTGATCGCCAGCCAGGCGCCGGGCACCAAGGTCCACTTGTCAGGCATGCCGTTCACCGACGCCTCCGGCGACCGGCTGCGAAGCTGGCTAGGCGTCGGCAGCGAGGAATTCTATGACACGGACAAGTTTGCCATCGTGCCGATGGGCTTTTGCTTTCCCGGTCAGGACGCCAAGGGCGCCGACCTGCCGCCGCGCCGCGAATGTGCGCCGGCATGGCGCGCATCGCTGATGGCGCTGATGCCGCAAGTCGATATGGTGCTGACGATCGGCATCTACGCGCAAAGCTGGCATATGGGCGCGGCGCGCCGTCCCTCGCTGACGGAAACGGTCATGGATTGGCGTGCCATCTGGGCGGCGGCGACCGACCCGAAAGTCCTGCCGCTGCCGCACCCGTCCTGGCGCAACACTGGTTGGCTGACGCGCAATCCATGGTTTGAAATGGATTTGCTGCCCTTTCTGAGATCGGAAATTCGCTATCGCCTCGGCTAGGCAATCAGCAAGAAATCACTCGCTTTTGCGCTATTCAACAGAATTTCTTTCTTGTAATAGGCTTGAGCAAGAGGGAATATGGTAATTCATTCCTCGAAGCGCGTCGCGCATGAGGGGACGCACGTTAAATTCTTGTTTTTATGCATGTCGTTGTGCCAAGGCCGCTGCGCACTTTGGACGACTTGCATCAGGGGAGCACCCAATGGACCGCCTCGATAGAAAAATCCTCCGCCTCCTTCAGGAGGATGCGACGCTTGCAGTCGCCGACGTCGCCAAGAAGGTGGGCCTGTCGACGACGCCGTGCTGGCGGCGCATCCAGAAGCTCGAGGAAGAGGGCGTCATCAAGCGGCGTGTCGCCATCCTCGATCATGAAAAGGTCAATGTGCGGGTCACCGTGTTCGTCTCGATCCGTACCAATTCGCACAGCCATGAATGGCTGCGGCGCTTTTCGGAAGTTATCCAGGAATTTCCCGAAGTGGTCGAATTCTACCGCATGAGCGGCGACGTCGACTATCTCTTGCGCGTCGTGGTGCCGGATATCGCCGCCTACGACGCCTTCTACAAGCGCCTGATCGCCAAGATCGAGATCCGCGACGTGTCGTCTTCCTTCGCCATGGAGCAGATCAAATACACAACCGAGATGCCGCTGGATTACATGATGCTCGACAAGGAGTCCGGCGCCAACGCCGCCTGAGATTCTTCTGTTTAGTTCTTCTTTTTGTTCAGGAAAGTCCAGGGCGAGTTGACCGGCAGCGTGATCGTGTCCGGCACCGTGTCGACGTTGACCACCTCGGCCTTGCGCACGGTGTAACCCGACTGGATGACGCTGACGCCGTCAAGAATGAAAAGCTGGCTCTTCTCCATACCCAGTTTCAAGGAGCCGGTCACCGAAACCGGCTGGTAGGCCTCGGACATCCTGTAAGGGTGGGCAGGCGTAACGAGGACGATCTGGTTGGGCGGCGGCGTCGGCATATGGCTGCAGGCTCCCGTCCAGGGCACCAGCAGGAATTGATAGACGAGATCGCCGTCGCGATCGACCGGCAGTGCATAGCCCGCGAGTTGTACGGTCTTGTCCTGCAAGTTGAGTGACAGCGTCTCGCCATGATCCGGCATTTTGGCCGCGATCATCGGCAGCCCGACGCTTTCGGCGGCTGCCTGGCTCGCCGGGCGCAGATCCTTCCAGAAAATATGCATCGTCCCGGCGCAAGCGTTGCCTGCGACAACAGACGCGAACACTGCGGCTGCAAGCGTCGCGCCTGACTTGAGACGGTTTTTCATTCCTGCTCCACTTGCTGAGCCTTGATCTGCGGCCTATGCCAGCAAGTAAAGCTGCCGCTGTCGCCAAGGTCAACGTTCAAGCCGCATCACATGCCGGCGCGAGCCGGTCATGCCGATCTCGCGAAAGCCGCGGGCGGCGAACATGTCCCGAAAACCCATAAAGCTGTAGCTCGGCGACGCCTGGTCGACCGGATAGGCCTCGATCGTCGTGGCGCCTTTGGCAAAGGCGTGATCGATGGCTGCATCAAGCAATGCGCTCGCCAGCCCGCCGCCGCGCAACGCTCTAGGCACAAAGAAGCAGACGATCGACCAGATCCCCGCCTCGCGGTCGTCCTGCTGCCGTGACAGCTTGCGGTAGGTCTCGCGCGGCGCGACCGAGCACCAGCCGACGGTCCGGCCATCGTTCTGGGCGACAATGCCGACCGGCGTGCCGGCGTCGATCAGCGCCATCATCGCGCGTTTCTTCTCGACGTTCTCGACATGCTCGCGGCGGTCGAGATTGCGCCAAGCCATACACCAGCAGTATTTCGGCCCGCCGGGTTGCTCGAACAGGTTTTCGAAATCGGCGCGCGTCGATTGCGTCACCTCCGTGAAGCGCACTTCGCTCAGGTCAAGCTTTTCTGGTGGCGAGCCGTTCGAGCGTCTTGGCATCGGAAAGTTCCTTCACGGCGTCCTTGCCGATCCAGCGTGCAGTCTTGTCCGTCGAGGCTGCCAGTTTTTGCGCCAGGGCAAGGGCAGGGCCGTGCAAATTCATCGATCGCTTGCCGATCGAACGAAGTGCCCAGTTCACAGCCTTCTTCACAAAGTTGCGGCCGTCGGTCGCATGCGCTTCGATGATCGACAGAAATTCGAGGAAGGTCGTCTCGGGTTCCTTCTTCCGGTGAACCACCGACCAGGCCATCATCGCAAAAGCCGTGCGCCGAACGAATTCCCGTTCGTCGACCGCGAATTCGGCGATCAATTCCTTCCAGCAATCCGAATCGACAAAGAGGTCGGAGACCCCGTCGACGATATCCCAGGAATCGAAAGTCGCCGCCCATCGTCTTGCATCCGCGGCGGAGAACCGCTCCGGATCGGCCGTGACGGAAGCGATGAACTGCGCCTCCATGATGCCTGTCTGCCAAAGCTCGAAGGCACGCTCATGGTTGCGCTTGATTTTCCTGGCAATCTGCCGCTGCACGCCATGCGAGATACCGAGCGCACGTTCGATCTTGATGCCGTAGCGCAGCATGCCAAGTCGATTTTCCTCCGAGGCGATCGAGCGCAGATGAGCGACGATGTCGTCGGCGCTGGATTGAGGCGAAAGCTCGGCCACGGCGAACCTACTTCTCCAGCCTTGCCAGCAGCGAGGACGTGTCCCAGCGCTTGCCGCCCATCGCCTGCACGTCCTTGTAGAACTGGTCGACAAGTGCCGTCACCGGCAGTTTGGCGCCGTTGCGGTCGGCCTCGGCGAGGCAGATACCAAGATCCTTGCGCATCCAGTCGACGGCGAAGCCGAAATCATATTTGCCGGCATTCATCGTCTTGTGGCGGTTCTCCATCTGCCAGGAACCGGCGGCGCCCTTGGAGATCACCTCGATGACCTTTTCGATGTCGAGCCCAGCCTTCTTGCCGAAATGGATGCCCTCGGCGAGGCCCTGAACGAGGCCGGCGATGCAGATCTGGTTGATCATCTTGGTGAGTTGGCCAGCCCCGGCTGGTCCCATCAATCCGACCATGCGGGCATAAGCATCTATGACTGGTTGGGCCCTGTCGAAGGCGTCGGGCTCGCCGCCGACCATCACGGTCAGAACGCCGTTCTCGGCGCCTGCCTGACCGCCGGAGACCGGGGCGTCGAGGAATGAAAACCCGAGCGCTTGCGCCTGCTGCGCCAGTTCGCGCGCGACTTCGGCCGATGCCGTGGTGTTGTCGACGAAGACGGCGCCTTTCTTCATGGAATTGAAGCTGCCTCCGGCTCCGGTCGTCACCGAGCGCAGATCGTCGTCATTGCCGACGCAGGAAAAGACAAAATCCTTGCCCTCGGCCGCCTCCGCTGGCGTCGCGGCGAAGCTGCCGCCATGCTGGGCAGTCCACTGCTCGGCCTTGGCCCTGGTGCGGTTGTAGACGGTGACGTTGTGACCGCCCTTGTTCTTGAGATGCCCGGCCATCGGATATCCCATGACGCCAAGACCAAGAAATGCCACCGAAGCCATGTTGTCGAATCCCTTAGAACCCTGCTTTGCGGTCTTCTTACCGGATCAGGCAAGGCGATGGGAGTCAGCGGTGCAGATGGATAGTGATGCGCCGTTCGATCCACTCGACGCCGTGGCGCAATGTTTCGACGATGATCAGATAGATGATCGCCGCCCAGATATACGACTGAAAGTCGAAGGTGCGCGCATAGGTGAGCCGGGTGATGCCCATCAAATCGTAGACGGTGATGATGGCGACGATTGCCGAGCCCTTGATCATCAGGATGATCTCGTTGCCATACGGGCGCAACGCGACGATCAGCGCCTGCGGCAGGATGATCTTCCACATCGTCTGCAGTTTGTGCAGGCCAAGCGAGGCGGCACCTTCCCACTGGCCCCTCGGCACGCTCTCGATCGCGCCACGCAAAATCTCGGCCTGGTACGCAGCCGTATTCAGCGAAAAGGCGAAGATCGCGCAGTTGAACGCTTCGCGGAAGAAGCCCCACAGTCCGACCATCTCGAGCTCCGGCCGGAAGGAGCCGACCCCGTAGTAGACCAGGAAGGTCTGCGCCAACAGCGGCGTTCCGCGAAAGAAATAGACATAGGCATAGGCGAACCCCGAAAGGATCGGGTTCTTCGACATGCGTGCATAGGCGATCGGCACCGACAGGATCGCGCCAAGCACAATCGAGATGGCAACCAGCAACAGGGTGATGCCGAGGCCGGATATGTAGCCGGGTGCATATTTCTGGAAGAACTCCGGGTTCCAGGCAGCGACCAGGTAGACGACCATGCCAATGCCGAGAGCGATCCACAGGCCGACCAGGACATGGCCGAGGATGCGTTGGCGCGACCAGCCGCGTGCGGGCGGCGGCGGCCGGTCGACCTTCAGCGTGTCGGTGGCCAGGCTCATCTCTTGACCTCGCTGCCGCCGACCGCTCGTTCGATCGCATTGATCCCGAAGGAGGAGACGATCGCCAGCAGGAGATAGATCAGGCCGGCAAAACCGTAAAACAGGAAGGCGTGCTTGGTGACGCGAGCGGCAACCCCGCTCTGCCGGAGGATCTCGTTGAGGCCGACCGCCGAGACGAGGGCGGTGTCCTTGAGCAGGATCAGCCACAGATTGGCAAGTCCGGGCAACGCGATGCGGATCAACTGCGGCAGCACGATCAGCCGCATCGTCTGACCGCTGGACAGGCCAACTGAATAGCCTCCCTCATATTGCCCTTTTGGAATGGCACGGAAGGCGGATAAAAATACCTCGCTGGAATAAGAGGAGAAAATAAAGCATAGCGCGATCATGCCGGCGACGAAGCTGTTGACGTCGGCGGACGTTCCGGGGCTCACCAGCCGGACAATGTACTGCAGGATCAATGGGATGCCGAAGAAGATCAGAAACAGCGTGAGCAGCTCGGGTATTCCGCGAAAAATCGTGGTGTAGATGTTCCCGGCCAGCCTCAGCGACGGCTCTTCCGACTGTTTGGCCAGCGCCACGAAAAAGCCGAGCGTCAGCCCAAATGGCAAAGTGGCCAGCGCAAGACATACCGTGACAAACACACCCGCGGCGATGTCGTCGAGCCAGCCTTCGGGTCCCCAACTGAGAAGCGTCAGTGCGCTCTGCATCCGCCTGCTTGTTCTCCTTGAGGCTCTTTGAGACCCGTGCCGCGTCACCCCTCGTGCGCGGCATCCTTATAAGAACGGCGGGAATCTCCCGCCGTTCACGCCGTCCTATGTCGGTCGATCAGGACTCGCCGCCATAGACGTCGAATTTGAAGTACTTGTCGTTGATTTCCTTGTACTTTCCGTTCGCGCGGATGGCGTCGATCGCCGCATTGAACTGGTTGACCAGATCGGTCTCGCCCTTGCGCACGGCAATGCCGGCGCCCGGACCGTGGATTTCGATAACCGGCTGGATTGTGCCGACCAGCTTGCAGCAGGCGCCGTCCGGCGAATCCAGCCATTGCTGCAGCACGACGACGTCGTCATTGGCGGCATCGAGCCGGCCATTGGCCAGATCGAGCTGGTATTCCTGCGCGGTCGGGTACGGCTTGACGGTGCTGTCGGTATAAGTCTTGGTCGAATAGTTGAAATGCGTGGTGGACGCCTGCACGCCGATTGTCTTGCCGGCCAAGTCTTCCTTGGTGACACCCTTGATGTCGGTGTCCTTGGGCGCGGCGATCGCCGGCGGCGTATTGTAATATTTGTGGGTGAAGTCGACCTTCTCGGCGCGTTCCGGCGTGATCGACATAGACGCGACGATGGCGTCGAACTTGCCTGCCTGAAGGGCTGGAATGATGCCGTCCCAGTCCTGCGCGACAAAGGTGCACTTCACCTTCATCTCGTCGCAGAGCGCCTTGGCAATGTCGATATCGAAGCCTACGAGCTGGCCGTCGGCTGTCAGATTGTTGAATGGGGGATAGGCTCCCTCGGTGCCGATCCGCAAGGTTTTTTCCTGGGCCTGGGCAACGCCAAGCGTCAGCAGCGCAGCCGATGCGGCGAGCGCGATACGCAGTGCAATACGCATAATGGTCCTCTCTGTTGGTCCCGGCCGTCGTTCCCGAACGGCTCTGTGGGCGGTGCTTTTGACCGCCCGCTGGCGCGATACTCCCATTCTTTCCCAAGAAAAAGCAACTGCAAAACCGTCGCTTGAGGGAAGGTCATGTTCAGAAAGCGATGACGCTGGGTCAGACGCCTAAATTGGAAAGCAAGCGGGCGGAAACTGTCTTCTGCCGCATTCTCAGCGCGACAGGCCGGTGGCGCGCTCGATGAAGTCAGCTATCGAATTCGTGTCGTCGAGATCGAAAACCGGCAAGTCTTCGCCGACAATGGGGAAGTCGGACGCGATGGCGACAATGTGTGGATCGCCTGCCGAGAGCGGTGTCCGGTCCTTGGCCTCGAGCCGTCTCGTCTCGATTTTCTTGTGCGCCTCGCGCTTGTACCCCTCGACCAGCACGATATCGGAGGGTACCAGCCGTGACAGGATCGCGTCCAGCGTCGGCTCGTCCTCGCCCCGCAATTCGTGCATCAGCGCCCAGCGCCTGCCCGACACGACCGCGACCTCCGTCGCTCCCGCCTGCCGGTGGCGAAAGCTGTCCGCGCCGGGTTTGTCGATGTCGAAATCATGATGGGCGTGTTTTACAGTCGACACTTTCCAGTTGCGCCGGACGAGTTCTGCTACCAGCTTTTCGGTCAATGTCGTCTTGCCGGAGTTCTTCCAGCCGGTGATGCCGAAAATACGTCTTTTCATGGCTCGATGCTCTGCAACAGATGCGCGGCCTGGGCAAGGTCGTCCGGAGTGTTGATGTTGAAGAACGGATCTATCTCGGCCCCGCCGGATTTCAGGATGGGAAATTCCACCTCGACAAAACCGTGCCGGTCGATGAACGCCGAAACGCGCCGATTGTCTTCCTCGACGAGAAATTGTCGCAAGACCTGGCCGGAACTCAGCGGCCACAGCGCAAAGGTCGGATGCCGTTTGCCGCCGGAACAGGCGACCGCAATCGAGCCGGGGCGTTCGTCGGCTGCCGCAAGCAGCCGCTCGACCATGTCCCTGGGCAGGAAAGGCGTGTCGCCGGCAGCCGTGACCAGCGCCTGGCAAGTCGTGTCGAAAGCCCATTCGAGGCCGGTCAGGATCCCGGCAAGCGGCCCGGCATAACCCTTGACGGTGTCGGCAAGCACCGGAAGCCCCGTCGCGGCAAACCGTGCCGGATCGCCATTCGCGTTTAGCGCAAGCGGGCCGACTTGCGGGCCAAGGCGCGAAACGACACGGTCGAGCAGAGTACCGTCGCCAAGTGCAAGCAGGGTCTTGTCGCCGCCACCCATCCGGCTCGACCGGCCGCCGGCCAGAATGATCCCTGCAATATGTCGGCCCATCGTTTGCTGCCTAGACCCAATGACCAAAATCCAGTTTTCAAATCAGACGGTCGTCGACGGTCACGCCTATATGCCGTCCGGCGCCATGTCCGGTCCAGCGCTTTCGGCAGCTGTCTTTTGCCGGCCGACGATCCGTTCGCGGTAGAGTGCATAGAGGCCCGACACGATGATGATCGTGGCACCGAGGATCATCGGCAGATCAGGGACATCGCCGAAGACCGTGAAGCCAAGCAGGATTGACCAGAGCAGGGCGGTGTAGCGGAACGGCGCGATGAAGGAGATATCGCCCACCCGCATCGCCGTGATGATGAACTGGTAGCCGATGAGCACAAGCACCGCCGCCAGCGCCAGGAACGCCGTGGTTCTTCCTGTCATCGGTGTCCAGCCGCCCATCGGCGAAAGCAGTGCCGCGCCCAGAACTGTCATGGCAAGTGCCGTGGCGCTCGACACCAGCAATGTCGGAATTGCCTGCGGTATCCGCTTGGTGGCGAGATCGCGCACCGCACAGCATGCGACGCTGGCCAGCGCCAGCAGAGAAAAGACGCTGAACCCTTCGAAGCCCGGCCGCACGATGATCAGCACGCCGGCAAAACCGACGGCAATAGCCAGCCAGCGCCGCCAGCCGACGCCCTCGTTGAACACAAGCGCGGCGCCCATCGTCACCGCCAGCGGCAGCGCCTGCAGCACGGCGGAGACATTGGCGATCGGAAGATGTGCCAGAGCAACCAGGAACGACACGGTGGCGCCGGCCTCGCCGGCGACGCGCAGCGCAACTGTCGGCTGCAGCATCGAAGCTGGCAGGGCAAGCGCGCCGCGTTGCCACGCAAGCAGGCCAACGAAAAGCGAAGCGAAGGCGCCGCGGATCAGCATGACCTGCGCCATGTTCATCGATTCCGATGAGAATTTGGTGATCGCGTCGTTGAGGGTGAAACCAGCCATGGCCACCATCATGAACAACGCGCCGCGCAGGTTTGGCGAAAGAGGCAAGGCGATTACCGGGTGAGTCCTGCAGCAAGCGTCTAGCAGGCACCCACAAGACAGCAACGTCAAAGGGCTGGGCCACAGCCTTTCTGTGGCCGATGACATCTGCCGCGCAAGAGCGGCAGGGCTTATTTTGGCGTCAGTACCTCGGTGCCGTTGCCTTCCTTGCCGGCAATCGTCCACAGGCCATGCAGCGAGCCGTCTTCCTGCACCTTGTAGACGACAAGACCGACCGCCTTGCCCATGACATAGCCGGCGGAGAAGGCATCGTCGTTCCGCATGCAGATACCGTCCGAGGACGAGCCGCCTGTCTCCCAATGGATCGTGCAGGTCGTCTCGCTCGTCAGCGTGATCGTCGCGTCGCCATCATAGGACGACCCATCGAAATTGGTGCCGGCCACGACATAGGTGCCGCCGATCGACTGAGCCGCCGCAGGCAGGGCCGCGAGGCTGAGCAATGCAAGAGAAAGAATGAGTTTGCGCATATCGTATTCCCCCACTGGGCGAAGAACCGCTCCAGGGCAGAGGCTAGGCCCGAATGAGCTTGCGGTAAATCCGGTGACCGTTTGCGGACAAGACCTTTTCTGGGTGTGACCCCGAAAGGTGCCGTTCTAAAGGATGGCTTCGGAGGGCAAACTGATCACACCGCGGCTCCAGGAAAACTTTTCGACGCCATCAAATTTGCTCGGCAAGATTCACCAAATTGGTCATTGTAGGCTTCTGATCTTGTCTGGGGAGGTAGTCCATGATGAATGCACGAGGCAATGCGGACAGGCTTGGCACAGGCAGCAGGCGGCACGTTTCGTCGGCTTTCCGGTTCTCTTCTGCACTGGCGGTTATCCTCATGGCGATAGCGCCTGCGTTCGCCGAGAACGGCGCTTCGGCGTCGGCAGTCGAACGGATGTCCACGCCGGGTCACGAAGCGGATGAGCTCGCTCGCCGCGTCGGGAAATGGTCCGTCGTCAACACGATCTGGCCAACGCCCGGCGCCCAGCCGATCGTGATGACCGGGCTGGTGGCCGAGCGCACGATGATCGGCCCCTTCATGCAGGAGGTGATGCGCCCGGCGCGCGGGTCGAAAATCCCAGACTTCCAGCGGATAGCCTATTTGAGCTATGACCGGGTGGAGGGCCGCTGGAAGTATGTCTCCATGGACACCCGTTTCCCGGCAGGGATCATGCCCGCCTGGAGTTTTGGTGGCGACGAGGACGGCAAGATTTCACTGCTGTTCGAGCCGCTTGGTTTCGTCGGGTTCGGGCCCGAGGTCGAAGGGCGATTCACGGCCTCCGATTTCGTCATTTCCAGGGACGGCGACAATCACGAAGTGGCCGAGCAACATTTCCTCCAGGCCAATGGCGGCGGCAAGAAATGGATTGCCGTACGATACGACTACACGCGTCAACAACCGTGACTCGCTAGCAAAAACAATAGGCTGCGAATAAGTTCTGACGTCGCGGATGCTCACAGTCCCCTGAGGCTACCGGCAATCGCATCGACGAGCGCGTCGTATTTCGATTTCAAGGCTGGCGGATAGTCGATCCAGACCGTGCGGATGACACCGTCTTTTCCGAACAGGCGGCGTTCATAGAAGATATTCCCGCCTTTGATGCCCGACAGCACCGCCCAGTCCTTGCCAGTCTTGCTGTAGGTGATCCTGTAGCCAGGTTCCTTGCTGGCCCTCTCGGCGGAGACGAAGGCTGTCGGGGTGTCATCATCGATGTTGAGGATACCCGAACAGATCAGGCTGGCGCCATCGGCGGTGAGCCATTGCTGTCCATCGCCATTGTCCGGCTCGGGCTGGCGAAGAGTGAAGATTTCATCCGGAAAAGTGCAGACGGTACCGAAGCGCTCGTTCGTATAGGTAAATGGCGCGGCGACTGCCGTGGTCCCTGCCATCACTCCGAAAAACGTCAGGACTGCAAAAAACCGCTGCACGCCTTGCCTCGCGCCGATACCAAGGCGATTATTCTTGCACGAAATCGGCGAAAAATCAGCCGCCGGTGACGCTCATATGCCGCGACACCGAGGGACGGTTGGTGCGGCGATCGATGATGAAGTCATGGCCTTTGGGCTTGCGGCCGATTGCTTCGTCGATGGCATCGGCGACCAGCTCATTGCCTTCCGACGCACGCAGCGGCGCGCGCAGGTCTGCGGCATCTTCCTGGCCGAGGCACATGTAGAGAGTGCCGGTGCAGGTCAGCCGGACCCGGTTGCAGCTTTCGCAGAAATTATGCGTCATCGGCGTGATGAAGCCGAGCCGCCCGCCGGTCTCGGCGACGTGGACATAGCGGGCCGGGCCGCCGGTCTTGTAAGGGATGTCGCTTAGCGTGAACTGGCGCTCGAGTGCTGCGCGCAGCAGCGACAGCGGCAAATACTGGTCGGTGCGGTCGGCGTCGATCTCGCCCATCGGCATGGTTTCGATGACCGTCAGATCCATGCCGCGGCCATGCGCCCAGCGTAGCATGTCCGGCAATTCGGCGTCATTGAAGTCCTTCAACGCCACGGCGTTGAGCTTTACCTTCAGCCCGGCCGCCTGCGCGGCGTCGATGCCGTCCATGACCTTGTCCAGATTGCCCCAGCGGGTGATCTGGTGGAATTTGTCGGCATCGAGCGTATCGAGCGAGACGTTAATGCGCTTGACGCCGCAGTCGGCGAGCTCGGCGGCAAAGCGGGAAAGTTGCGATCCGTTGGTGGTCAGCGTCAGCTCTTCCAGCGCACCGCTCTCGAGATGCCGCGAAAGCTGGCGCACTAGGTGCATGATGTTCTTGCGCACCAGCGGCTCACCGCCGGTGAGGCGGAGCTTGCGCACGCCCTTTTCGATAAAGACCGTGCAGAGCCGGTCGAGTTCTTCCAGCGACAGCAGGTCCTTCTTAGGCAGGAACGTCATGTCCTCGGCCATGCAATAGGTGCAGCGGAAATCGCAGCGGTCGGTGACCGACACGCGCAGGTAGGTGATCGTGCGACCGAAAGGATCGATCATATCCATGCTTATGCGCTTCCCGTGGCCGTGAACGGCTTCGTTATATATCGCTATGTGATACGAGCCAACTTGCCATTCAAGATAGAAGCTCGCGATCTTCGGTAACATTCCGACGCCGACAGATCATGTCGGAACTTTCCATGCGGCCTTTTCCCTCGACACGAAGCGGCGTAGGGAAGGGCAGTTCTCCGCAGGATCCACCACCATGACAGCGCCGAAGGAACTCAGGGTCTCGAAAGATCGCAAGCTGCTTTCCGTGACCTTTCCGGGCCATCAGCCGTTCGAGTTGCCGGCCGAGTTGCTGCGCGTCGCCTCGCCATCCGCCGAGGTGCAGGGCCATTCGCCCGAACAGCGCGTCACCGTTCCCGGCAAGCGCAATGTCGCGATCCTTAAGATCGAGCCGGTCGGGAATTATGCTGTACGCATCACCTTCGACGATTTCCATGATACCGGCATCTTCACCTGGAATTACCTGCACACGCTGGGTCATGAGAAGGATGCACGCTGGGCCGCCTATCTCGCCGAATTGGAAGAGAAGGGCCTGAGCCGCGACCGTTGAATGGATCCCGCAGGACTCTCCGATCAACGCAGGATCGCCAGTATCTCACTGGTGTCGTAATAAAACGGCGTGCCTTCGATCAGCCGGTCATTCTTGAAGCGCAAGACTTCGGCAAACGGCTGTTTGATGGTCGCACCATTGGCCCGCGATGTCAGTGAAAGCGTGCAGCTCATGAACACCGTGTCATCGTTTTGGGCGACCTGAAGGCCCTCCACCGCCACGTCGCTCCAGATTTCCCCCATCTTGCGGAAAAGGGCGCCAACGCCGTCGAGGGCGTTCCAGTCACCGGCATAGGGCAGGGAGCGCGGCTCATGCACGACAATCTCGGCATGAAATGCGCCGGCAAGCATATCGAGGCTCTCCGACCCTGATTGCAGGAAACGCATTTCAACATTGAACATGTTTTCGATAAGTTCCATGGCGGTGCGTCGCCGGTCGTGCGGTTCATCCATTTTTCGGTCTCCGTATCCGTCGGCACGATTGTGTAGGTGAAAGCGTTTGCCCTTGTTTGCGTTGCCTCGACACCCGTTTCCTGATGACCGCAAATGGGCACATGTCGTGAAAACGTCATGCATCTGGAGTAGCGCCGGCAAAGCTTTGGAGACGAAAACATGTCCATGATCACCAGCATCGAACAGCTCGAAGCGCTCTATGGCCTGCCCGGCGAGGCGTCGGTGGTCAAGGAACTCGACAGGCTGATTCCCGAATACGCAGCCTTCATCGAAGCTTCGTCGTTTGCCGCGCTCGCAACCTGCGGGCCTGAAGGGCTGGACTGCTCGCCGCGCGGCGATCTCGCCGGCTTCGTCCGCGTCCATGATCCGAAAACGCTGATGATGCCGGACCGGCGCGGCAACAACCGTGCCGATTCGCTGAGAAACATCCTTCGCGATCCGCGCGTCGCGCTTCTGTTCCTGGTGCCGGGTTCAGGCACGACGCTGCGCGTCAATGGCCGCGCCCACGTCACCACCGATCCCGGGCTCTGCGCCTCGTTCGCCGTCGAGGGCAAGCCGGCGCGCTCGGTGACGATCGTCCAGATCGATGCGGTTTATTTCCAGTGCGCCCGCGCCATCCATCGATCGGAACTGTGGAATCCGGCAAGGCATGTCGACCCGAAATCGCTGCCGACCCCCGGACAGATCCTGGAAATCACCAGCCGCAAGAACATCGACGGCGAGGTCTACGACAAGGAATGGCCGGAGCGCGCAAAAAAATCGATGTGGTGAAGCACTTGGTGGTGGAGCACTGGGCGGTCAGGCGGTCTTCAAAACCTCGGCAACCCTCCGCATCTGTTCGCCGATCATGTCGCATTGTTCCGGCGTCGACTGGCTCATCGCCTTCTCGATCAGCGCCATATGGACCTTCAGCGCCTGCATCAGCAGTGCCTCGCCGGCCTCTGTCAACGTCAGCCGCAGCACGCGCTTGTCCTTCTCGTCGCCCTCGCGGCGCAGCAGGCCGCGGGTCTCCAGCTGCGGCAAAAGCATGGTGATGTTGGAGCGGCCGACCAGCAGGCGGCGAGCGAGGTCGTGCTGCGACATGCCGGGATGGCGGTAGAGGTTCATGAGCACGTCGAGCTGCGCCGGCTTCAGGTCGAGCGGCGCCAGCTTCACCGCCAGGGTGCGTTCCAGCAAATGGCAGGCGCGCGCCACCGCGACCCAGTTGCGAAAACGCGGGCTGTCCCAGGGCAGGTCTTGCTTAATGTTCATGTTTGAACTATTATGTTCATGCTTGAACCAATGAATGGATCGCCACTATGGCATCATTTGGACTGAAGGTCATCCGCGGCACATTCGGCGTGGCCGAGCATGTGGCACCGCGACTCACCGGGCGCGCCGCATTCGAACTGTTCTGCCGTACGCCGCACGAGAAGAGCTTGAGCGAAGGCGAGCGCCGCGCCATCGATCGCGCCGCCGATTTCATGACCCAAGCGCGCCATCACCGGCTAGAGACCAGAACCGGCTGCGTCATGATGCATGAATTCCGGCCCGAGCCGGGCAGGGCAACTGCCGGCACCGTGCTCGTCATCCATGGTTGGCGTTCGCGCACCGAATACATGCGCACGCTGATCGAAGCCTATCGCGATGCCGGCTACAAGGTGGTCTCGCTCGACCTGCCGGGCCACGGCCAGTCGCAGGGCCGCCGGCTTACCCTGGTCAGTGCGGTCGATGCGGCACGGGTTGCCGGCGAATGGTTCGGGCCGTTTGCCGCCATCGTCGGCCATTCCTTTGGTGGTGCCGTTGCCGCCAATGCAGTCGCCGGTTCAATCAGGAACATCCCGCGATTGGCGGCCGGGCGACTGGTGCTTATCGCTGCGCCGAGCTCCCTGCCGGCAATCTTTGCTGATTTCAGTCGCATGCTGAATGTCGGCTCGCGCTCGCAGGCCGCGATGGCCGACCGGGTCGAGCGCATCGCCGGCCGGCCGTTGCATGAGTTCACCGGTGACCGCCAGTTGGCAAGCACGCCGCTGCCGACGCTGGTGATCCACGCACCGGACGACCGCGAAGTGTCTGCCGAGCATGCAAGGCTCTACTCGCGCGCCGGAGACCATGTGCGGCTTTACTGGGCCGACGGGCTCGGCCACCGCCGCATTCTGGCGGACACGGGTGTGGTGGAGCGTGCCGTTGGCTTCGTTGCCGGCAGGCTGGAGCCGTCTCTGCAGTAATCTGAATGTCTGTTCTTATCTGCCGGGTTCGATCGTCACGCCGCTCGGGTGCCGGCCATCACTATCCAAGCCGCCATTGCCCCGGCCACCGTCGCCAGAAGGGCCGAGCGCGACGCGCCGTCGCGCGCCTGGATCGACATGCCGTGCTGCACGGTCGCGTAGAAGGTCGCGGCCGTACCGCAGTCGAAATCGCCCGGCAACTCCCCCTCGGCCACGCCACGCTCGAGCCGTCTCAGCAAGGCTTCGCGGTTTTCGGCGCGGCGACGGCGCAGATCATCGCAGATGGCGCCGCGGCTTGAATCCTGGTGCAATGCGCCGAGCGCGATAAGGCAGCCTTGCGGACGACCGGTCTGTGAATAGGCCCTGGCAGTCTGCCTCAGCAACCGCTCGACCGCCTGGCGCGCGGTCGGCGCCTTTTCCAGCGCGGACCAGATCTCGGTTCCCTCGACCCGCGTGTAAAGCTCGGTTGCCTCGAGAAACAGCGCTTCCTTGCTGCCGAAGGCGGCATAGAGGCTGGGTGAATTGATGCCCATTGCAGCGGTCAGGTCGCTTATCGACGCGCCCTCATAGCCCTTGGCCCAAAACACTTCCATTGCGCGCCGCAAGGCGGCGGTTCGATCGAAGGTACGGGGGCGGCCTCGTTCCGGCATGGCATCCTTTCTGTATTGGTCGATACATAATTCAGTTGACGTGGTTCAGCAAGGCTGGCAGATATTTATGTATCAATCACTACAAAATGGAGCAGCAAATGTCATCCAGCAGCTTGAACGGCAAGGCCGCCCTCGTCACCGGCGGCAGCCGCGGCATTGGTGCGGCGATCGCACGAAGGCTCGCGGCCGACGGCGCGGGCGTGGCAATCACCTATGTGAATGGCGAGCAAGCGGCGCGCGGGGTGGTCAGGGAAATCGAGGCGGCCGGCGGCCGGGCCTTTGCCATCAAGGCCGACAATCGCGATGCTGCGGCGATCGAGGCTGCAGTCGATGAGGCAGCAAAAGCCTTCGGACGGCTCGACATCCTGGTCAACAGCGCCGGCATCTGGCGCGCTGCGCCGATTGATGCCCTGTCGCTTGCCGACTTCGATGAGACAATGGAGGTCAACCTCAGAGCCCCGTTCGTCGCCGCCAAGGCAGCAGCAGCGCATATGGGCGAGGGTGGCCGGATCATCTCGATCGGCAGCAACCTGGCCGAGCGTGCCACGGACGCCGGCCTGAGCGCCTATTCGGCCAGCAAGGCTGCCTTGGTTGGCCTGACGAAGGCCTTTGCACGCGATCTCGGTCCGCGCGGCATCACCGCCAATGTCGTCCATCCCGGGTCGACCGATACCGACATGAATCCGGCAGCCGGCCCGCACGCCGAGCATCAGCGCCAGAAGATGGCGATGCCTCGCTTCGGCACGGCCGACGAGATCGCCGGCATGGTCGCCTGGCTTGCCGGTCCCGAAGGGCGCTTCGTGACAGGCGCGGCATTGACCATCGACGGCGGCGCCAACGCTTGAGGCTTGGCTCACGGGCACTACCATTGATCGGGGCGATGGCGGAACCGCTTGGCCCGTCACGATGTTGTGAAACCGTTCTGCAACAGACGTTCCGAAATTTATGGAAGCTTAACGAAATCAGTATGAATCAGTGTAGTCACGCCTTACATCCGCCATGCGGTGGGCGAGACCGTGAAAGCGGTGCGGAACGGGATCCGGTTCAACCGGAGCGGGTGATCCATGAAACTCCTTGGAAACAAAGCAACCGTGCTGCCGATTGCGGTGGCCGCGGCAATGCTGGCCTTCGGGGCGCCGCAGGCTGAAGCGCAAGGGTTCTTCGACATGCTTTTCGGCGGCGGCGTCAAACACGCACCGCCGAAAGGTAACTTTCCTCCGCCACCGTCAAGATACAAGCCGAAGCCCAAGGCTCCGGCCGCTTCCGGTGGTGGTGCGCAAATCAGCAGCCCGTCCTACTACACCTACAAGAGCGATCCGCTGGTGCGCGTCGATTTTTCGGCACTGTCGGCAGCGCCTGAACCGGCAACGCCTCAGGATGCTGCATTCGAACCGGCGGCCACCGGGGCTGCATTCCGCGAAGCCATTGCCGGCCTCGAAGGCTATGACCTCTACGCCGAGAAGGACATCGCCAAGGCGCTGATCGCCTATTACTCGGCCAATCCGGATTTCATCTGGGTAACGGGAACCAGTCCCAACAGCCGTGCCGAGGATGCGGTGCGAGTGCTGGGCGAGGCCGCGAGCTACGGCCTGACGCCCGCGGATTACACAGTCGAAGTTCCGGCAGCAGGCGCGTCGGCGGGCAATGCCGATGAACGCCTGAAAGAGCTGGTCCGCTTCGAGATGGCGCTGTCGGCGCGTGTCCTGCGCTACGCCCGTGACGCACAAAGCGGCCGCGTCGATCCCAACCGCATGACCGGCTACTACGATTTTCCGCCGAAGCCGCTCGACATGGAAGGGGTGCTGAACACGCTGGCCCACACCCAGCAAGTGCGCACCTATCTCGAATCGCGGCATCCACAGAATTCCGAGTATCAGGCGCTGCGCGTCGAACTGGAAGCGCTCCAGGCCAGCGCCGAAGACGAAATCACCATCGATCCCAATCTGCTGTTGAAGCCGGGGCAGACCAACCCCGAGCTGCCGAAGCTGTTGACAAAGATCGCGCGCAATCTCGATGACGAGATGGGCGGCGCCTATGGAGAGGTTCTGGCGAGGCTCGCCACCAGTGAGGTCTACGATCCGGAGCTGGTGCCGGTGATCAAGGCGGTGCAGAAACGTGCCGGCATGAAAGGCGACGGCGTCATCGGTCCCCGTACGGTCGCATCGTTGGCCGGAACGTCCAAGGCCGACAAAATTCAGAAGGTTCGGGTTGCGCTCGAAGAGTTGCGCTGGCTGCCTTCCGACCTCGGCAGCCCGCGCGTCTTCATCAACCAGCCGGCTTTCACCGCGAGCTATATCGACGATGGCGAGGAGAAGCTGAAGACCCGTGCCGTCGTTGGCAGGCCCACCAACCAGACTGCTTTCTTCTACGACCAGATAGAGCAGGTCGACTTCCATCCCTATTGGGGCGTGCCGCAGTCGATCCTGGTTAACGAGATGCTGCCGCGGCTGCGCCGGGATCCTGGTTATCTCGACCGCGCCGGCTACGAGGTGGTAAATGCCCGCGGCAAGCGCATTCCCTCATCCTCGGTCAATTGGGGCGCCTATGGCGCGAAGATACCCTACGGCGTGCGCCAGCTGCCGAGCGAGGCCAATGCGCTGGGCGAGTTGAAGATATTGTTCCCCAACAAGCACGCCATCTACATGCACGATACGCCGCAGAAGTCGTTTTTCCAGCGCGACATGCGCGCGCTCAGCCATGGCTGCGTTCGCTTGCAGGATCCGCGCGGCATGGCGGCTGCAGTGCTCGGCACCTCGGTCGACTACATCGAGGACAAACTGAAACACGGACATTCGACCGAAGACGTGACACGCAAGATCCCGGTCTATGTCGCCTATTTCACCGCATGGCCGGACCTGTCCGGCACCGTCGAATATTTCAACGACGTCTACGGCCGCGATACAAGGCTGCAGCAGGCGCTCGACAGCACGGAAGCGGTGCGTTCGCCGGCTAGCTGAGGAATGCGGTTCTAGCGCTGAAACAGCGGACGCCGGAAGCCGGCGTCGCGTCCGGCGATCAGCCAATAGACCAGGCCGGCAACAACGCCTGCCGCGGCAATGATACCGATATCGGCCCAGCGCTCCGGGTTCGTGTCGTCCGGTACACTAGGCCAGATCAAGGCGAACCCGCCAACCGCGGCCGCTGCGCCGAAGACCATGTGCAGCCAAAAACTGCGCAGCGAGAAAAACTCGGCAATCAGTGCGAAGATCAGTGTCTGCAGGCCGGTCAGCACGATCGTCAGAAAATAGATGAACATGCCGAGCGGCGGCAACAGCAGCACCGCAATGGGGGAGACACCCATGACGTCAAAATAATTCGGCGCATTTGGCAGCGAGCTCAACCCGCCATAGATCGCCGCCACCGCGATCAGCCCAACCAGTACCGCTATGAAATAACCCGCGAGCATCATCAGAAAGCGTTTCAATACGTGCTTTACCGTCGCCATGCCCACCCCCGCGCGCAATGATAGCCTGCAGTCAGCCATCAAAGTCATATCTGCGCAAGGGTTTGCCGAAGGTCGGGGGCATTCGATGCCCGCCATTTTTTAAGATTTGTACCGTTGGCGGCCAGCTTCATTTCGGCGCGGCTGTCACCGGATCATAGGTGATTTCGACTTTCGCCTTGTCGTTCGTGTAGTAGGTGACAGTGTAGGCGCCGCTGTCCCAATCGATTTCCTTGATGTAGCGGAAGTCGTCGCGTTGCTCGACCTTGGTGATGATTTCCGACAGCTTCTTGGCATTCTGCGGCGGCACCAGATTTTCGTCCGCGGCAAAGGCCGATCCGCCGACAAGCAGCACGGCGGCCGCCAAAACAAGTCTGGACATGGCTTTCCCTCACATTTCTATCAGCAGAAACTCGTTTCCATGCAGGTTTGTTCCGGGATCGTCGGGCGTTGCGCTACAAGGAGGCCCTGCCGTGCCTGACTTATGGCGGCCGAAGAACACGGCGACTGCTTAAAAATCATGATGCGTCGCCTCAACATCGCGGCCATAATAATGCCGGTGGTCATTCGGGGGTCTACATGCAAATGCGTCATGCCTTCATATTTGTACTTTCCCTACTTTCCATCCTGGCCGTTTCGATGCCTGTGCGGAAGGCCGCAGCGCTGGAACCTGAACGCTATACGGTTTATTGCGCCGACGACCGGATCGAAGTTTCGTTCTGGGATATCGAGCAGATGAAGGTGCGGGCCGGCTCCAACGTTTGCCAGTTCCAGAGCTATACGAGCTACAGCAGCGCTCTGAATTTCGCCCAAAAGAATTTTGGCGGCGAGGGGGCCACCTGCAGCTGCTAGCCGCTCTGGCTTGGAATTGATTCAGGAAAGCAGATGGTGGGCGATGCAGGGATTGAACCTGCGACCCCACCCGTGTGAAGGGTGTGCTCTCCCGCTGAGCTAATCGCCCGCTCGTTGCCCGAAGGCCAAGCGCGCCGCGATATAAGGGAGGCCGGCCTGCTAAGTCAACCACTTGTCGGTCGGCATCTGGCGGTCCGCCCGATGGGCAGCTTTCAGCCTTCTGCCGCAGCCATCAGTCTTTGTACCAGATCGAGCGTCAGCGAATCGAAATGCGAGATTACCGCCGACGGTTCGAACTCTCGCACATGGCGGTCAGTGTAGCCGAAATCGACTGCCACCACCGGAATCCCGGCGGCTTTCGCCGTGTCGATGTCGGTCTGCGAATCACCGACCATCAGCGCACGGTGCGGGTCGCCGCCGGCGCGCGCGATGGTCTGCGTGAGATGGCGCGGGTCTGGCTTGCGGAACGGAAAACTGTCCTGGCCGCAGATCGCCGCGAAATGCCTGGTCATACCGAGCGCTTCGATCAATGCCACCGAATTGGCCTCGTATTTGTTGGTGCAGATGGCCAGCAGGTAACCGGCTGCCTCGAACCGTGCGATCGCCGCAGGGACGCCGGGGTAGGGGCGCGATTTGCCGGGAATGTTAACGGTGTAATGGTCCAGAAACAGCTTGAGCAGGCGGTCGTGCTCCTCCACTGCCAGCGACCTATGCTGCGCTGCGTGAGCGCGCTCGATCATCACTCGGCCGCCATGGCCGACGAAGCGCTTGAAGCCGGCTTCGTCGACGGCCGTGAGCTGGCTGGCGGCAAGGCTGTGGTTGAGACTATCGAGCAGGTCCGGCGCCGTGTCGATCAGCGTCCCGTCGAGGTCGAACACGATGATCGGTCGGGTCATTGGCCTGTCCTGTGACGATTTGATTGCCGGCAGGCGATAACCGCTGCGGCCCTTTCAGGCAAGCCGGCTTATCCACCGCCGGCAAGGTCCTTTGACCAGCCCGGCAAAAATGCTACGAGCGCCGAAACAAATCTCGGGACCCGGCATGGATGCGAGGCAATTGAAGGTTGAGGCCGCGCGGGCAGCGCTTGCCCATGTCACGGATGGCATGCGGCTCGGCATCGGCACCGGCACGACAGCGGATGAGTTCGTGCGGTTGCTCGCCGACAAGGTCGCCACCGGCCTGAATGTCATCGGCGTGCCAACCTCGGAGCGCACCGCCGTCCTTTGCACCGAGCTTGGTGTGCCTCTGTCGACACTCGAGGAAACGCCCGAGCTCGACCTTACCATCGACG
The DNA here is from genome assembly GCF_040320265.1 of Mesorhizobium sp. M0751. NCBI lineage: Bacteria > Pseudomonadati > Pseudomonadota > Alphaproteobacteria > Hyphomicrobiales > Phyllobacteriaceae > Mesorhizobium > Mesorhizobium sp. M0751. The sequence continues at coordinate 63,671 of NZ_JAMYPH010000016.1, forward strand.
GCGCCGACGAGATCGATCCGGCGCTGACATTGGTCAAGGGCGGCGGCGGTGCGCTGCTGCGCGAAAAGATCGTCGCGGCGGCCTCCGCCCGCATGATCGTCATCGCCGACAGCTCCAAGATGGTCGAAATGATCGGCCGTTTTCCGCTGCCCATCGAAGTCAACCGGTTCGGCCTGCGCGCCACCGAAATTGCGGTTGGCGCGGCGGCTGCAAACCTTGGCCTTTCCGGCCCTGTTACATTGAGGATGACGGGGAGCCAGCCATTTGTTACAGACGGCGGCCATTTTATCCTCGATGCATCTTTTGGCCGCATTCCGGATACAAGAGCGCTTTCGAATGCTCTCCACGCCATTCCGGGCGTGGTCGAGCATGGTCTTTTCATCGGGCTGGCATCAACGGCCATCATAGCCGGCGGCGACGGCATCCAAACCGTCCATGCCACCCGAAAATCAGGGAGTTTTACCGATCATGATGTTGCATAACCGGGTTGGCCGCTTTTTTGCCATGCTGGCGGCCTCGGCCGTTTTCGCGTTTTCGTCGCCTGCGTTTTCGCAGGACGTCACCGATGCGCATTTGAAGGCGGCGCGCGCCGCGGTCGCGGCGATCCATGCGACGGATACATTCGACAATATCCTGCCGCAAGCGGCCGCGGCACTCGAGCAGCAGCTGATCCAGAAGAACCCGGACATGCAGGAACTGATCGCAAAGACGATCAACGAGAAGGCGATGGTCCTGGCATCGCGCCGCGCCGACCTGGAAAAGGAAGCAGCGCTCGCCTATGCAAAGGTGTTCTCGGAAAAGGAACTCAATGAAATCGCCGCCTTCTACAATTCCGATTCCGGCAAGAAGCTGCTCGACAACGGCCCGATCGTGACGCGCGAACTGGTGAAGGCCGCCGAGATTTGGCAGAACGGCCTGGCTCGCGATCTCGCCCAGCAGGTCGGCGAGACCCTGGGCGCAGCGGCGAATGCCAAGGCGCCGGCTGCACCTGCCGACGGTACCGCTCCGGCAGACGGCGCAGCTCCCGCGGACGCCACACCGAATTGATTGCCGACTTCCGAGCGGCCTGACCGACACTGGACCAGAAAGCCCGGCAAGTCCGGGCTTTTCTTTTGATAGTCGGCAGCCTACCTGTCTCGGTGTTTGAGGGGCAAGGAGTTCAGCCATGGCCGGTTACGACTACGATCTTTTCGTCATCGGCGGCGGCTCCGGCGGGGTGAGGGCGGCGCGCGTCGCGGCCGCACTCGGCAAGCGTGTCGGCATTGCCGAGGAATATCGCTACGGCGGCACATGCGTGATCCGCGGCTGCGTGCCGAAGAAGCTCTATGTCTACGCCTCGCAATTCCCCGAGCATTTCGCCGACGCCGCCGGTTATGGCTGGACGGTGCCTGAGGCGCGTTTCGACTGGCAGACGCTGGTCGCCAACAAGGACCGCGAAATCAGCCGGCTGGAGGCCATCTACAAGAAGAACGTGCAGGGCGCCGGCGGCGAGGTCTTTCATTCGCGCGCCACCCTGGTCGATCCGCATGTGGTGCATCTTCTCGGTGAGGATCGCACCGTTAGCGCCGACCAGATCCTGATCGCTACCGGCGGGCGCCCGGCGCCGCATCCGGCATTGCCCGGCCATGAGCACTGCATCTTTTCCAACGAGGCCTTCGATCTAAAGGAGTTGCCGAAGGCAATCATGATCGAGGGCGGCGGCTATATCGCCGTCGAATTCGCCAACATCTTTCACGGCCTTGGCGTCGACACGACGCTGGTCTACCGCGGCAAGGAGATCCTCAGCCGTTTCGACATGGACCTCAGACGCATGCTGCACGAAACGATGGAAAAGAAGGGGATAAAAATCCTCTGCCACGCCGTGTCCGAGTGGGTCAGGAAGCGGCCTGACGGCCGGCTCGACGCGCTTGTCACCGGCGGCACCGTGCTGACGGTCGACCAGGTCATGCTCGCCATCGGCCGCATTCCCAATACCGAGAACATGGGCCTGGAAGGCGTCGGCATCGAGATGACCAAAACCGGGGCAATCCACGTCGACGAATACTCTCGCACCAACATCGACAACATCTGGGCGATCGGTGACGTCACCCACCGCGTGCAATTGACGCCGGTGGCAATCCACGAGGCGATGTGCTTCGTCGAGACTGCCTTCAAGGACAATCCGACGGCGCCTGACCACGACACCATCGCTACCGCAGTCTTTTCGCAGCCCGAGATCGGCACGGTCGGCCTGTCGGAGGATGAGGCGGCAAAGCGCTTCTCGGATCTTGAAATCTACCGGGCCACCTTCCGGCCGATGCGGCACACACTTTCCGGCCGCGATGAAAAGATGCTGATGAAGCTGGTCGTCGACGGCGCCTCGAAAAAGGTCCTCGGCGCCCACATCCTCGGGCCGGATGCCGGCGAAATGGCGCAGCTTCTCGGCATATCGCTGAAGGCCGGCCTGACCAAGGATGATTTCGATCGCACCATGGCGGTGCATCCGACCGCGGCGGAAGAACTCGTCACCATGTACAGGCCGACTTACCGGGTGAAGGATGGAGAGCGCGTCTGACGCGACAATAAACCCATCGCGGCAACGAAATTGCCGCGATGGAAGTGCGTGAGTTTTTTACAGCAGCGTTCCGCGCAGGATCACCAGCGCAACCGAAAAATAGATCACCAGCCCGGTGACGTCGACCAGCGTGGCGACGAACGGAGCCGATGCGCTGGCCGGGTCGAAGCCGATGCGCTTCAGGGCGAACGGCAGCATCGATCCAGACAGCGAGCCGAAAGTGACGATGCCAACCAGCGTGGCGCCGATCGTCATTGCGATCAGCGGCCAGTGCGGGCCGTAGTCGTAGAAGCCGAGATACTGCCAGAGCGCAATGCGGCAGACGCCGACCACGCCAAGAATCGAGCCAAGCACCAGGCCGGTGGGCAGCTCGCGCAATGCCACCCGCCACCAGTCGCCAAGGCCGATCTCGCGCAGCGCCAGCGCCCGGATGACGAGCGAGGTCGCCTGCGAGCCGGAATTGCCGCCGGAGCTCATGATCAATGGAATGAATAGCGTCAGCACGATCGCCTTTTCCAGCTCGCCCTCGTAGCTTTGCATCGCGTTGGCGGTCAGCATCTCGCTGATAAACAGCGCGCATAGCCAGCCGGCGCGCTTCTGGATCATCGCCAGAAAACCCATCTTCATATAGGGTTCGTCCAGAGCCTCCATGCCGCCGAAACGATGCACGTCCTCGGTCGTTTCCTCGATCATCGTGTCGATAATATCGTCGATGGTAACGATGCCGAGGAGCTTGCCGTTGTCCACGACCGGGACGGCGAGCAGATCATATTTCGAGATCAACTGAGCAACCTTTTCACTATCGGTCAGCGGTGAAACGGTGATAGGCGCACGATCCGGCGCTATTGCCATGATCTGCTCGTCGGGCTCGCCAGCGATCAGTCGACGCAGGCTGGTCGAGCGCAACAGGACATGCGTTTGCGGATCGACGATGTAGATCGCGTAGACAGTTTCGCGCGTCCGCTCCACCTTGCGGATATAATCCAGAGTGCGGGCAACGCTCCAGTCCGGCGGCACGCTGACATATTCGGTCGTCATGAGCGAGGCGGCGCTGCCCTCGGGGTAGCCGAGAATGGCAAGCAGCGTCGCGCGCAGCGGTGGCGCCAAGCCACCAAGCAGCTCGGAACGAGCCGGTTCGTTCAGATCGCGCAGTATGTCGGCGGCACGGTCGACCGACATGGCGGCAAGCAGTCTGCCTGCCTTGATGCGGGGTAGTGCCTCGACGAGTTCGGATGCGCCGTTGAGGTTCGGCTGGTCGAAGATCTCGACCAGCCGCCCGAACGGCACTTCGCAGAGCAGCTCCGATGCCGTCTCGCGGGGCTCCTGGTTCAAGGCCTCGACGATGTCGGCGACGTGTTCGTTGGCAAGCACGCGGGCGATGGCAATGGCATCGCCGCCCGCGACGGGGGAAAACTCGTTCATGGCTCACTCCTTGCCGTCCGGCAGGACGTGAGCCGGTCAGGTCACGTCAAGCGGACGGCGGTTGCGTTCGACTGTGACTGTCGCCAGGCATGGCGCGGTGACCTTTCTGCTCGCGGGTTCGAGTTGAGATTCTGCAAGCTGGCGCAACATAGGAGCGCGCCTTGCCGAGTCAATCGCGAGAGTGGGTTAAAGCGGCGGCAAACCGACCGGATCGCGAGACTGTGATCGGGCTACGTGGCAGGCTGGCTGGATGCCGGCAGTGGTGCCGCGGCTATCTCTGCTTCAGCCGGCGGGGAAAGCGCAGCCATTTGTCCTCGGCCGGCCGCGTCGGCTGCGTGAGGATGGTGGTGAGCTCGACCGGCAAGCTCGGAACCAGCGGCTTCTTGGTGGCGACGCCGTCGGCGATCGCAACCACGCTGTGGTAGAATTCGGTGCCCGCCAGCGATCTCGGCGGCGTCGCCTCATGCATGATCGAGATCACAGTTGCATCAGGGCAATTGTCCTTGATCGCCTGGTGGAAGGCGATCCGTCCATCGGGGTCGAGCGCGCCGGTGGCTTCATCGAGGAACAGCAATCCTGGCTGCTGCAGCACGATGCGGGCGACAACCAGCTTCTGTTTCTGCCCACCCGACAGAACCTGGTCCCAGATCTTTCCTTCACGGCTCTCATCGGTCAAATGCTCGATGAAATCGCCGAGGCCGGCCTTGTGCAGGGCGGATGCGACCTGCACGTCGGCGTAATCATGCTCGGAGCCGGGCAGGCAGACCAGTTGCTTCAGCGAAACCTGCTGCAGCTTCACCTCCTGGGCGGCGTAGAAACTCCTGACTCCTTCGGGGAAGACGATGGTGCCGCGGCCGTAGGGCCACAGGCCGTTGATCGCCTTGATCAGCGAGGTCTTGCCGCAACCGGATTCGCCCTTGAGGAACGTCCATTCGCCACGCCGGAAGCGCAAATTCGCGGCACTCAGGAAGGGCGTTGCGTCCTCGCCCTGATGCGCCAGTTCAAGCTTCTGGATGGTCAGGCCGAAAACCGGGTTTTGGCGGTCGTAGCGAAAATCGGAGCGGCCGGTCTGCTGATAAAATTCCTGCGGGTGCTGGACGTTTTCGATCGCGTTTGCGAGTTCGGTGACGCGCTGGCTGTTGGCCCGCAGCGCGGCGATGGCAGGCATGACGTGGATGAACCACGAGCATTGACTGATCAGCGAGTTGACCATCTCGGAGCCGGTTATGTAGCCCTTGAGATCGAAGCCGTTATGGATAAAGGGAACCAAGCCTGGTCCGTAGGCGACAATGCGGGCACCGATGAAATTGTAGATCAGCTCGAACGAATTGTAGCCTGTGTTCACGATGTTCAGCCGCGCCCAGGTGCGGTCGATGTCGACATAGCGCTGGGTGTGCACTGCCTTCTGCACGTTCTCGCCTTGCGATGCGGCGACATGAAAACTGCGGCGCAGGAACGTGATCAACTCGCCGCGATAGCTGCCTTCGGCCTGCTGCATCCTGACATTGAGCCGTTCCAGCAGCCTGCCCAGCTTGACCGCGATCCAGGTGTTCAACGGCACGTAGGTGGCGACCGCCAGAAAGGCGAGAACGGCGCTGCCATAGCTGCCGAGGAACTCCAGCCCCTTGACCTCCGCCGAGTGCGCAAGCAGTTGCTGGCCAACGAAATACAATGAAGTAGCAACGGCCAGAACCCCCATCGCGAGGCCGATGGCTCCGCCCGTCATATCCTTGATCGATTCCTGGATGCGCTGATCGATATTGTCGGGAGCGGCGGCACCTGACGAGCCATGCTGAGCGTGGAAATGGGTGTGATTGGCGTCAAGCAGGGCTTCGTTGAACTGGCTGTCCAGCCAGCCGCGCCACTTGCGATGCAAAGTTGCGGATACCAGGCTGCGGATACCGGTAAAACCCGCATCCTTGAGCAAGACCAGGAGGACAAGTATCCCGGCATTGGTCAGCAGTGTCTGAAGCGGGGTGGTGTTTGCGGCATCGTGGAAAAAGGCGATCGAGTTGACCAGCTCTCCGGATGCTACGGCAAACCAGACGCCTGACTTGCTGGAGAGCGCGGTGAGCAGGGCGATCACCAGTGTCAGCGTCCAGGCTTCCATCCAGTGGTCTGAGAACCAGTAGGCCCGCACCAGTCCCCAGAAGCTGCGCATCGACGATACGGGCGTCAGGGGCGACTGCCTTGCGGCACCGCGGAGCCATTTTTCCGATATTGAATGTCGCGTTGGTCTATCGACCCGAATCACTATCCCGCCCAAACGATTTTTCTTTTGTTACGGACAGTAACACCAATTGATCATTTTCCATTAGCTTTTCTCCGGCCGCAGGTGGCTTAGCTCGCGGGCCGTTGCAGTGGAGCAACAGAATGAATGATCGCGGCGTTAGGCCGTTACGTTTCAAGGGGTGGAATACCAACGCCATTTCAAGTAGTTACTTGCCTGCGCCGGAGCAAGTAGAGACCTTCCCCTAGGGAAGGTCTTCACACAGCTTTGTGAACATAGAAGCGCCGCCCAGCGGTCGATCTTCACAGCCTGAACCGATCTTCAGTCCGCCTTTACAGTCAGGTCCGACCTCGTCGGCGGCCAGAACGTGACCGTATGATTCGTGGTTGAAGCCGCCTTGTCAGGACCCCGTAATCGGCCAAGCACTGACTTTGCTGTTACAGTCCAGGATGCAGACCAACATCGATCAGACCGTACTTTTTAGAGCGCGCGCAAACTGCGTTTGACAAAGATGCGCTTCGGATCGAACCTGCTGGACGCATCCAGGTTTGAACCGGGGGGAAGTTCTTCATGCTTGCACGGACATTGTTTGTGGCGATGCTCGCAATGTTTGCCTGGCTGCCGCCAACATATGCCGGCAGCCAGACCGTTCCCGCAAACGGCGAGGGACAGATCGAGTTCAACACGCCGTCCGGCAATATTGGCTGCATCTACACGCCGAAGGGCGGCACCAGCACCTATGAGCCACAGGATGGCGGACCGGAACTGAGTTGTTCGCACGTCGAGCCCAGCTACGTCACCATCATCCTCGGCCCGAAAGGCCCGGCGACGCTGATCAAGAATCCAGGCGAGCAAGGCTGCTGCGGTGACGTCAGCAAGCTGGCCTACGGCAATAGCTGGAGCAAGGGGCCGTTTTTCTGCCAGTCATCCACCAAGGGATTGACCTGCACCGGCAGGCATGGCCATGGCTTTTTCGTCAGCAAGGCCAAGGTGACGGTGAAATAGTCCGGCTCAGTTCGCCGTTTCCAGTTCGCCGCGTGCCTTCGCCGCGGCGACTTGGCGCAACGCATCGGCAAGCGTATCGGCGTCCTGGGCGCCCATCACCGCATATTTGCCTTCAAGCAGAAAGCACGGCACGCCCGATATGCCCATGCGCGAAGCGGTGGCGATTTCGGTGCGCACCGCCTCGACATCGGCGTCGGTCGGCAGAAGCGTTTCGACCACAGACGCATCCATGCCGGCCTCGCGGGCTGCTTCGATCAGCACGGCATGATCGCCGAGATTGGCGCCTTCCTCGAAATTCAGCTGGAACAGCCGACGCACCAGCCGGTTCTGAACAGCCTCGCCGGCTGTGCCAGCCCAGCGAATGAGCCGGTGCGCATCCAGCGTATTAGGCGCGACCTTGATGGCGTCGAACGCGAAGGAAATCCCTTCAGCCTCGCCCAACTGCTCGATCCGGGCATGGATTTCGCGGATGCGTTGCTCGCTCCCGAATTTCGCCACCATATAGTCGCGGCGGTTGTTGCCTTCGGGCGGGATTGTCGGGTCGAGTTGGAAGGGCCGCCAGCGTATGTGAACGTCGATATCGACGGCGGCAATCGCCTTGTCGAGCCGTTTCTGGCCGATAAAGCACCAGGGGCACACCACGTCGGAGACCACATCGACGGTAATCGAGTTCTCGTCGTTCATCTTGGTCTCCTGTTCTGAAGAGGTCACTTCGGTTTGCGCCACCAGGTCGGCAACTGATAACCGTATATGGGCGTCTTTTGCGGATGTTCCAGATAGTTCCAATAGGCAAGCCATTGCTGGTTGTTGTGCTGGGTTGGCACCATGTAATTGCCTGAGATCAACAGCCGGTCGAGAACGCGGACGGCGGCGACATAGTCCTCCTTCGAACGGGCTCTCAGCATCGCCTCGATCGCCGCATCCACCGCCGGATCGGCGACGCCGGCGAGGTTGAACGATCCTTCGGCCGTGGCGGCAGCGGATCCCCAGCGCCCGGTTTGCTCGATTCCGGGCGACAACGAGTTGTTGAAACCGGTCGAGCCGACCAGCACCTCGAAATCGAAACGCTGCTTGCGCGACTGGATCTGATCACCGTCGAGGCTGCGGATGCTGACATCGATGCCGAGCTTCTCAAGCGTGCGCTGATAGATAGCGGCAAGTCGCTCTTCGTCCTGCGAGGCGGTCAGTATCTCGAAACCGAACGGCTTTCCCTCGGGATCGAGCATCGCGCCGTCCTGCACCGTATAGCCCGCGCTCTTCAGCAGCTCGAATGCCGCCTTCAGCACCTTGCGGTCCTGGCCGGAGCCGTCGGTAACGGGCGGCCTGTAGGTGCCGTCCATGACATCTGCGGGCACGCGGCCGGGGTAGGGGGCCAGCAGGGCCTTTTCCTTTTCGCTGGCGGGATGACCGAGGGCGGAGAGCTCGGAGTTTTGCCAAAAACTCATCGTGCGCGTGTATTTGCCGCCGAACAGATTCTTGTTGGCCCATTCGAAATCGTAGAGCATGCCGAGCGCGCGCCGCACGACCGGATTGGAAAACTTCGGCAGCCGAGTGTTGAACAGGAAACCGTTGACCACCGGCGGAATGCCGGTGTCGAAGGTTTCGGCGATGACCTCGCCCCTGTGGAAGGCCGGAAAGTCGAGATCGCGCTCGCGTTTGACCGGGTCGCTGTCGTCGTCGATGGCGCAGATGCCTTTCTTGAACGCTTCCTGCTTGGCGCTGGCGTTGAGGAAATACTCGATGGTGATCTGGTCGTAATTGTCGAAGCCGCGCTTGGACGGCACGTCCTTGCCCCAATAGTCCGGATTGCGCTTGAACACGATGCGCTGACCGGGCACGACATGCGCCACCGTGTAGGGCCCGCTGCCGATCACCGGCTTCAGCGTCGTCCTGTCGAAGGTGTCCTTGTTGAAGGCGTGTTTCGGGATGATCGGCGTCAGCGCAATGATCAGCGGAAATTCGCGGTCGGCCCTGTCGTTGAAGGTGAAGCGCACACTGCGGTCGCCGGTCTTTTCGAGCTTGGCGATCGCTTTCATCCGCTGGCTGTAAGGTGGCCGGCCCTTCTCGGTGAAGACGTCATAGGTAAACAACACGTCGTCCGGCGTCACCGGCACGCCGTCCGACCATTTGGCGTTGGGATCGAGGTGGAATTCGATGCTCTTGCGCTCGGGATCCATGTCGGCGGTATCGGCGAGCAGGCCGTAGAGACTGAAGGCCTCGTCGTAGTTGCGCTGCATCAACGGCTCGAAGACGAGATTGCCAAAGGCTTGATCCATCATGCCGCGCGCGGTGGTGCGCAGGCTTCTCAGGATGAACGGATTGAGATTGTCGAAGCTGCCGACGACGCAATAGGTAATGCTGCCGCCTTTTGGCGCGTCGGGATTGACGTAGTTGAAATGATCATAGTCGGCCGGCAGCGCCGGCTCGCCCTGCATGGCAAGCGCGTGCTTCGGTTCCGACAGAGCCGGCTGCAGGGAAAGGCCGACAAACAACATTGCGGCGATCAGCCAAAAGACAACGCGGCCCATGACCGTCTCCTTCCCGATTCGATGCGCAGCATACATGAGCCGGTCGTGCACCGGCCAACCCCTCGGCCAAGATTCGCGAGACCCGGGCTGGATTCGGCACCGCTTGCAGTGTAACACGCCGTCCGAAGTCATTCTGTTGCCTCATTTCGGCAACAGGTAGCTGGACCACACGGCGGGAAAAAGCCGGTTCCGGGATCATTTGAGAGGAATGCACGACATGACGAGCCTGAACAGCAACGCGTACCGCCTGTCGGTCATGGCCGCTGGCGTGGTCGGCATTCTCGGCGCCGGGATTCCCGCTGCTTCCGCGCAGCAGCAACAGCAGATTCCGCAAGGCTGGTTCAAGGCCTGCACCAAGCAGGAAGACGTCGACATCTGCAATGTCCAGAACATCACCACCGCCGGCAACGGCCAGCTCATCACCGGTGTCAGCCTGATCGAATTGAAGGGCAAGGTGAACCGCAAGGTGTTCCAGGTGACGGTTCCGACCGGCCGTCTGGTTCCTCCCGGCATCGGCCTCCAGATCGACGGCGGCAAGGCGCAGAAGCTCGACTATGTAATCTGTTTCCCGGATCGCTGCGTGGCGGAAGTGCCGCTGAGCGATCAGCTGGTCGCATCCTTCAAGAAGGGATCGGCGCTGACGCTCACCTCAGTCAATTTCCAGAACCAGCCGAACCCGATCAAGATTGCGCTGACCGGCTTCAGCGGCGCCTTCGACGGCCCGCCGCTGCAGCAGTCGGACATCGAGGACCGGCAGAAAAAGCTCCAGGACTTCGTCGCCAAGAACAATCAGGATTTTGCCAAGAAGCTCAAGGAAGAGCAGGAAAAGGCGAAGGCCGCCAACTGATCGACGGGTTTTCGAACCAACAAAAAGCGGGGTTCATGCCCCGCTTTTTTCGTTTGGATCGGCCGTTTGTCGGGTCAAGCCATGTCTCAAGCCTATCCCAGCTCGATCCCGACTAAGTCAATGTCTCAATTGGTGCTTCGGCTCGTAGCGCCCGTCCGGCTTCTTATCGAACATCTCACCAATCTGCGGATGCCGGACCGGTTCGCCCGACCGGTCCTCGAGCAAATTCTGCTCGGACACATAGGCGATGTATTCCGTTTCGGAATTCTCGGCGAACAGATGATAGAAAGGCTGGTCCTTGCGCGGCCGCACGTCAGCGGGGATCGCCTCGTACCATTCGTCGGTATTGGCGAATTGCGGATCGACGTCGAAAATAACGCCGCGGAACGGAAACAGCCGGTGCCGAACCACCTGTCCGATCGAGAATTTGGCTGTCTTCATCGCACTCACCACTTGAACTTCTTGAACGCCACGCATCCTGAAACACGCAAGAAAACGCTCCAGGACTTTAGACTCTAACGCACCAATCCGGCAAAGACTGGCCGGACCTTAAGGTCGACATCGTCATTATTTGGCGCAGACGCCGCGTCAATTCAATCCCGATCCCCTTGATGCCGGGTTGAGCATCGCAAGATGCGGATCAAGGGCGGTGCCCAAGATCGCTATCGCGCAGCCGGTTTTCGCAATCCCCCAAAAAACGCTGCAAAACCGCTGCCGGGTCGAAGACCCTCGCGCATGAAAAACGCCCGCAGCGGCGCAAACCCCTCAAGCGCGCCCAGGCCAGCGCTGCGCACCAGCTGAGCCGGCAGCATGTCGGAAAGCAACGACATGTTGAGCAGGTTGACCGCGCTGCTGCGCGCCAGAATGTCCGGCCGCCGCTTGAAATCATAGGCTGCAAGCGCCTTGGCGGCGCCCGGATCCGAGCGGTTTCTGCTTGCGGTACCAATCAGGTCGTCGATGTCCCTGATGCCGAGATTGAGGCCTTGCGCGCCGATTGGGGGAAACACGTGGGCGGCTTCACCGACAAGGGCCACGCGGCGATGCGCAAACCGCCACGGGCTCACCGCTGAAAGTGGGTAGACCTGCCGGCCGGGCTCAACCGACACGCGACCCAGCATCGATTGCATCCGCTGTTCGACCCGCGTCGAAAGCTCGGTGTCATCGAGTGCTGCAAGGTCCCTGGCGACATCGGGCTCGAGCACCCAGACAAGGCTGGACCGGTTGCCGGGCAGGGGAACCTGTGTGAACGGACCGGTCTCGGTGTGGAATTCGGTCGAGGTGAAGGCGTGGTCGCTGCGATGACCGAAATTGAGCACCAGCGCCGCCTGCGGATAGGATCGGACCGAGGTCCGGATGCCGGCTGCCTCGCGGGCCGGCGACTGACGGCCATCGGCGGCAACCGCCAACGACGCCTCAACCTCGCTGCCGTCGGCGAGAACGGCATGGGCATGGTCGGCATCGAGGCGCCATGCCTCCACCATCGACTTTCGCCATTCGATGCCCGAATGCGCGACAGCCTCGGCTAGCGTGCGGTTGAGAACGCTGTTGGGCAAGTTCAGCCCGAATTGCTCTTCGTTAATCTCGCTGGCGCGAAAGGTCACTGTCGGGCTGCGGATCAGCCGGTTGGTTGCGTCAACGATGCGCATCACCTTGAGCGGCGCTGCGTGCGACCTGATTCCGTCGAAGATCCCGAGCCGTTCGAACATCTTCAGGGCAGGGTTCATCAAGGCTGTCGTCCGGCCGTCGGGGCCGGCTGCCTCGGGTCCGACGAGCGTCACGGGAAAACCCGCCTCGGCAAGGCCAAGCGCCGCGATCAGCCCCGCAGGGCCGCTGCCGGCGACCAGTATCCGTGCTGTTTCCCGATGGTTCAAATTCGGCTTCCGGATTGCGAGGTGAGGCCCGTCCGACCTGCTGGTCCATATAGGTCAGGTGATGCGGCTTGATCAACGCGGCGATTCGGCCCATTCGGTTGCCATGACCGGCCAACAAGACGATTTCAGCCACCTCGACGGCACCGGCCGCGCGATGGCGAGCGTTGCGCGCAGCCCTCGACTGACCGTGAGCGTTGTTGCCGGCATGGGCATCGCCCTTGCCTGGCTCCTTCTCGGCGCAATGGCAGTTCGAGGGGCGGTAAGCCGGCTCCCGGGCACCGATGCACCCGGCGATGCCGTGCTGGAATACCTGCCGCAACTGCCGCTGCCGGATTTCCTTGTGCGTCTCTTCGCCCTCTGCCTTGCGCCGGCGCCACTTCGCGCAAGCCTAGGCGCGCAAGGCGGGGCACTCACCGCGATGTGGCTGTTGATGGCCATCGCGACCATGCTGCCCTCCGCGGCGCCGATGATCCGCTCCTATTGCGAGATCGCAGATACCGCCCGGATCAAGGGGGAGCCGGCCGTCCATCCGTTGATCCTGGTCGCTGGATATTTGAGCGTCTGGCTTGCCGCCTCGGCAATGTTCGCAGCCCTGACGCTCGCCGTCGATGCATTCGCGTCATCCGGGCAGATGCTCGATCCGCTGGTTGGAATTGCCGGAGCAGCCGCGCTGTCGATCGCTGGTCTGTATCAGTTCAGCTGGCTGAAGGAAGCCTGTCTGGAGAAGTGCAGAAATCCGTTCTCGGTCCTGTTCGCCAACTGGAGCGCCAGGCCCATTCGCATTTTCCGGCTCGGCATGGAGCAGGGCCTGTGGTGCCTTGGATGCTGCTGGGCGCTGATGCTGGTAATGTTCGCCGTCGGTGTGATGAACGTGTTCTGGATGGCGCTGATCGGCCTGTTCAGCCTGGTCGAAAAACAGACGGCAGGCAATCTGCCGACGCGGCTGGGCGGTGCGATACTGCTTGTCTGGGCAGCCGCGCTACTAGTAGTCTCGACATGAGGGGGAGAATTCGATGACTGACCAAAACTGGGCAATGAAGGGAGAGCTCGTCCTCTCCTGCAATTGCACGGTTTTTTGCCCTTGCGTTCTGTCGCTCGGCAATCATCCGCCTACGGAAGGCTATTGCCAAACCTGGGCGGGGTTCCGCATCGATGCCGGCCATTTCGGCGAGGTCGACCTGTCCGGTCTCAATCTTGGGCTGATCATGGAAATCCCCGGCTACATGAGTCGCGGTAACTGGACCGCCGGCCTGTTTATCGACAAGCGCGCCTCGGTTTACGCTGTGAAGGGACTGACGAAGATATTCACCGGCAAGGCCGGTGGAACCACATCGCTGCTCTCCATCCTGGTCGGACAGTTCCTCGGCGCCGAGCAGGTGCCGATCACCTACGAGACGCGTGAGAAAACACGCATGTTCCAGATACCGAAGATCATCGATGGTGCGGTGACGCCAATCACCGGCAAGGATCGCGACAAGGATACGGTTATCAGCAATTCGGAATACTGGATTGCGCCGGAAATCATCGTCGCCAAATCCGACAAGAGCAAAATGCGGGCCTTTGGCCGTAACTGGAACTTTGCCGGCCGTTCGGCCGAAATCTGCAAGCTGGACTGGCGGGGCCCGTGAGCAAGAAGACGACGGCCAGGAAAATCGCCGACCGGATTCCGCGGCCGAAGAAGAAAGTCACATGGCCTCAGGCGCGGGCGTTCTCGGTCCATCTCTTGACCGCGTCGGGCTCATTCCTGGCGTTTCTGTCGCTAGTGGCAGCAAGCGAGCAGCGCTGGACGGCAATGTTCTGGTGGCTGGGCCTGGCACTTTTCGTCGACGGCATCGACGGGCCGATCGCCAGGAAGCTCGACGTCAAGGAAATCCTGCCGACATGGTCGGGCGAACTGCTCGACAACATCATCGACTACGTGACCTACGTGTTGATTCCGGCCTTCGCGCTCTATCAGCGCGGCTTCATGGGCGAGCGCCTGTCGTTCCTGTCGGCTGCGATAATCGTCGTGTCGAGCGCAATCTACTATGCCGATACCGGCATGAAGACGAAGGAGAATTTCTTCAAGGGCTTTCCGGTCGTCTGGAACATGGTGGTGTTCACGCTGTTCGTCATCGAGCCTGGACAATGGGTTTCTTTCGCCGCGGTCGTGGTGGCCGGCATTCTCACCTTCGTGCCGATCAATTTCATCCATCCGGTGCGGGTGAAGCGGCTGCGCCCAATCAATCTCGGTATGACGCTGCTTTGGTGCGCTTTCGGCGCGCTGGCGCTGGCGCAGGCCGCACTTGCCTCCTTCTATGACCAGATCGGCGTGCTGGGCGAGCAGGTCAGCGATTTCATCAAGATCGGGATTACGATCACCGGGCTTTACCTCGCCTGCATCGGCGCTATCATGCAGTTCTTCCCAAATCTCGGCGCCAAGCCGGATAAGAAAGCCTGATCCCAAGAGAGCCAGAAAATGTCCAAAGCGATCCGCATCCATGCCCATGGCGGCCCGGAGGTCCTGACCTATGAGGATGCCGATCCCGGGCAGCCGGGCTCGGGACAGATCCTGGTCAAGCACACCGCGATCGGTCTCAATTTCATCGACGTCTATTATCGCTCGGGCCTTTATCCGCCGCAGGGCGGATTTCCGCTGATCCCCGGCGGCGAGGCGGCCGGCGTGGTTTTGGACGTCGGCACAGATGTCGACTGGCTGAAGCCCGGGGATCGCGTCGCCTATGCGGTGACGACCGGCGCCTATGCCGGGCAGCGCGTGATCGCCGCCGACCGCGTGGTGAAGGTGCCCGACGGCATCAGCGACGAACAGGCCGCGGCGATGATGCTAAAGGGCATGACCGCCGAGTACTTGTTGCGCCGTACATTCAAGGTGAAAGCCGGCGACACGATCCTGTTTCATGCGGCGGCCGGCGGTGTCGGGCTGATCCTCGGCCAATGGGCCAAGCATCTCGGCGCGACGGTGATCGGCACCGCGAGTTCAACCGACAAGATCGAGCTCGCCAAGGCGCATGGCTTCGACCATGTGATCAACTATCGCGAACAGGATTTCGTGGGCGGCGTTGCCGCTATCACCGGTGGCAAGAAATGCGACGTTGTCTATGACTCGGTCGGCAACGACACGTTTCCAGCCTCGCTCGATTGCCTGCGGCCGCTCGGCACGTTCGTCAGCTTCGGTCAATCGTCTGGGCCGATCCCGCCCTTCAGCATCTCGCTGCTGGCGCAGAAGGGCTCGCTGTTCGCAACGCGGCCGACGCTGTTCGTCTACAATGCCAAGCGCGAAGACCTCGAGGCTTCCGCCGCCGCCTTGTTCGATGTGGTGCTCAGCGGCGCAGTCAAGATCAAGATCAACCAGCGTTACGCGCTCAGCGATGCCGGCAAGGCGCATTCCGATCTCGAAGGGCGCCGGACCACCGGGACAACGATACTTATCCCTTGAGCCCGCATTTTCGGCCCGCCGACGCCGCCGTTCTTGCGAACTGCTCTTTACCGCTTGAGTTTCCGCTGAAATTCTTGAAGCTCTTTCAAGTCGTGAGGCGCTTACCGTAGAGAGCAGCCCGCGCATACGATGCTTGCGGGAACACAGAACATGTCTGGCAAACCAGATGGAGGCACCGTGAGTGCAGATCAGGACGGCGCAAACCTGCTGGAGGTTCGCGGCCTCACAAAGATATTCGGCACGCTGACGGCGTGCGACCATGTCGATCTCAACATCGCCAAGGGCGAGATCCATGCATTGCTTGGCGAGAACGGCGCCGGCAAGTCGACGCTGGTGAAAATGCTCTTCGGATCGCTGGAACCGAATTCCGGCGAGATATTCTGGAATGGCCAGGCGGTCAGGATCACCAGCCCCGGCACCGCAAAGAAGCTCGGCATCGGCATGGTTTTCCAGCATTTTTCGCTGTTCGAAGCGCTGACGGCGGCGGAGAATATCGCGCTGTCGCTGGATGACGGCTCGCCGATCAGCACGATCGCGGCCAAGGCGAGGGCGCTCTCCTACAGTTACGGCCTGCCTCTCGATCCGCTATCGCTGGTCGGTGATCTGTCGGTCGGCGAGCGTCAGCGTATCGAAATCATCCGCTGCCTGCTGCAGACGCCGCAACTCATCATCCTCGACGAGCCAACTTCGGTGCTGACGCCGCAGGAGGCCGATAAGTTGTTCGAGACGCTCGAACGGCTGCGTTCGGAAGGAAAGTCCATCCTCTACATTTCGCACCGGCTGGAAGAGGTCAAACGCATCTGCGACCGCGCCACCGTGCTGCGTCACGGCAAGGTGGTCGGCCATTGCAATCCGCGCCAGGAAACCGCGTCTTCGTTGGCGCGGATGATGGTCGGCAACGAGGTGCAGGCCGTGGTGCGGGCGCCGGCCGAGGGTATCGAGACCGCGCCGGTGCTGCTTCAAATCCGCGAACTCACCCGCAAGCCGGCGACCCCGTTCTCGATCCCGCTCAGGAACATCAATCTTGAAGTCCGCGCCGGCGAGGTGATCGGCATTGCCGGTGTGGCCGGCAACGGCCAGGGCGAATTCTTTGAGTCCGTCTCCGGCGAGGTGCTGCAGCAGGATGCCGGCTCGGTCCGCATCCGCGGCAAGGATGCCGGCGGCCTCACCATCACCGGCAGGCGCCTGATGGGCGCTGCCTTCGTTCCGGAAGAGCGGCTCGGCCATGGTGCAGCACCGCGCATGAAGCTTTCGGAGAACCTGCTCCTGTCGCGCCACGCCACCGATGGCAAGATGTTTGTCGGCGCCGGTGGAATGGTCAAGGGCGATGCGATCTATACCGCTGCCCAGCGCATCATAAAGGCGATGGACGTGCGCAAGAGCGCGCCGGATCCAGAGGCTGCGGCTCTTTCTGGCGGCAATCTGCAGAAATTCATCGTCGGCCGCGAACTCGACCGGCGGCCAAGCGTCATGGTGGTCAATCAGCCGACCTGGGGGGTCGACGCGGGTGCGGCGGCCCACATCCGCCAGGCGCTGATCGAACTGGCGCGCAGCGGCTCGGCGGTGCTGGTGATCAGCCAGGACCTCGACGAGCTGTTCGAGATTTCCGATGCGATCACGGTCATGCACAATGGCGAACTGTCGAAGCCGCTGCCGATAGCTGAAGCGACATTCGAGAAGATCGGACTACTGATGGGCGGCGCCGAACCCGGTCATGCCGAACATACGCTGGAGACGGCTTGATGCGCCTCGAACTTGTAAAACGCCCGCAGCGCTCGATGCTGTTTTCGGCACTCTCGCCTTTCATCGCTTTCGTTTTGACGATCATTGCTGGTGCCATCATGTTCGCGCTGCTCGGCGTCAACCCGTTGACTGCGTTCCGCATCTACTTCATCGAACCGATCAGCCAGGTCTGGCAGTTACATGAGTTGGCGATCAAGGCCGCCCCCTTGATCCTGATCGCGGTCGGACTGTCGGTCTGCTACAAGGCCAACATCTGGAACATCGGCGCCGAAGGCCAGTTCATCCTGGGCGGCATTGTCGGCTCGATCTTCCCCGTGCTGTTTCCGCAGTTCGAAGGCCCATTGGTGCTGCCGCTGATGCTTCTTTTCGGCATGGTCGGTGGGGCCGCCTATGCTGCAATCCCGGCACTGCTGAAGACGCGCTTCAACACCAACGAGATCCTGACCAGCCTGATGCTGGTCTATGTCGCCCAGCTCTTCCTCGATTGGCTGGTACGCGGGCCGTGGCGCGATCCGCAGGGCCACGGTTTCCCGCAAACCATCCAGTTCAACGACTCGGCGATACTGCCGGAACTCCTTCCGGAATCCGGCCGGGCAAACTGGGGATTTGTCTTCGCGCTGGTCGCGGCGATACTGATCTGGATCCTGATGAGCCGTATGCTGAAAGGCTTCGAGGTCCGCGTGCTCGGCTCAAGCCCGAGGGCAGGGCGCTTCGCCGGGTTTGGCCTTAACCGCATGGTCTTCTTTGCCTTCCTGCTGTCGGGCGCACTGGCCGGGCTTGCCGGGATTTCGGAGGTCTCAGGCGCCATCGGGCAGCTGCAGCCGGTGATCTCGCCTGGCTACGGATTTACCGCCATCATCGTCGCATTCCTCGGCCGGCTCAATCCGCTCGGGATCGTTGCCGCCGGCCTTGTGCTGGCGCTGACCTATCTCGGCGGCGAGGCAGTGCAAAGCGCGCTCGGCATCTCCGACAAGGTGGCGCGCGTGTTCCAGGGCATGCTTTTGTTCTTCGTGCTCGGCTGCGACACGCTCATTCACTATCGCATTCGCCTGACCGGCTTTGCCGCACCGAAACTCGAGGCAGCGCCGAAGCTGGAGGAAGCTCGCTGATGGACATCACCGTCAACATCCTTTTGACCATCGCGACGGCGGCGACGCCGCTGCTGATCGCGGCGATCGGCGAACTGGTGGTCGAACGTTCGGGTGTGCTCAATCTCGGCGTCGAGGGCATGATGATCATGGGTGCAGTCGGCGGCTTCGGCGCCGGCTATCTCACCGGCTCGCCGTGGATCGGGCTGTTGGCGGCAATTGCCATGGGGGCAGTGTTCTCGCTGCTGTTCGCCGTCATGACCCTGTCGCTGGCCACCAACCAGGTGGCAACCGGCCTGTCGCTGACGCTGCTCGGCCTCGGCCTTTCCGGCATGATGGGGACGAATTTTGTCGGCCAGCCCGGCGAGAGATTGCCTAACCTCGATATTCCCGGCCTGACCGCAATCCCGGTCATTGGCAGGCTGCTGTTCGGTCAGGATCCAATCTTCTACATCTCGATCGCGCTGACCGCCGCCGTCATGTGGTTCCTGTTCAAGACCCGCACCGGGCTCACGCTGCGCTCGATCGGCGACAGCCATGCATCCGCCCATGCGCTTGGCATCCACGTCATCCGTTACCGCTATCTCTCAGTGATTTTCGGCGGCGCTTGTGCCGGCCTAGCCGGCGGTCACCTATCGCTGGTCTACACACCGCAATGGGTGGAGAACATGACCGCCGGCCGCGGCTGGATCGCGCTGGCTCTGGTCGTCTTCGCCTCCTGGCGGCCATGGCGGGTGCTGGCCGGCGCCTATATTTTCGGCGCGGTCTGGATCGGCCAGCTTCATGCACAGGCATTCGGCATTCCGGTCCCCTCGCAACTGCTTTCTTCGCTGCCCTATCTGGCAACCGTCGTGGTTCTCGTTCTAATCTCGCGCAACAAGCGTTTGACGATGATGAACACGCCGGCCTCCTTGGGCCAGCCATTCGTTCCGGATCGTTGACAACAAAAAGACGGAAGCTCCAAGGCTTAACTCAGAGAGGTAACACAATGAAAAAACTGCTTATTGCCCTGATGGCGACGACGGCCGCATTGTCATTGGCGGCCTCAGCCCAGGCGGCGGACAAGCTGAAGGCCTGCTGGGTCTACACCGGCCCGATCGGCGATTTCGGCTACTCCTACCAGCACGACCAAGGCCGCCTCGAGGTGGAAAAGGCACTCGGCGACAAGGTCGAGACCGCCTATCTCGAAAACGTCTCCGAAGGCCCCGATGCCGATCGCGCCTTCGAGCGCCTGGCGCGCGAGGGATGCAAGATCATATTCGGCACGTCCTTCGGCTTCATGGACCCGGAAGTGAAGATCGCCAAGAAATTCCCCAAGGTGATGTTCGAGCACGCCACCGGTTACAAGACGGCCGAAAATCTCGGCATCTACAATGCGCGTTTCTATGAAGGCCGCTACGTGCTTGGCCAGATCGCCGCCAAACAATCGAAGTCGGGCGTCGCCGGCTACATCGTTTCCTTCCCGATCCCGGAAGTGGTGATGGGCATAAATTCCTTTATGCTCGGCGCACAGTCGATCAACCCGAACTTCAAGGCGAAGATCGTGTGGGTGAACTCCTGGTTCGATCCGGGCAAGGAGGCCGACGCTGCCAAGGCATTGTTCGACCAGGGCGCCGATATCATTGTCCAGCACACCGACTCGACCGCTGCCTTGCAGGTGGCGGAGGAGCGCAAGCTGCACGGCTTCGGCCAATCCTCCGACATGATCAAGTTCGCACCGCACGCGCAGCTGACCGCGCTGACCGACGAGTGGGGTCCATACTACATCAGCCGCGTCCAGGCGGCGCTCGACGGCACCTGGAAGCCCGACAATGTTTGGCTCGGCATTAAGGACGGCGCCGTCAAGCTGGCGCCCTTCACCAACATGCCCGACGACGTCAAGGCGATGGCCGAGGCCACCACCAAGAAGATCGCCGACGGCTGGAACCCCTTCACCGGGCCGATCGCCAAGCAGGACGGCACACCTTGGCTGAAGGAGGGCGAGGTCGCCGACGACGGCACGCTGCTCGGCATGAATTTCTACGTCAAGGGCGTCGACGACAAGCTGCCGCAGTAGGCAGTCGGAAACATATCGAACGAAAGGGCGCCACGCGGCGCCCTTTTACTTTGGACGGAATATCAGACAGCTGAGCCGTAAAGGTCGTAAGCGTCGGCGCGGTCGATCTTGACCGTGACGATGTCGCCGGCGCGCAGTGGCCGCCGCGACTGGATATGGACCGAACCGTCGATTTCGGGCGCGTCGTATTTGGTCCGGCCCTTGGCCGAATTGCCATGCGCCTCGTCGATCAGGACCGGCAGGCGCTTGCCGATTTTCTTGGTGAGCTGCGTTGCCGAAATCTTCTGCTGGCGCTGCATGAAGCGGTGCCAGCGGGCTTCCTTGATCTCCTGCGGCACTTGCTCGAGGCCGAGCTCGTTGGAGCGGGCGCCTCTGACCGGCTCGTATTTGAAACAGCCGGCGCGGTCGATCTTGGCCTCGTCCAGCCAGTCGAGCAGCATCTCGAAATCGTCATCGGTCTCGCCGGGGAAGCCGACGATGAAGGTGGAGCGGATGGCAAGGTCCGGACAGACGTCGCGCCAGCCGCGAATGCGCTCGAGCGTCTTTTCGCCATGAGCTGGCCGACGCATATTCTTCAGCACCTGCGGCGAGGCGTGCTGGAACGGAATGTCGAGATAGGGAAGAATCTTGCCTTCGGCCATCAGTGGTATGACGTCTGCGACATGCGGATAGGGATAGACATAGTGCATGCGCACCCAGACACCGAGCTTGCCGAGTTCCTCCGATAAATCCAAGAATTTCGCCCGCACTTCGCGATCACCGAACAAGCTGGTCTGGTATTTGATATCGATGCCGTAGGCGCTGGTATCCTGCGAGATGACGAGGATCTCCTTGACCCCGGCCTTGGCCAGCTTCTCGGCTTCGCGCAACACGTCGGCGGCCGGCCGTGAGACGAGGTCGCCGCGAAGTGCTGGAATGATGCAGAAGGTGCAGCGATTGTTGCAGCCTTCCGAAATCTTGAGATAGGCGTAGTGGCGCGGCGTCAGCTTGACGCCCTGCGGCGGCAGGAGATCGACATAGGGGTCATGGCTCGGGGGCGCAGCCTCATGCACGGCTGCCATCACACTCTCGTAGGCCTGCGGGCCGGTGATGGCGAGAACGTTGGGATGTCTTTCACGGATGACGTCCGGCTCGGCGCCGAGGCAGCCGGTGACGATGACTTCGCCATTCTCTGAAAGTGCCGAGCCGATAGCGTTGAGCGACTCGTCGCGGGCGGAATCGAGGAAGCCGCAGGTGTTGACGACGACCAGATCGGCGCCGTCGTGCTTGCGCGCGATCTCGTAGCCCTCGGCGCGCAAGCGCGTGATGATGCGCTCCGAATCCACAAGGGCTTTCGGGCATCCAAGACTGACGAAACTGACGCGAGGGGCAGACATAAAAGGGTTTTCCGGATTTTCGGGATTGGCGGCGCATTACCACACTTATTGCGGCATTGGTATGGGCAGCGGCTGCGGCGAAACGCAACCGCCAGCGTCGACGAAGGCTCGCCGAAGCTGAAAGGCCGGCCGATGCGAATTCGAGTCGATGCGTCAGCTCATCGCACTGCTGACATGCGGCAATACTTCCACAGCGCCTCGATAGATCATATCGAGCGCGACATAGAAGATGATCAAAAGGCCGATATAGGCGATCCAGCGATGGCGGTGCAGCAGCTTGGCGATGAAGCTCGCGGCAAGGCCCATCAGCGCGATCGACAGGACGAGGCCGATCACCAGCACCTGGAAGTGATCGCGCGCTGCGCCGGCGACCGCCAGCACGTTGTCGAGCGACATCGACACGTCGGCGATGACGATCTGCAATGCCGCCTGACCCAGGGTCTTCTTGCGCGCCTTGCCGGCCACCATATCATCGCTGTTGATATCGGAATTGGACAGCGCTTCGGTCGCCTCCTCCTCGTCGGCATGCGACGTGCGCAGCTCGCGATACATCTTCCAGCACACCCACAGCAGCAAGATGCCGCCGGCCAGCAGCAGGCCGACAATCTGCAGCAGGGTGACGGTGATCGCGGCAAAACCGATACGCAGCACCGTCGCCGCCACCACGCCGATGAGAATCGCTCTCTTGCGCTGCTCGACCGGCAAGCCCGCCGCGGCCAGGCCGATGACGATGGCGTTATCGCCTGCAAGCACGAGGTCGATGGCGATGACCTGGAGCAGGGCAGAGAAGCCCGCGGCAGTGAAAATTTCCATCGACTGGAAGTCCCTTGCTGGTTGGCCGACCGTTCGCGTCGAATGCCTGGAGGGCCTAACGTGTATGGTTCCCGCGCGTCAAGGGACTGGTTGGAACAAGGTCAGCTATATACAGAGTTTGCGACGATCGGCCCGAAACACCAGCAAAATGCGGCCACAGCTCCCGAATGCCTAGTTATAGAGATTGTATTTGGGCCAGTCGCTTTCCGGAATTTCATCACCGATCCGGTAGCGGAGCTGCAGGACTTCCATATGGTCCGGCGCTGTCTCGCATTTGAATTTCAGCCGGTACCATTGTCCCTTGCTGCGAAACGCAGCACCCGGGCTCTTGATCGCATCGGCGCCCATTTCGGGCGTCGCAAAAGCGTAGGCGACAACACGATCGGCTTTGTACTTGTGGTCGTCGCGGGTAATCCGGTCGAGAATTTCGGCGTCGCATCGCTGCTCCAGCCGGGTTTGCGGATCGAGTTTCAGCAGGCCGGCGCGCAATGCGCTGTCCATCGCGCTGGCCGGCCAAGCCACTATCGTCCATGCGAGAGCCGCAGAAAATAGTTTATTCATAGGCGGGAGAAGCATCATATTCGGGCGGAGAAATCAACCCGACGAGCGCGGCTGCGCGGCGGGTGACAGTCTTCGCTTGTGGCAGGTTGTTGATTACGCAGTAGCATCAACGGTACTTTGGTATCGTTGGCACGATCAGCACCTGTCGCATTTCAGTGACGCGAGAGGTGGCGCGTGCATGGGGCAGAGCGGCCCGGCGCTTCTCTCCGAAACGGACCGGCCTGTTAAACCCGGGCAGTCGAGAATCCGACGAGCGGAAAACTCGACGTCATGCCTGCAGGATTGAAGAAATTGGACGGATATGGCGGAGGGAGTGGGATTCGAACCCACGGTGGGCTTGCACCCACGCCGGTTTTCAAGACCGGTGCCTTAAACCGCTCGGCCATCCCTCCAAGGTGACTTTTCAATCACTTAGGATATCGCGAGAGGAGCGGGTTCGAGCTGTCGGTACCGGATTGGCACCAGGACGTTCCCCGACCGGTTCGCGTTCCATTCCTGTAAAGCCGCATTCAACGCCAAGTCAACCGTGGCGGCCGCACCTTTCAGCGCGATCCAGGACGGTGAGCAGCGTCATGGCGAGCTGTGTTTTGTACTGAGTGTGGAAAATCGTTTTTAAAACCCGCACGGAGTATTAATCGTTGAGCGCTGATATGTTGAGCGCATTAGGGACATGTAAGTAAATCGTATTCTGGAGTTGATTTTGGCCGTTCTTGGCGCTCTCCCGCCCGGTCTCCGCTGTAGACCAATCTGCGAAACCGACTGGGAGGGAGTGGTCGATTGCCTGTGCAGGGGCTTTCCGGCGCGTAACCGGAGCTACTGGACACACGCTCTGACCCGCTTGTCGCAGCGGCCTGTGGTTGCCGAGTTCCCACAATATGGCTTTGCCTTGGAGCACGCCGGTCAGATCGTCGGCGTTGTGCTCACCCTTTATGCTCGCTACCAGGGGTCGGAGAGCGAGGAAATCCGCTGCAATCTTTCAAGCTGGTCAGTCGATGCAGAATTCCGTCCTTATGGTGCCATGTTGGTAGCGGCGGTTCTCAAGCGGAAGGACGTGACCTACACGAACATTTCGCCCGCACAAGCGACATTGAAAGCCAACCGGGCGCTCGGCTTTCGGCTCTTCTCCAGCGGACAATTTACCTTCTTGCCGGCTTTAAGTTCGGCGCAGCGGTCATGTCGCGTGCTCGAAATGCGTCCCGATCTTCCGGAATTGGCGATGCTGCCCGAGGGTGAGAGATACATACTCTCGGAACACGCCGCGCTGGGCTGCCTGTCGTTGATCTGCATTTGCGACGGAGCAGCGTTCCCCCTGGTGTTGATGCCGCGCCGAATGTTGCACGGTGTTATCCGATCCCATCAGGTCATCTATTGCCGCTCGCTTGCGGATTTGAGCCGCTGCGCCGGTGCGATGGGGCACTTTCTCTTGCGAAGAGGAATCCTCGTTTGCTTTGTCGACGCCAAGGAGCCGATTCCAGGTTTGGTGGGATGGTACCGGCCCAACAAGGGGCTGAAATAT
Organism: Mesorhizobium sp. M0751; assembly: GCF_040320265.1. Classification (NCBI taxonomy): domain Bacteria; kingdom Pseudomonadati; phylum Pseudomonadota; class Alphaproteobacteria; order Hyphomicrobiales; family Phyllobacteriaceae; genus Mesorhizobium; species Mesorhizobium sp. M0751. The sequence continues at coordinate 88,717 of NZ_JAMYPH010000016.1, forward strand.
TTCAGGGGTCCCAAACCACCTGCACCTGGAGATCTGACGTTCACCGAGCTTGTGATCTTCGGTCCCTGAATCTGCGCTGGCAGCCAGGCCAAGCGAAGGGCAAAGTGCGCCACGAACGGCGTTGCTGATCGATAAGCGATGACTTTCATGCCGATCGGCGAGACGGTTCGTGCCACAATCTCGCCCGGTTCCGACCACAATCGGTTAATACGGTGATAAACAATTCCTGCGCACAAAAAGGATTGGGGTAGGGCGTCACCGGCGTTTCTGGAGTGGGTGCTTTGGCATCGCTGACGTTTATGCTGCGGTGCCTTCGTCGATGCTATAGGGGACAATCAAAATATGCAGACCACGGCGCGCCCGCGTCTTCGTCGCGCTTCCGCTTTCGCGCTGTTTGCCTTGTCGGCCGCCTTTCTTGCGGCATGTGCGACGCCGCAGCAAAAGGCGATGGTCAACAAGAAACCTCGCTCCAAGGAATATTTTTCCGAAGCCGAGTATGGCGTGAAAGCCAGCCCGCGCGTGATGTTCAAGACATCTCGGGGACGCGACCAGCTCGGCAAGCCCTATCAGGTGCGCGGCAAGTGGTATTATCCGAAGGAAGACAAACGTTACGCCAAGGTTGGCCTCGCGTCCTGGTACGGTGAGGCGTTCCACGGCCGGTTGACCGCCAACGGCGAAGTTTACGACATGGCAGATCTGACGGCGGCGCATCCGACCATGCCGCTGCCGAGCTATGCGCGGGTCACCAACATGAAGACCGGCAGCTCGGTGATTGTGCGCGTCAACGATCGCGGACCCTATCATGATGGACGCATCATCGATGTGTCGAAGCGCGCTGCTGAAATGCTCGATTATGCCAATATCGGTACGGCCGAGGTGAAGGTCGAATATGTCGGCCGTGCGCCGCTCGAAGGCAATGACGGGCAGTATCTTATGGCTTCGTATCGTCCAGGCAACAGGGTGCCGGATCCGTCGGACGGTCTGCCCAGCGGTGTCATGGTCGCGATGAATGGGCCGTCGCCAAGCCTGCCGGTGAGCGCTGCTGCCGTGCCGTTCCCCGGTCAGCTGACGAATTCCGGGCAGGGATCCGATGCAGGGCCTGTCATGGCGGTGCAAGCATCTGCTTCGGGAGACATTGTACTGCCCGATTTCGGCCCGATCGTGCCAGAGCGTCCGGAGATCAACCTGCCGGCGCAATCGCCGTTCACCGTGGCGTCGCTGTCTTATGCGGACGAGCGCGTGCAGCGCGCCTCCAACGCGTTTGCCGGGTTGGATGGCGCCGGCATTTCGCCCGCCGAAATTCTTCAATCGTGGAAGCGGCAAGCTCCTCCAACCGGGTCGCCCGCGGCCTATGTCGCGGCGGGTTCGTTCGAGAATGCCGCCGAAGCGGAGCGTGTGGCTGCCCAGCTTTCCAGCTTCGGCAAGACCGAGATCCAGCGCTCGGAACTTGAAGGCAAGGACTGGTACTCGGTCAACCTCTTTGCCGACGGCCGTGGCAGCCTGGACGAGATGCTGCAGGCAGCGTGGTCGCATGGTGCGCCGGATGCGCTTGCTGTACGCAACTGAGCTCGGGGCTGCCTGGTTTTTTCGTGCGCGATTGATCCGCCAGGCAAAAGCCTGATAGCTTCTGCCAACTTGCAAAAGCGCCGGCTCACTGGTCGAACCTGATGAAATTTTTTCACCCTTTCACCGGGCTTATGGCGCTCGGCCTGCTGCTGCTCTCGCTTGCGCCGGCCTCAGCACAGCTTTTCGAGACCAAGGCCGCGCAGGCCTTCATGATCGATGCCGAAACCGGAACCGTGCTGTTTTCCAAGGACGCCGACAGGTTGATCCCGCCGGCCTCGCTGGCCAAGCTGATGACGATGGAAGTGGTCTTCGACGCCATCAAATCAGGGCGCATGACGCTCGATGACACCTTCGTGGTGAGCGAGAACGCCTGGCGCAAAGGCGGCGCTCCTTCGGGGACATCGACCATGTTCGCCAAGCTCAAGTCGACGATCAGGCTGGAAGACCTGATCCAGGGCGTGACCGTGCAGGCGGCCAATGACGGCTGTATCGTCATCGCTGAAGGGATGGCCGGGTCCGAGGCAAACTTCGCGGCGCAGATGACCGAGCGTGCCCGCCAGATCGGCTTGCAGAAATCGACTTTTGTCAATTCCACCGGTCTGCCGGCCGATGGGCAGCAAACGAGCGTTCGCGAACTCGCGCTTCTGGCGCTGCATATCTGGCGCAACTACCCGGATCTCTACCGCTATTACGGCCAGAAGGATTTTACCTGGAACAAGATTTCCCAGAGGAACCGCAATCCGCTGCTGGCCATGGATATAGGCGCCGACGGGCTCGCGGTCGGCGCGAGCGAGCAATCCGGGTTCGGCATCGTCGGCTCGGTCAGCCACAATGGCACAAGGGTGATCGCGGCGATGAGCGGCCTGGCAAACGACCGCGAGCGTGCTGAGGAAGCGCGAAAGCTGCTCGACTGGGGCGTTCGCTCCTTCGAGAAGACTGAAATATTCGCCAAGGACGAAGTGGTTGGCGAAGCCCAGGTCTTTGGCGGCGCCAAGTCCGGTGTCGCGTTAAAGGCAAAAGGACCGGTGCAGATCTTCCTGCCGATCACCAACCGCGACAAGCTCACCGCCAGGATCGTCTATGACGGACCGGTTGCAGCGCCGGTGGAGGAGGGGCAGCCGGTCGGTGCGCTGCGCGTCTGGATCGGCGATACGCTGAGCCAGGAGACGCCGCTGTTTGCCGCCGAGTCGATCGGTGTCGGCTCGCTGCCGCAGCGCGCGCTCGATGCCGCCAAGGAACTGGCCGTCGGCTGGCTGCGTTAGCACCGTCGCGGTGGACCTTTTTTCCCGCCGGGACTATACGGTCCCCGAAGTATGGACAAAGGCTTTGGCGCGCGGATTTTTCATCACTTTTGAAGGCGGCGAAGGAGCAGGCAAGTCGACGCAGATCGAGCGACTGGCAAAGAAGATGCGCGCCAAGAAATACGATGTGCTGGTGACACGTGAGCCGGGTGGCTCGCCGGGCGCGGAGGCGGTCAGGCATGTCCTGCTTTCAGGCGCAGCCGAGCCGTTCGGCCCCAAGATGGAAGCGTTGCTTTTCGCCGCTGCGCGATCCGACCATGTCGAACAGGTCATCCGGCCGGCGGTCGAGCGCGGCTCGGTCGTGCTTTGCGATCGTTTCATGGATTCCTCGCGCGTCTACCAGGGCGTCACCGGCGGCCTCGACCCGGCATTCATGGACGCGTTGGAGAAGGTCGCCATCAACGGCATGGTGCCGGACATGACACTGATCTTCGACATCGACCCTGCCGAGGGCCTGAGGCGCGCTACCGCCCGGCGGGGAAGCACTGACGGACCGGACCGCTTCGAGAAGGAAACATTGGCCATCCACCAACGCCGGCGTGAGGCGTTTCTCGCGATCGCCGCAGCTGAACCCGAACGCTGCGTCGTCGTCGATGCGTCAGTCGACCCCAACACGGTGGAGGATGTCGTTACCGCCACCGTCTTCGCGGCTCTCGAGAGGATGATGCCGGCGCAAAGAAGGCAGGCGGCGCCGGCATGATTTTCGAACGCATCGCGCCCGAACAGCACGACACGCTGGACGGGGTGCCAGAGCCATCCGAGACGCCGCGTCTTGTCGGTCACCTGCAGGCGGCCAACATGCTGGCCACCGCTTACCGCTCGGGAAAGCTGCCGCACGCACTGATCTTTGCCGGGCCGGTTGGCATCGGCAAGGCGACGCTGGCCTTTCACCTGGCGCATCATCTGTTGAGGCACCCGGCCTTCGAGCAGGCGCCGGAAAGCCTTGCCGTTCCAGATCCGGCTTCGTCACTGTTTCGCCAGATCGCCACCGGGGCACATCCTTCGGTGCTGCATCTTACACGCCCCGCGAACGACAAGACCAAGAGCTTCAAGACAGTGGTCACGGTCGACGAAATCCGCAAGGTCAGCCGTTTTCTGTCGTTGACGTCGCACGACGGCAGCTACCGGGTGGTTATCGTCGATCCCGCCGACGACATGAACACCAATGCTGCCAATGCCTTGTTGAAGAATCTTGAAGAGCCGCCCGCGCGCACCTTGTTCATCCTCATCGTCCATGCGCCGGGCAGTCTGCTGCCGACGATCCGGTCGCGCTGCCAGATGGTGCGGTTGGCGCCGCTCGATGCCGAGAGCTTGATGACGGTTCTGGAGGGTATCGAGCCGCCGCCACCGGAGGATCCTGCGGCGCGCGCGGCGCTGGCGGAGCGGGCAGCGGGCAGCGCGCGCAATGCGATCCTGTTGACGCAGTATGGCGGGCTTGAAATCGCCGCCACCCTCGACGCTCTGGTGATGTCCAAAAAGACAGATGTCGCAGGCGCCTACCGTCTTGCCGAGGCGGTCGCCGGCCGCGACCAGGCGATCCCGTTCGAGATATTCAATCGCCGCGCGCTTGATCTGCTGTCGGCCGGCGCCAGCCAGGCAGCGCTCGCCGGCGATCTCGCGCGGGCCAAAACGCTGTCGGATACTTGGCACGAGGCTTTGAACGCTATATCCGAAACCGAGACCTACAACCTCGACAAAAAGCAGCACGCCCTGACCATGATCGACCGCCTGAATTCTGCAATGCGAATGTGACGGCCGCTGGCGTGGCTTTTGAAGCCCCTGAGTATTGATTCCCAATCAATCGCAGGAACTTCGAAGCCACCACATTGGCGTCGGATGGCAATTGCCGTTTCGATGCGATATCTCACCGCGACATCTTTCATTCAGACATTCATGACGGCTCATCCATGGCACGCGAAAAATACTACGTCACGACGCCAATTTTCTATCCGAACGGCAAGCCGCATATCGGCCATGCCTACAATGTCATCGCCAGCGACACGCTGGCCCGCTTCCAGCGGCTCGACGGCAAGGACGTCTTCTTCGTCTCGGGAACCGACGAGCACGGTTTGAAGATGCAGCAGACGGCGGACGCCGAAGGCCTGACGCCGAAAGCGCTTGCCGATCGCAACTCGGCGATCTTTCGCTCGATGCTCGAAGCGACCGGTTGCTCGAACGACGTTTTCATCCGCACCACCGAGGAGCGTCATTACAAGGCCTGCCAGGCGATCTGGACGCGCATGGCTGAGAATGGCGACATCTACCTCGACCGCTACAGCGGCTGGTATTCGGTGCGGCAGGAAGCCTATTTCGACGAGGCCGAAACCAAGGTCGGTGACGACGGCGTGCGCCGCGAACCGCTCGGCTCGCCTGTCGAATGGACCGAGGAAGAGAGCTATTTCTTCCGCCTTTCCGCCTATCAGGACAGACTGCTCGCGCTCTACGAGAACAGCCCCGAGTTCGTCGGACCGGCAGAGCGGCGCAATGAAATCATCAGCTTTGTCAAATCCGGCCTGAAGGATCTGTCGATCTCGCGCACCACATTCAAATGGGGCGTGCCGGTGCCCGGCGATGGGAAGCATGTGATGTATGTCTGGGTCGATGCCCTAACCAACTACATCACCGCCGCCGGTTATCCGGATCCGGCCAATGAGAGATGGTCTTTCTGGCCGGCGAACGTCCACGTCATCGGCAAGGACATCATCCGCTTCCACGCGGTCTACTGGCCGGCATTCCTGATGTCGGCCGGCGTCGAATTGCCGAAGCGCGTGTTCGCGCATGGTTTTCTGTTCAACCGTGGCGAGAAAATGTCGAAGTCGGTCGGCAATGTCGTCGACCCGTTCGCGATGATCGAGCACTACGGCCTCGACCAGGTGCGCTATTTCTTCATGCGCGAAGTGCCGTTCGGCCAGGACGGCAGCTACAGTCATGAGGCAATCGTCAACCGCACCAATGCCGACCTCGCCAACGATCTCGGCAATCTGGCGCAGCGCTCGCTGTCGATGATCGCCAAGAACTGCGGCGGCGTGGTGCCTAAGCGCGGCGAATTGAGCGATGCCGACAAAGCGATCCTCGATCAGGCAGATACCGCCCTTGTCACGGCGCGCAGGACGATGGCCGACCAGGGCATCCACCTTGCTCTGGCGGCGATCTTTGGCGTAGTGGCCGAAGCCAACCGCTATTTCGCCGGGCAGGAGCCATGGGCGCTGAAGAAGACCGATCCGGCGCGCATGGAAACGGTGCTGTGGACGACCGCTGAGGTGATCCGGCGTGTCGGGTTGCTGTGCCAGCCCTTCATTCCGCAGTCGGCGGCAAAGCTGCTAGATCTTTTGGCGGTGCCGGCCGGCAGCCGCAATTTCGAGCATGTCGCGGAAGGCCATTCGCTGGTATCCGGTACGGCGCTGCCGGCGCCGGAACCGGTATTTCCACGCTATGTCGAGCAAACGGATACAAGCACCTGATGCTGGTCGACAGTCACTGCCATCTCGACTTTCCGGATTTCGCCGAAGAGCGGGCGGCCATCGTCGCCCGCGCCCTTACGGCCGGCATCGGCCGAATGGTGACGATCTCGACGAGGGTGAAGCGATTTAGCCACGTGCTTGAGATTGCCGAGACTTTCGATGAGGTGTATTGCTCGGTAGGCACCCATCCGCACAATGCGGCCGAAGAGCTTGATGTCACTGTCGATGATCTGGTGCGGCTCTCTGCTCATCGCAAAGTGGTGGCGATCGGCGAGGCCGGGCTCGACTATTTCTACGATCATGCGCCGCGCGACGCACAGGCGCAGAGCTTTCGCACCCACATCGCCGCGGCGCGCGTGACCGGTCTGCCGTTGGTCATCCATTCGCGTGACGCCGACGATGACATGGCTGATATCCTCGAAGAAGAGACAGGGAAGGGCGCCTTCCCCTTCATCCTGCACTGTTTTTCGTCGGGGCGCCGGCTGGCCGAGATCGGCGTGGCGCTCGGCGGCTACGTCTCGTTTTCCGGCATCCTGACCTTCAAGAACTCCGCCGAGCTGCGCGCCGTCGCCGCCGATGTGCAGCGCGACCGTCTGCTGGTCGAAACCGACGCGCCATACCTTGCGCCGATACCGTTTCGCGGCAAGCGCAACGAGCCTGCCTATGTTGCGCATACAGCCAAGGTGCTGGCCGAGACGATCGGCGTCAGCGAGGCCGAGATCGCTGATATCACCACGGATAATTTCTTCCGGCTGTTCAGGAAAATGCCGCGCCCGAGCGCGCCGGGCGCCTGACGCATGAGCGACCGGTTACGTCTTACCGTCCTCGGCTGCGGCTCTTCGCCGGGCACGCCACGCATCACCGGCGACTGGGGCAATTGCGATCCCGCGAACCCCCGGAACCGGCGCACGCGCACTGCAGCGCTCGTCGAGCGGATCGCGGCGAGTGGCGCCCGGACCACGGTCGTCATCGACACCGGCCCGGATTTCCGCGAGCAGATGCTGCTGGCATCGGTCAAGCGCATTGATGCGGTGGTCTATACACATCCGCATGCCGACCATATCCACGGCATCGACGATTTGCGCGGCTTCGTGCTCGAGCAGCGCCACCGGATCGACATTCATGCCGATCAGGCTACCATGCTGCGCCTACGCGAGGCGTTCCGCTACTGTTTCGAAACACCGAAAGGCAGTTCGTATCCGCCGATCGTCAACGCCCATATCATCGACCACCACAGGCCGGTGGTGATCGAAGGCGAGGGCGGCGCCCTCACCCTCGAACCGCTGCTGCAGCTCCATGGCGACATCACCTCGCTGGGTTTCCGCATCGGCGGGCTGGCCTATTGCCCTGACGTCAGCGACTTTCCGGAGGCGACCGCCAAGCGTTTGCGCGGGCTGGACATGCTGGTCATCGACGCGCTGCAATACACCATCCATCCGAGCCATCTGTCGCTTGGCCAGGCGCTTGGCTGGATCGAGAGACTGGCGCCGAAGAACGCGGTGCTGACGCATATGCATGTGCCGCTCGACTACGCCACGGTAATGGCCGAGACGCCTGATAACGTCGAGCCTGCTTATGACGGCATGACGATCGAAATCCCTTATGAATCAGCGTGAAGGACCAAGTTTTTACGGCTGGGTTCCCGGGTTGGATCTCGCGAGGTGCTATCTTCACGCCACATCTAATCGGCCACGTCAGTTCCATAATCTATCTTATGCGACTAACGCCTATAGCATCCGTTGGCGGCGAATTCAGACCGGTCACTCTTAGACATTCGCTATAGCGCTGTGGAGGCAACGGGCATGCTAGGGTTGCGAATCATGAAGACACTCCCGCTGCTTGCAAGTCTTGCCCTCACCCTCGCGTGCGCGCTCACTGACGCGCGAGCGCAGGACCTTGATCGTGCTCCAGGCGAAAACGACCTGGCTTTCGCCAAACGTGTTGTTGGGTTCGCCGACAATGCTGATCCGCACACCACAGCCGTGAGCTGGAACGGCCTCCAGACACTCTTTGTCGATTACCAGACCGCTGAGGACTATCCGGAACGCCCGCTCGTCGCGCTGCAACGACCAGCTGACAACAGGTATCGTGCAATCCAGGTCACGCTCGGTGAACAAGAGGGCGACACACCGGACATTGCGCTGGGCCTCGCCAACGCCGACCACGACCCGGCAAAGGAACTGATCGTGATACTTTCCTGGGCTCAGATGCACTACGATGTCGAAGGGACGCTCTACGAAGTTCGCATCTTCGATGATCCCAAGCCGGGCCAGAAGGCGCTGACTCAATTGAAAGCGAGCCGGAAGTTCGATGCCACATGCGACTGCCATTGGCGCGATGGCACAACGAAGCACTTCCGCTTCAAGACCATCGCGGCGGTCAAGACTGAACTGAAGCGCCTGGGCTATTAGCGGCCGGCGGGGGCTCGCTTCCCGGATGTTGCCCTCGCCACCTCGCCTATGCTGACCCGCAATCTTCACCAGCGCCGGCACAGGCACAGGCTGGGTCGCTCGTCAGAACTCCATATCACCGAAATCCCCGCCATTATCGGAGCTGGAATCGCCTGCCTGATCGGCTTCGTCCGGCTGCGGCGTCGGCTGTTCAGCTGCCTTCGCTTCGCTGCCGCCAAACATGCCGGCGATCGCGCTGCCGAGCAGCACGCCGCCCGCCACGCCCATCGCGGTCTGCGCGGCGCCGGCAAGAAAACCGCCGCCTGCCCGCTGTGGCGTGTCCTTCGGCCCTTCAGTTGCAACGGAGGCGGTGCGCCCTACCCGCGGAACCGAGCCTGAGCGCCTGCCGCCGCCGCGGCCGAAGAAGCCGCTGAGCGGTCCACCGCCGGCCGGCTGCTGCGCTTGCTCTTCCAGTTCTTCGATGCGTGCCTGAGCTGCGTTCAGCGCCTGCTCCTGCACCACGATCGTCTGGGCCATGTAATATGGCGCCCCAGGCTGCTGGGTGATCTGGTCCTGGATGAAGCGCTCTGCTTCGGCATCGCGCGGCGGCGCCTGGCGCTCGACGTTTGCCAATTTCTCGAAGAGCTGTCCGATCGCCTGTTGATCGTTTCTGTCCATGATGTCCAACTCCGGTCTTGGTTCAACGCCGGCTATTCGCGCTCGCCGGTGAAGTTCAACAGCAGTTGGAAGATGTTGATGAAGTTCAGATAGAGCGAGAATGCACCGAAGACAGCGAGCTTCTGCTGTGATTCCGCACCGAAGTTTTCCGCATACTGCTCCTTGATAGTCTGGGTATCCCAGGCAGTGAGGCCGATGAAGACGGCGATGCCGATCACCGAGATCGCGAACTGGAGCGCGGTCGAGCCCAGGAAGATATTGACGACGCTGGCGATCACCACGCCGATCAGGCCCATGATCAGGAACGACGAGAACTGCGTCAGGTCGCGTTTGGTCGTGTAGCCGTAAAGGCTGGTCGCGCCGAACATGGTGGCGGCGATGAAGAAGGTGCGTGCGATGCTGGTGCCGGTAAAGACCAGGAACACGGAAGCCAGCGACAGGCCCATGACGGCGCAGAATGCCCAGAACATCGCCTGGGCGCCGGCTGCCGACATCGTCTGCATCCGAAACGAGAACAAGAGCACAAAGGCCAGCGGGGCAAGCATCACCACCCATTTCAGCGGGGTGGAGAAGATCGGCACGTAAAGGGCGGGCGTGGAAGCCACCACGAACGCGATCACGCCCGTGACGACGAGGCCAAGGCCCATATAGTTATAGACGCGCAGCATGTGCCGGCGCAGACCTTCGTCGTAGACGGCTCCGGCTCGGGCTCCGGCCCCGATATATCCGAGATTGTTCATGTGGTTCTCCTTCTTGAAGGTCGATCAGTAAAGCGTTTTGGCGAGCGCTTCGGCCGTGCGATCGAGACCGCCGACATCGCTGCGTCCGACGACCGCGTAGGCGACCTCGCCGATCTGGAAATAGGCCGAGGAAACTTCGCCCGAGGGAGCGACAGTCGGTTTGACGACATCGAATGTTCCGGGCCGGATGGCGAACAGCGAGACCAGCCCCATCTCTTTTGTCTCGACGGCCATCTCGACGCTCGGGCCGAAATGCGATGGATAGATCTGCACGTCACGGACCCTCCAGTCCGCTGGCAGCGATGGCATCACGATCGCAGTCGCGGCGCGGATTTCATCGGCGTTGTAGCCGGGTGCCGCGGTTTGGGACGACATCGCCTCACGCATGAGTGTCGTCCGGTGCGCCCGCACCGCCTCTTCTACATAGGCGGGCGGATGGGTCGAAGCGACAACTTCCGTCACCGATATCGGTCCGATGAGCCCGTTCGCAAGCCAGCCGGCAGCGACGAAGACAGCGACTGCCGCCGCCCGCTGCAAAGCACCAAGGACGCGGCCGCGCGCCAATGCCCGTTCCAGCCGCCGTGCAGCATCGGCCGTCGCGGGCCGCGCCATGCCTTTCGATCCGGCAAGCGCCACGCGCAATTCGTCACGCATCCGTAGGTCGGACATCACCCGCGCGGCCGCTTCCGGGCGAGCCGAAAGGAACGCCTCGACCTCGATGCGACGAGCCACGTCCAGCTGATCGTCGACATAGGCGTCGAGATCGGTGTCGGTCACGGGATCGCGCAGTTGGTTCATCATCGACCTCCGACGATCTTCAGATGGCCTTTCGCGCGTGCCGGCACGGCGTCCTCCATCTCGCGCAGGGCCGCACGCGCCCTGGCGATGCGCGACATCAGCGTGCCCAGCGGTACGCCGCTGATCTCGGCCGCCTCGCTATAGCCAAGCCCCTCGATGGCGACGAGATACAACGCCGAACGCTGCTCCTCCGGCAATTCGAAAAAAGCGTCGCGCACCTGCGCCAGACGGACCGAATGCTCCTGCGGAGCCTGGACATTCGCCTCGGCGAGATGGCCCGCCTGTTCAATGCGCATTGCTTCGGATTTGCGGGATCGCAAGCCGTCGATGAACGCGTTGTGGACGATCGACAGCAGCCATACGCGAAGATTTCCGCCGGAGCGGAAGCTGCCGCGTCGCTCATAGGCACGCACCAGCGCATCATGTACCAAATCCTCTGCATCGGCGCTGTCGCGTGTCAGCGAGCGTGCATAGCGGCGCAGTGAACCGAGCTGTCCCAGAATATCGAAGCGTGGCATCGGCCGTTTCATGTCCTGTTTACGGAGCAGGTTGGCATTTTAATCCCGCCCTCCCCGAATTTTCTTGCGGCTCGCCGCGCTCGCGTTCTGGGAGATACCGCGCCTGCCTTCGCCCGGCAGATAGTATCGGCCGCCCTCGAGGCAGACCGACGCCGAGTTGGCGCATATGAAACTGCTGGCAAAGTATGGCCGGTTTGCGTATCACTCCGCCGCCAACGGAACCTTATCGATGTTCGAAAATCTCCAGCCCGCGCCTGCCGACAAGATCCTGGCCTTGATCGGCCTCTATCGCGCCGATCCGCGTGCCGACAAGGTCGATCTCGGGGTCGGCGTCTATAGGGATCGCGACGGCAAAACGCCGGTGATGCGCGCGGTGCGCGAAGCCGAAAAGCGGCTGCTGCAAGGCCAGGATACCAAGACCTATCTCGGCCTTGCCGGCGATACCGCCTTCAACGCGGCGATGGCCAGGTTGGTATTCGGCCCAGCAGCCGACATGACGCGCATTCGTGCGGCGCAGGCGCCAGGCGGCTCCGGCGCGCTGCGGCTGGTGGCAGAGCTGCTGAAAAGGACCCGCACCGACGCGATGGTCTGGCTGTCGGATCCGACCTGGCCGAACCACATGCCGGTGATGCGCGCCGCTGGCCTGCAGACACGCGAATACCCCTATTTCGACGCTGCTTCTGGTGCGGTTCGCTTCGACGACATGCTGAATGCATTGAGAGCCGCGAATCCTGCCGACGTCGTATTGTTGCATGGCTGTTGCCATAACCCGACAGGCGCCAATCTAGACATCTCGCAATGGGCTGCCGTTGCCGATCTTGTCGTTGAGCGCGGCCTGCTGCCCTTTGTCGACATCGCCTATCAAGGCTTTGGCGAGGGGCTTGATGCGGATGCCGCCGGCTTGCGCCTTCTGGCGGCGAAAGTTCCGGAAATGGTCGTTGCCTCAAGCTGCTCGAAGAACTTTGCCGTCTATCGCGACCGCGTCGGTGCAGCGCTGATCATGGCGAAAGACGGCGCGCAGGCGGATTTGGCGATGGGCCAGATGCTGTCGGCGGCACGTGCCATGTATTCGATGCCGCCGGACCACGGCGCGGCCGCGGTGCGCATCGTGCTTGAAGACCCCGCATTGCGTTCCGACTGGGAGGCAGAGCTTGAAGAGATGCGGCTGCGCATGCTGCGGCTGCGCGTCCAGTTCGCCGAGGCGCTGCGCCGGCAGTCCAACTCCGATCGTTTCGATTTCGTCGCCAGCCATCGCGGCATGTTTTCCCGGCTCGGCCTATCGGAAGCGCAAGTCGAGCGGTTGCGCGCCGAGCATGCCATCTACATGGTCGGCGACAGCCGCATCAACGTTGCCGGCCTGCCCGAGGACGGCATGGATGCGCTCGCCAAGGCGATCGTCTCAGTGCTCGACTGATGCTTTTTGGTTGACCATGATCTTTCCGAAAACCAGCTTCCACTTTTCGCTGACGCAGTCGGTCCGTTCGGGATCATGGTCTGGCCGCCCATCTGTGGACAAGGCGCCCTCGCCGGCTGAAGCCGTTGGCCGCACAGCCGTGTGCAGGATAGCGTTCGCCGGATGAAACCCTCGAAAGACATTTCCCGGCTGATCGAGATAATGGCCGCGCTACGAGCACCGGAAACCGGCTGCCCGTGGGATATCGAGCAGGACTTTTCGACAATCGCGCCATACACGATCGAGGAAGCCTACGAAGTGGCGGACGCCATTGCGCGCGGCGACCTGGACGATCTGCGGGATGAACTCGGCGATCTCCTGCTGCAAGTGGTCTACCACGCGCAAATGGCCGAGGAGGCCGGTGAATTTTCATTCGGCGATGTGGTCCAGGCCATCACCACAAAAATGATCCGCCGCCACCCCCATGTCTTTGGCGACGACAAGGCGCGCAGCGCCGGCATGGCCAAGGGCATGTGGGAAAAGATCAAGGCAGAGGAAAAGGCTGAGAAACGCAGTGCGCGGCTCACCCGTGGGCTCGACCCGGAAGACCATGGCAAAGGCTTTCTCGACAGCGTGCCGGTCGCCCTGCCCGCGCTTACCCGGGCGCTGAAGCTGCAGGAAAAGGCCGCCCGCGTCGGCTTCGACTGGAGCGAGGCGGCGCCGATCCTCGACAAGATCGAGGAGGAGATCGGCGAACTACGCGAGGCGTTGGCCAAAGGCGACACTGCGCCGATCAAGGACGAGTTCGGCGATATGCTGTTTGCGGTCGTCAATCTCGGCCGGCACCTCAAAATTGATTCCGAAGCGGCACTCAGCGGCACCAACGAAAAATTCCGGTCGCGCTTCCACTATGTCGAGCGGACGCTGCAGGCGTCGGGAAGCAGCCTCGAAGAGGCGACGCTGGACGAGATGGAAGCGCTCTGGCAGCAGGCAAAGAGCGCGAAGTAAACGCCCCTACCCGTTGTTTTGACGGCGCAATCGGCTTTCAATCTCTTGCCGAGCGCTGTGCGTGGCCTTGAGCGCGATGGTCACGCTGCCATCCTCATTGTCATCACGCGAGACGATGTCGCCGTTGCGGTAAAGCCAGTCGACGACGGCGAATTGGTCGGGCTTGAGCGTGACGGTGAACGTCTCCAGTTCGCCCGACATCATCGTCTCGATGATCGCCTTCAGCGCATCGATGCCCTCGCCGGTTACCGCCGATATGGCGATCGGCGGTGCCTTCTTGCCGTCAGCACCATCGGCAAGCAGCCGCGCCCGGTTGCCCTCGTCGAGCCGGTCGATCTTGTTCCATATTTCGATGACGCGCTTGTTATCGCCGGCATCGACGCCGAGATCGGCAAGGATGCGCTCGACATCTTCGGCCTGCGCGGCCGTATCGGGATCGGAGATGTCGCGCAGATGAATGACGAGGTCTGCCTCGACCACTTCCTCCAGCGTCGCCCTGAAGGCCGCGACCAGATGCGTTGGCAGGTCGGAAATGAAGCCGACCGTATCGGAAAGGATGATCGGCGTGCCGTGCGGCAGGCGCACGCGGCGCAGCGTCGGGTCGAGCGTGGCAAACAGCATGTCTTCCGCCAGCACCCCTGCTCCGGTCAGGCGGTTGAACAGCGTCGACTTGCCGGCATTGGTGTAGCCGACGATCGCCACCACCGGAAATGGCACCTTCTTGCGCTTGGCGCGGTGCAGGTCGCGGGTGCGGCGCACGGTTTCGAGCTCGTGCTTCAGCTTGGTGATCTTGTCCTGCAGCACACGCCGATCCGACTCGATCTGGGTCTCGCCAGGGCCGCCGAGAAAGCCGGCGCCGCCGCGCTGGCGCTCGAGGTGGGTCCAGCTCCGCACAAGGCGGCCCTTCTGGTAGTTGAGATGGGCAAGGTCGACCTGCAGCGTGCCTTCCTTGGTGCGGGCGCGCTCGCCGAAAATCTCCAGGATCAGTCCGGTGCGGTCGAGCACCTTGGCGTTCAACTCTTTTTCGAGGTTGCGCTGCTGTACCGGTGTCAGCGGATGATCGACAATGACCACTTCCGCGTGGCCCTCTTTGACGATCTCGGCAAACTCCGCGACCTTGCCGCCGCCAAGCAAGGTCGCCGGACGTGGATCGTTGACGGTCACCACCGCCGTGTGGACCAGGTCAAGGTCGATGGCGCTGGCGAGGCCGACCGCCTCGTCGCGACGGGCCTCGGCAGAACGGGTTAGGCGCGGGCGATTGGTATCGTCGTCGCCACGCGGCTGCCGGGTAAGCACCGGCACGATGACCACCGCCCGGGTCGGACCGTTGGCCTCTGTCCCGGTCTGATGTACTGGTTTTCCGCGAACGCTGCGGTCCGCGTCTTTCTCACGTGCCAATCAGGCGCCCTGGCTTTCCTCACCATCGAACATCTGAACCGGCTGGCTCGGCATGATCGTGGAAATAGCGTGCTTGTAGACAAGCTGGGAATGGCCGTCGCGACGCAACAGAACGCAGAAATTGTCGAACGAAGTGACCACGCCGGTCAGCTTCACGCCGTTGATGAGAAAGATGGTGAGTGGGTTTTTGCTCTTGCGAACTGAATTCAGGAACAGGTCCTGAAGATTTTGCGATCGTTCCGCCATTGTTCTTGTCTTTCGCCGATCCCCTTCGGTTTGCAGGCCAATGCGCCAAATTAGCCGGCACATGTCAAGCACGCAAACACCATCTTGCCGTCAGTAACGACAAGCAGAACGAGATATATTGATGTTCATTCCATCTGTGCGGTTATCAGGCTGGACTTTTTTCCGCAACGTCAAAAAAGGCCTGCCGTAATGAAACTGTTATCGAGCCCGGGTGGCCGTTGGCGACGGCAGCGCCATCGATCGCTACCACCGGCATGGCAATCGTGGTCGCGGAGCTGATGAAAACCTCGCGTGCGGCCTTGGCCTCGGCAACCGAAAAGCCGCGCTCCTCGATCTTCAGGCCGAGCTTGGCGGCGACATCGAACAGCGTCGTGCGGGTGATGCCGCGCAGGATGCCGTGCTCGGCGGGGCGCGTCACCAGCACGCCGTCCCTGGTGATGATCCAGGCGTTCGACGATCCACCTTCCTTGACGGTGCCGTCGACATCGACGAACCAGGCCTCCTGAGCGCCGGCTTCCTTGGCTTTCTGCTTGGCCAGCACGTTCGGCAGCAGGCCGACCGACTTGATATCCACCCGATCCCACCGGTTCTCCGGCACCGTGATGACCCGGATTCCGCTCTCGGCCCGCTTCGCGGCAGCTGCAGGATCGGCTTTTTTGGCGGTCACCACCAGCGACGGCTTCGTGCCCGCCGGCGGGAAGAAAAACTCGCGGCTGGCGACACCGCGCGTCACCTGGACATAGACCAGGCCGCCGACGACATGGTTGCGGCGCACCACCTCGCGCATGACGATCGGCAGCACGCCGCGCGTGATCGGCCAATCGATCGAGAGTTCGGTAAGCGAGCGGTTCAATCGGGCGAGATGGCGCGGCATGTCGACGATGAAGCCTCGTGCCACCTCGCAGACCTCGTAGACGCCGTCGGCGAATTGATAGCCACGGTCCTCGATATGCACGGAAGCTTCGGCGTGAGCGACGTAGCGCCCGTTCACATAGGCAATGCGCGGCATGGCTAATCCCTGGAAGAAGTCCCAGCTTTCTTATGCGATTCCAACACCGCCGTAACCGATAATTGCGTGGGCCACGACTGGTTTGGCTGTCAGACGCCCAGCGACTTCAGCTTGCGGTGCAATGCAGAGCGTTCCATGCCGATAAACTCTGCTGTCTTCGAGATGTTGCCGCCAAAACGGTTGATCTGGGCGATCAGATAGTCCTTCTCGAATTGTTCGCGCGCTTCCCGCAGCGGCAGCGCCATTATGTGCTGATCGGACTTGTTTGGAGTGCGCGGCATGACGTCGCCGATCTCGGCAGGCAAGAGGTCAGCGGTGATCGGCGCATCGACATTGTCGCCGCGCGCCAGGATCATCAGACGCTCGACATTGTTTCGCAACTGCCGAACGTTGCCCGGCCAGTTGTGCGCCTGCAGCACCGCCAGCGCGTCGTCGCCGATGCGGCGCGGCTTGATGCCGGCCTGGCGAGCGATCTGCTTCATGAAATTGTCGACCAGATAAGGAATGTCCTCGCGACGCTCGGCCAGTCCCGGCACCATAACCGGAACCACGGCCAGGCGGTGATAAAGGTCCTCGCGGAAACGGCCGTCGGCGATCATGGCTTCCAGGTTCTGCGAGGTCGACGAGATGATGCGCACGTCGACCTTGACCCGCTTGGTGCCCCCTACCCGCTCGAACTGCTGTTCGACTAGCACGCGCAGGATCTTGTTCTGCGTCTCGCGCGGCATGTCGGCCACTTCATCGATGTAGAGAATGCCGCGATGGGCCTCCTCCAGCGCACCGACCTTGCGTTCGACGCCGTTCGATTCGGTGCCGAACAGCTCGATCTCCATACGCTCCGGGGTGATGTTGGCGGCGCTCAGCGTCACAAACGGTGCACTCTTGCGCGCTGAGAGCGCGTGGATGGCGCGCGCGGCCAGTTCCTTGCCCGAGCCGGAGGGGCCAATGATCATGACGCGGCTGTTGGTCGGCGCGACGCGCTCGATGGTCTGGCGCAATTGGCTCATTGCCGACGACATGCCGATGAGGTCGAAAGTCTCGCCGCTGCGCAGCTTGAGGTCCGAAACCTCGCGTCTCAATTTGGAGGTTTCGAGCGCCCGCTCGGCAATGAGGATCAGCCTGTCGGCCTTGAAAGGCTTTTCGATGAAATCATAGGCGCCGCGGCGGATGGCCGAGACTGCCGTTTCGATATTGCCGTGGCCCGAGATCATCACCACCGGCAGATTCGGGTGCATCGTCTTGATCTCGTCTAGCAAAGCCAGACCATCGAGCCGCGAGCCCTGCAGCCAGATGTCGAGGAAGATCAGTCTGGGTGCCCGGTCGGCGACCGCCGCCAGTGCGCTGTCGGCATCAAACGCCGTGCGTGTTTCGTGACCTTCGTCGCTCAGGATACCGGCGACGAGTTCGCGGATGTCTTCCTCGTCATCGACGATGAGAATATCAGAAGCCATTACCGACCTTTTCAGTTTCTTTTTCGTGTTCCGTCTTGCCCTCGCCGCGTATCGGAACGGTGGCGGCAACCGGCAGGATGATGCTGATCATTGCACCCCGCCCATCGTGGAAGTCCGCTGGTGCATCGTGCAATTCGAGTCGCCCGCCATGGTCCTCCACGATCTTCTTGACGATAGCGAGGCCAAGCCCGGTGCCTTTCTCGCGTGTCGTCATGTAAGGCTCGAGCAAGCGCTGCCGGTTCTCGCGCGGCAAGCCCCTGCCGTTGTCGATGACGTCGATTCGAATCGCGCCATTCTGACGCCCGGCTTGAATCCGGATTATGCCGTGCGGACGATCCTCTGCATCAAGTCCGTCGATGGCTTCGGCAGCATTCTTGATGACGTTGCCGAAAGCTTGCGCCATCAGCCGGCTGTCGAACGTGCCTTTGAGCGGCTCGTTGCCGAAGACGCGCTCGAAGGTGATGTCAGCCCGGCTCACTTCGACCAGGAACGAGGCTTCGCGCAACGAATCGCGCAGGTCGATGGCCTTCATTTCCGGTTTCGGCATGCGGGCGAACGCCGAGAACTCGTCGACCATGCGTCCGATGTCCTCCACTTGCCGGATGATGGTGTCGGTGCATTGATCGAAAACCTCACGGTCCTCGGTGATGACCTTGCCGTACCGTCGCTTGATGCGCTCGGCCGAAAGCTGGATAGGCGTCAGCGGGTTCTTGATCTCGTGGGCAATGCGCCGCGCCACGTCGGCCCATGCGGAGGAACGCTGTGCCTGGACCAGATCGGTAATGTCGTCGACCGTCACGACGTAGGATTTATCCTCCGAACCGTCGTCGCCGGCTTCGATGGTGATCTGCACGTTGAAGGTCCGTTCAGTGCCGGCACGATAGAAGGTGACCTGTTCGCGATAGACCGGCTTGCCCGACTTGCGGCCGATCTCGAAGACGCGCCCGACATGCGGCAGCACGGCGGAAAGGTTCTGCCCAAGCGCTGCCGTGGCGGATATGGCCAGCATCGTTTCGGCCGAACGGTTGACAATAGTGACGATGCCATATGGATCGACGCCGATGACCCCGGCGGTGACGCCGGCAAGCACCGCCTCCGAAAAGCGCCGCCGTTCATCGATCAGATCCTTGGCCGACAGGATCTCGTTGCGCTGCGATTTCAACTCCATCAGCATCTTGTTGAATGTGTCGCCGAGCGAGGCGACATCGCCATCGGAGGGGCGGACAGGCACGGCTACGTCGAGATTGCCGGTAGCGACCTCATCGGCCGCGCCGATGAGCTGACGAATCGGCCGCACCAGGCGGTCGGCCACCGCAATGCCAGTCCAGATGGCGGACAGGATGATGATCAGCGTCAGCGACAGATAGGGAAGCGCGAAAGCCACTTGCGAGGTGCGGCGATTGTCTTCGAGACCGCGATATTCGGCGGTGTTGGATTTGACGATCTGCCGTGCCTTGATCACCTCGGGATCGACGAGGCGGATGGTGTAGAGATAGAGCCCGTCGATCTCGCGCAGCTTGACGATGGCACCCATGATGTTGCGGGTGCGCGGTTCTATCAGCACTGGCTTCCCGCCGGCAGCGCTTGCCACGGCGCCCTCCGGCGGCTCCGGCATGGCAAAGTCCGCGTCGGTCTTGGCGCTCATGACGAAGGAACCGTCGGGCTTGATGAGTGCAGCGTGCGCCAGCGAGCGTCCCACCGCCTCCTTGTTCATGAGGTCGAGGAAACCGGTACGATCGAGGCCGTAGAGCGTGCGCGAAGCGTCGAGGTCATAAGCCATCGACAACGTCGTGCCCTGAAGATTTCGCGCGTTTTCCTGCACATAGGCGTCGGCGATCGACAACGACGAATTGACGATCGTCTTGGTGCGGATCTCGAACCAGCGGTCGAGGCCGATGTCGAGCGTGATCGAGGCGATGATCGCCACCATGATCGCGGGGATGGCGGCGACCAGCGCAAACATCGCCACGATGCGCACATGCAGGCGCGACGCAGCCTTGCCGTGCCGGCGTGCCATCAGGATGCGATGCACCTCGCGGCCGACCAGCAAGATCAGAAACAGGACGAACGCCGCATTAAGCGCAATCAGCGCCAGCGTCGTCCTCGCGTCGGGCGTGATCGGCGTCGCGCCAACCAGAATGGCGAAGGAGATGGCCGCCGTCACCAGCGCACCGGCAACGGCGATCACGCCGGGCAGCGCAAGCAGCCGGCGACCGTCTCTCGCGCCCGTATTGCTGAAAAGCGGTTTGCTCAGTGTCGGTGCGTGCAGGGCCATGTCGCCGTCTAGAGCCAGTGATTGCGTCGGATGTATGCAACGCATTGTGGCGATTATGCAACAAGTGTGGCCGAGACGGAAATCTTTCGGCAATCGATCCCCTGGAAAGCGCTCGTAAAGGGATTCGTCTAGACCTGCCTGGACGATTTATAGACGTTGACGCCGAGTTCGCGGATCTTCTTGCGCAGCGTGTTGCGGTTGAGCCCCAGCAGTTCGGCAGCCTTGATCTGGTTACCGCGCGTTGCGGTCATTGAGGCGAGGACGAGCGGATATTCGACCTCGGAGAGGATTCGCTGATAGAGGCCGGCCGGTGGCAAATCGCCGGCAAACGAGGCAAAATAGCGTTGCAGGAAATGCTCCACCGCCTGGCCGATGGAAAGGTCGTCGGGAATGAGGTTGCCACCACCTGGAACGACAGGCCTTTCGCCGGTCTTCAACTCCGCCTCGATGATCTCGGCGGAAATCTCGTCCTGCGAATACAGCGCAGCCAGCCTGCGGATGAGGTTTTCGAGTTCGCGCACGTTACCCGGCCATGGATAGCGCTTCATCAGCTCGATGCCGCCGGTCGAGATGCGCTTGGTCTGCAGGCCTTCACTGGCGCCGAGCTTGAAGAAGTGCCGGACGAGGTCCGGAATGTCCTCCGATCGCTCGCGCAGCGCCGGCAGCCTGAGCGGCACAACGTTCAAGCGGTAGAACAGATCCTCCCGGAAAAGCCCCTGATTGATCAGCGTGCGTAGGTCCTTGTTGGTGGCAGCGACGATGCGCACGTCGGTCTTGATCGGCGTGCGGCCGCCGACCGTAGTGTATTCGCCCTGCTGCAACACACGCAGCAGCCGCGTCTGCGCTTCCATCGGCATGTCGCCGATCTCGTCGAGGAAGAGCGTGCCGCCTTCGGCTTGCTCGAAACGGCCGGTCGAGCGGTTCTGCGCGCCGGTAAAGGCGCCCTTCTCGTGCCCGAATAACTCCGATTCGATCAGGTCGCGCGGGATCGCTGCCATGTTGATGGCGACGAAGGGACCGCCCCGGCGGCGGCCGTACTCATGCAGCGCGCGCGCCACCAGTTCCTTTCCGGTACCCGACTCTCCGCTGATCATGACCGTCAGGTCGGTCTGCATCATGCGCGCCAGCATGCGGTAGATGTCCTGCATGGCGGCCGAGCGGCCGACCAGCGGCATCGTTTCCGGCGGCTCGTCGGCCCGCGTATCGATCTTCGGCCGCCGCGGCTCGGAAAGTGCGCGGTTGACGATGTTGAGCAGCTCGGTCAGGTCGAACGGTTTCGGCAGGTACTCGTAGGCCCCGGTTTCGGAGGCCCGGATTGCTGTCATGAACGTGTTCTGCGCACTCATGACGATGACCGGCAGTTCCGGTCGCGCCTTCTTGATGCGCGGTAGCATGTCGAAGGCGTTCTCGTCAGGCATGACAACGTCGGTGATAACCAGATCGCCCTCGCCCGCCGCAACCCAGCGCCACAGCGTCGAAGCGTTGGAGGTGACACGCACGTCGTGGCCAACGCGCGAAAGCGCCTGGTTGAGGACAGTGCGGATGGCCGCATCGTCGTCGGCGACTAGAATATTGCCGCGAACGGTCATTTGCGGTCTCCTTCACCGTCGTCGTCGGTGCCAAACTGGGTTTCTTTCCACGCCGGCATCAGGATGCGGAAGGTGGTCCCGCGCGGGGTCGATTCGCATTCAATGATGCCGCCATGCTCGCCGACGATCTTTGCGACCAGCGCCAGACCGAGACCGGAGCCGTTCGGCTTGGTGGTGATGAAAGGATCGAACAGGATCGGCAGGATATCCTCGGAGACACCCGAACCGTTGTCGCGTACGCAGAATTCCAATGGCAGCGACACGCGGTCCTGAGTCCCGGGTACGGAAACGCGAATGCCCGGGCGGAAGGCTGTCGACAGCATGATTTCGCCCTGTGGATCGCTGCCGATCGCCTCGGCGGCATTTTTTACCAGATTGAGGAACACCTGGATGAGCTGGTCGCGATTGGCAAAAACCGGAGGCAATGATGGATCATAGTCCTCCAATATCTTGATCCGCTTGGCAAAACCGTTCTTGGCGATTGCCTTGACATGGTCGAGCACGACATGGATGTTGACGGGATAACGGTCGATCGGCCGCTCGTCCGAAAATACCTCCATGCGGTCGACCAGCGAGACAATGCGGTCGGTCTCGTCGGTGATCAGCCTGGTCAGTGCGCGATCCTCGTCAGACGCCGACAGTTCAAGCAGCTGCGCGGCACCCCGAATGCCGGACAGCGGGTTCTTGATCTCATGGGCAAGCATCGCGGCAAGGCCGGTAACCGAGCGTGCCGCGCCGCGATGCGTCATCTGCCGGTCGATCTTGTCGGCCATTGAGCGTTCCTGGAACATCACCACGACCGAGCCTGGAAATTCAGTCACCGGTGCGACGTAGAGGTCGACTACCTTCTCGATGCCGAGACGTGGCGACGACACGTCCACCCGGTATTCGTTGACCGGCGCCCGGCGCTCGCGCACCTGGTCGACAAGCGTTAGCAGCGGACTGCCGAAAGGAATGAGCTTGTGCAGCGTGTTGCGGGCGAGCATCGTGGCGCTCGAGCGGAAAAAATCCTCGGCATCGGCATTGGCGAAGGTGATGAAGCCTTGTGGATCGACCATGATTACCGGCCGACGAATGGTGTTGAGCACAATATGCGCGGCGTCCGCCATATCCGTGCTCTGTGTGACGGTAGCGTTCATGCCGCACTCCGCAGGTTCGCCGCTTCGGGAGCGCTTGAGAACATGTCGCGCAGCAAGGCAATGACATGCCCAGGCTCGAAAGACGTGAGTATGGCCTTGCGCCGGTCGTCGCTTGTGGCGGCGTGGCGGTCGAGATACCAGCCGAGATGCTTGCGCGCCTGGCGCAATCCGCTTTCCACGCCATATAGCGTCAGCATGTCTTCGTAATGGGCAATGACGTAGTCGCTCAGCGCTTGCGGGCTGTCCGGCATGCCGGATACCGGCTCGGCCAGCGCGGCCGCTACAATGCTGCCGGCAGTCCACGGCGCGCCATAGTGCGCACGGCCGATCATCACCGCGTCGGCGCCGGACTGATCGAGGATCGACGCAGCCTCTGCCGGCCAGCCGACATCACCATTGGCAACCACCGGGATCGAGACGGCCTGCTTGACGCGTGCGATGGCACGCCAGTCGGCTTTGCCCTGATAGAACTGGCAACGCGTGCGGCCGTGCACCGTAACCATTTTCACCCCGGCCTGCTCGGCGCGTCGCGCCAGCATCGGCGCGTTGAGCGCACCTTCGTCCCAACCGAGCCGCATTTTGACCGTGACCGGCACGTCGACCGCGCCGATCACCGCTTCGATCAGCGACAGCGCGTGGTCGAGGTCTCGCATCAGTGCTGAACCGGCATAGCCGCCCGTCACCTTCTTGGCCGGACAGCCCATGTTGATGTCGATGATGTCGGCACCCTCGCCGGCCGCGATTCGCGCGCCCTCGGCCATGTGCGCCGCCTCGCGGCCGGCAAGCTGGACCATGTGGACAGGCAGCCCGGAATGACGGATGCGCAGGCCCGAGCCAGCCCTGCCCTTTGCGAGCTCACCGCTCGCCACCATTTCCGATACAACCAGCCCGGCGCCATGGGCATGGGCGCGCTGCCGGAACGGCTCGTCGGTGATGCCCGACATCGGCGCGAGAAACACGCGATTGCGGATTCTCACGCCACCCACATCCAGCGGCGAAGCCAATTTGGTCACATCAGGCATGCACAAAAACCAAGCACCTTCGATTGCTGCACATTCTCTAGCCAGAACGACGGCAATGTGCAACGCGCAATGTCGTGACATTAAGGCGCATTTGGGAAAAAAGGACCGCCGGACCGCATCAATCCCTAGGTCTTCCGAAAGCGATACCACTTTTCGGGATCATGCGCTAAGCGTCTCGGCATGAGAGATGTGAGCGAAAAGCAAGCCGCGGACGACAAGGTCGCCGTGGTCATCGTTGCTGCCGGCCGCGGCGCGCGCGCCGGACATGCCAATGGGCCGAAGCAGTATCAGCAGATTGGCGGCGGCGCCGTTATTGCACGCACGCTCGACGCCTTTCTGACGCATCCGAAGATTGGACCTGTCGTCGTTGCTATCCATGCCGATGATGGCACGCTCTTCCGTCGCGCCGCCGGCGCAAATGCCGACCGTGTCGTCGCTGTGACCGGCGGCACGTCACGGCAGGAGTCCGTCCGCCTTGGACTGCTGGCGTTGAGAAGCCATGCGCCGGGCCGCGTCCTGATCCATGATGCGGCTCGGCCGTTTGTCGACGCGGAACTGATAGACCGCACGATCGCCGCCATTGGCGAGCGCCAGGGAGCACTGCCTGCCTTGCCCGTTGCCGATACGCTCAAGCGCGAAACGGCCGAAGGCATGATCGGCGAAACCGTGTCCAGGGCCGGGCTTCATGCCGCACAGACACCGCAGGGCTTTCCGTTCTGGCCGATACTGGCTGCGCACGAAAAGGCTCATCACCTGGGCAAAGCGAATTTCACCGACGATGCGGCAATCGCCGAATGGGCGCATATTCCGGTGAAGATCGTTCCCGGCTCGCCGGACAATGTCAAACTGACCTGGGCACGGGATATTGCAATGGCGGATCAGCGGCTTACCAGCGCATCACGTTTTCCCGACATCCGAACCGGCAATGGCTATGACGTCCATGCGTTCGAGCCCGGCGACCATGTCACCCTGTGCGGCGTCGCCATTCCGCACGACAGGAAGTTATCCGGCCATTCGGATGCGGATGTCGGCCTGCACGCCTTGACCGACGCCCTGCTCGCCACCTGCGGGGCCGGTGACATCGGGACGCATTTCCCGCCATCCGACCCGCAATGGAAAGGGGCCGCTTCACGCATCTTCGTCGAACACGCGGCCAAGCTGGTGCGCGCGCGCGGCGGGCGCATCGCCAACGCCGATATCACGCTGATCTGCGAGGCGCCGCGCGTCGGCGCTCATCGCGAGGCCATGACCGAAGCGCTTTCGGCAATGCTGCGAATTTCGCGCGACCGCATCTCTATCAAGGCGACAACCAATGAGAAGCTCGGCTTCGTCGGCCGTGAGGAAGGCATAGCGGCCATCGCGACCGCCAGCGTTGTATTTCCAGGGGATGTCCCTGAATGAGCAATAGCGATCTAGCAGATGCCCTGCTTCAGGCCTGCCAGCAGCGCGGCATCATGCTGGTGACGGCCGAGAGCTGCACCGGCGGCATGATCATCGCCGCGCTGACCGATATCGCTGGCTCTTCCGCGGTGGTCGATCGCGGCTTCATCACCTATTCCAACCAGGCCAAGACCGAGATGCTCGGCGTCTCGGCCGCTACGCTCGAGGCGCACGGCGCGGTCTCGCGCGAGACTGTGGTGGAGATGGCGGCCGGAGCCTTGGCCCATTCGCCGGCCGGGCTCGCCCTGGCGGTGACCGGCATCGCCGGACCGGACGGCGGCTCTGCGGAAAAACCTATCGGCCTGGTCTGGTTCGGCGTTGCCGTGGCTGGGCGGCCGGCAGTCAGCGAATGCCAGCTGTTCGCCGACAAGGGCCGTGATTTCATCCGCCGGGAGACGGTCCGGCATGCGCTTGAGCTGGGTCTGCGCGCGCTCGCTGCGGATCAGGCTGCCGATGGCGCGCCGTAGATGATTTCGGCCCGTTTCTCGAACGCCTCGGAGAACATGCGGAAGGCGCGGTCGAACATGGTTCCCATCAGCGCACCCAAAATGCGGCTCTTGAACTCGTAGTCGATAAAGAAGCAGACGTTGCAACCGCTGCCGTCCGCCGGGTCGAAGCGCCAGACATTGCTCAGATATTTGAAAGGGCCGTCAATGTATTTGACATCGATGGCGTTCTCTTCCGGCTTCAGCAGCACCTGCGTGGTGAAATTCTCGCAGATCGCCTTGTAGCCGATGCTCATGTCGGCGATGAGCAAGGTGCGTCCGTCGCGTTCCTTGCGTGAGCGAACCGTCAGTGCCTCGCAAAGCGGCAGGAATTGCGGATAAGATTCGACATCGGCGACCAGAGCGAACATCTGCTCCGGCGTATGCGCAACGCGGCGATGGGCTTCGAATTGTGGCATAAAACCGGGGTGTTAGGCGGACTTTTTGAGAAACGCTTCGCGCGCCGCGCGCAACCTGGCGAAATCGTCGCCGGCGTGGTGCGACGAGCGCGTCAGCGGGCTCGACGCCACCAGCAGGAAGCCCTTGGTCCTGCCGATCGTCTCGAAGGACTTGAATTCCTCAGGCGTGACGAAGCGGATCACCGGATGGTGTTTCTTCGAAGGCTGCAGATATTGGCCGATGGTCATGAAATCGACATTGGCCGAACGCAGATCGTCCATCAGCTGCAGGATTTCGTTCCGCTCCTCGCCAAGGCCAACCATGATGCCGGACTTGGTGAAGATCGAGGGGTCAAGCTCCTTGACCCGCTGCAAGAGCCTGATGGAGTGGAAATAGCGCGCCCCCGGCCGAACCGTCAGATAGTTAGACGGCACGGTCTCGAGATTATGGTTGAAAACATCCGGCCTGGCCGCCACGACGATCTCCAGCGCACCGTCCTTGCGCAGGAAATCGGGTGTCAGGATTTCGATCGTAGTCGACGGGGTCGCTGCCCTGATCGCACGGATGACATCGGCAAAATGCTGGGCCCCGCCGTCGGCCAGATCGTCGCGGTCGACTGAGGTGATGACGACATGGCTTAAGCCCATCTGCTTGACGGCATGTGCGACACGCGCCGGCTCATCGGGATCGAGTGCGGTCGGTATGCCGGTGGCGACATTGCAGAAGGCGCACGCCCGCGTGCAGATCTCGCCCATGATCATGAAGGTGGCGTGCTTCTTTTCCCAACACTCGCCGATATTGGGGCAGCCGGCCTCTTCGCAAACCGTCACCAGTTTGTGAGACTTCACGATTTCGCGCGTCTCGGCGTAGCCTTTCGACATCGGCGCCTTGACGCGGATCCAGTCAGGCTTGCGCAGCACGTCCTGATCCGGCTTGTGCGCCTTTTCGGGATGCCGCAGGCGCGGCGCATTGGCAATCGTGTCGAGGATGGTGACCATGTGAAACCCGGCTCATTGGCAAGCGCTTGTCCGGCGCTTGCTCTACCCACGTCATCTAGGACTTTTCGGCGAAAAGAAAAAGGCCGCGATCGCGCATGCCGCGGTGGCCGTTTTCGCATAGCAAGTGCCGACAGAGGTTAGCGGCGCACCAGTCGTCCGACCGCAATCAGAATGCAGGCGCCGATGAAGCCGGTGATCAGATAGGCGATCCAGCCGACGCCGAAGATGCCGATGTTCAGGGCCTGCAAGATGGCGTTCAACACGATTGCGCCGACAATGCCGAGAATGATGTTCATGAGGATGCCGGTATTGCTCTTCATGACCATCTCGGCGAGCCACCCCGCCAAGCCGCCGATGATGATGGCTGCTACCCAGCCCACGCCGTTCATTTCCATATGCCCTCTCCTTGTATGATCGGATGCCTGCGAAACGAATTGCTCTGCCGTCGAGTTCCTTTGTGTCTTCCTGTGAGACTCGCCCAACTAATTTATCATGCATTCAGTGCGCGACCATAGGCGTCGAGTACACTCTCCTTCATCATCTCCGACAGCGTCGGGTGCGGGAAGATCGTGTGCATCAGCTCTTCCTCGGTGGTCTCCAGGTTCATCGCCACGACGAAGCCCTGGATCAGTTCGGTTACTTCTGCGCCGACCATGTGGGCACCCAGCAACTGGCCGGTCTTCTTGTCGAAAATGGTCTTGACGAAGCCTTGGTCCTCGCCGAGCGCAATCGCCTTGCCGTTTGCGGCGAACTGGAAGCGGCCGACGCGGATGTCCTTGCCGTCGGCTTTCGCTTTGGCTTCCGTCAGTCCGACCGAGGCGACTTGCGGATTGCAATAGGTGCAGCCTGGGATCTTCAGCTTGTCGGTGGCATGCACGCCGGGGAAATTGGCGATCTTTTCCACGCACACCACGCCCTCGTGCTCGGCCTTGTGGGCGAGCATCGGCGGTCCGGCGACATCGCCGATGGCATAGATGCCGGGCACGTTGGTCTTGCCGTAGCCGTCGACGACGACACAACCGCGTTCCGTCTTCACGCCGAGCGCCTCGAGCCCGAGATTCTCGATGTTGCCTTGCACGCCGACGGCCGAGATCATGCGGTCGGCAGTGATCTTCTCGACCTTGCCGTCCCTCATCTCGACATGCGCAGTGACCGAGCTAGCACCCTTCTCGACCTTGGTCACCTTGGCTTCGAGGATGATCTTCATGCCCTGCTTTTCGAATTGCTTTTGCGCGAATTTCGAAACTTCGGCGTCCTCGACCGGCATCACGGCTGGCAGCAGTTCGACCACCGTCACCTCCGCGCCCATAGTGCGGTAGAAAGAGGCGAACTCGATGCCGATGGCGCCAGAGCCCATCACCAGCAACGATTTCGGCATCTCTTTTGGCACCATCGCCTCGAAATAGGTCCAGATCAGCTTGCCGTCCGGCTCGATGCCGGGCAATGCGCGCGGCCTGGCGCCGGTCGCCAGGATGATGTGCTTGGCGCTATAGGTGCCCTCGCCCTTGACGCCCTTGGGCGCCGGTGGCTGCGGCTCCATCGGCTTCTTCGACGATTTCGACACGACGATCTCGCCAGGTTTGGTCAGCTTGGCTTCGCCCCAGATGACGTCGACCTTGTTCTTCTTCATCAGGAAGCCGACGCCGCCGTTGAGCCGCAGCGAGACCTTTCGCGAGCGATCGACGACGGCGGCTGTGTCGACGCTGACCTTGCCATCGATCTTCAGGCCGTAATCCTTCAGATGATCCGAATAGTGCATGATCTCGGCGGAGCGCAGCAGCGCCTTGGTCGGAATGCAGCCCCAGTTGAGGCAGATGCCGCCAAGGTGCTCGCGCTCGACGATCGCCGTCTTGAAGCCAAGCTGGGCCGAACGCACTGCAGTGACATAGCCGCCGGGGCCGGAGCCGATGATGATGACGTCGTAGTTCTCAGCCACGGCTTTCTCCTTCACAATTCCAACATGATGCGCACGAGCGGCGCCAGCGCTTGCCCGACGTTCCGCGTGTTTTCTGCGTCGAGGTGGACGCCGTCGAGCGGCGTGGTTTTGGCCACCGTGCCGGCATCGAAGAAGCCGCAGCCGGCCTCGTCGGCAAGGGCGGAATATTGCGGCGCCAGCCGCTTTGACGCGTCATCGCCGCCGGCGAACATTTCCTTGAATTCGGCGTTTTCCGTGCGGCTGACTACGGGCGGCGCGACGATCAGGATCTGCGGCGCCGGCCAATCGAATGGGTAATCGTGACCGCGCACGAGATCGATCAGGCGTTGCACGCCTTGCTTGGCCGCGACCGGATTACCATGAATCCACGGCTTCATATCGTTGGCGCCGAGCATGATGATGATCAAGTCGATCGGCGCATGCGTCGTCAGGATTGTTGGCAACAGCCTTGCACCATTGCGGTCCGCCCCGGCCAAGTGATCGTCAAAGGCGGTGGTTCGGCCATTCAGGCCTTCGGCGATGATCTCGACGCCGCTGCCCAATGCCGCCTGCAGCACGCTCGGCCAGCGATCTTCCAGCGGATGCCGGCCGAGGTTTGCCGCGTCATAGCCCCAGGTCAGC
This sequence comes from Mesorhizobium sp. M0751, assembly GCF_040320265.1. Classification (NCBI taxonomy): domain Bacteria; kingdom Pseudomonadati; phylum Pseudomonadota; class Alphaproteobacteria; order Hyphomicrobiales; family Phyllobacteriaceae; genus Mesorhizobium; species Mesorhizobium sp. M0751. The sequence goes on from NZ_JAMYPH010000016.1 coordinate 118,578, forward strand.
GAATCGCCGTAGCAGAGGACCGTCTTCATGTGGCTGCCTCGCCGAAACCTGGTTGCGAGCGCCCCAATCGCCAGCGCACAAAAAGCCACTGGACCAGAACCGTAGCGATGCCCGGCAGGACGAGACCGGCGACGATGGGAAGATCGCTCGACCACTGGCGTTTGCCCGGCGGCTGGGAGAAAGTCCAGCCGATCAGGGCAACTCCAATGAGCACAAAAAATGCTAACCCTATGATCGCGGTCAGTTTTGTTGCCCGTCCTGGGTCCGACATGAATTGTGCGATGAAGAATGCGAGCGTCGCGAAGATGGTGACGAGAGCCGAGATCATGAATACGAGGATGTACTCCACGTCGGCATTGGTGGCGACGGCGAGCCACTGCACCACCAATCCGCCGGCCAAACCGGAAAGAAAGAAGGCAAAAAGGCTGGTGAAGAATTTCCGCACCGCCCTGTTCCCCTCTCTTAGACCAGCATGCCCATCGGATTTTCGATCATACGCTTGAAGGCGACGAGCAGCTCGGCGCCGAGCGCACCGTCGACTGCGCGGTGATCGGTCGACAGCGTCACCGACATGATTGTTGCGATCTTGATCTCGCCGTTCTTGACCACTGCGCGCTGTTCGCCGGCGCCGACCGCCAGGATCGTCGCATGCGGCGGGTTGATGACAGCAGAAAAATCCTTGATGCCGAACATGCCGAGATTGGACACCGCCGTGGTGCCGCCCTGATATTCTTCCGGCTTCAGCTTGCGGGTGCGGGCGCGGCCGGCAAGATCCTTCATCTCGTTGGAGATGACGGACATCGTCTTTTCGTCAGCACGCCGGATGATCGGGGTGATCAGGCCGCCGGGGATCGATACGGCAACGCCGACATCGGCGTGCTTGTGCTTGATCATGGCGTTTTCTGTCCACGACGCATTGGCATCCGGAACCGCCATCAGCGCCATGGCAAGAGCCTTGATGACCATGTCGTTGACCGACAGCTTGTAGGCCGGCGTTTCGCCCTTATCGGTCTTCTTCACCGGCGCGGCCGCATTGATCTGCGTGCGCAGGGCTAGAAGTGCGTCGAGCTCGCAGTCGAGCGTCAGATAGAAATGCGGGATGGTGGTCTTGGCTTCGACCAGCCGCCTCGCAATGGTCTTGCGCATATTGTCGTGCGGGACCAGCTCGTAGGAGCCTTCGGCAAACAGTTTGAGCACCTGCTCGTCCGACATCGCCTTGGGTGCTGCGGCCGCAGGTGCCGGAGCGCCGGCGGGCGCCGTTTTTGCCGCTGGTGCCGCCTTGGCGCCGCCACTGGAAATTGCGGCATCGACATCGGCCTTTACCACGCGGCCGTGGGGGCCGGAGCCTGTCAGCGCCGACACATCGACGCCGGCTTCCCTGGCAATGCGCCGGGCCAGCGGCGAGGCGAAGATGCGCTCACCGTTGGCATGGCCGTTGGCGGCCGGCGCCGCTTCCGCCTTAGGTGCAGGTGCGGCAGGCTTCTGCTTCGGCGCTTCGGGCTTTGGTGTTTCAGCTTTGGAGACGTCCGCTTTCGGAGCCTCCGCCTTTGCCGGCGCAGTGCCGTCACCGCTTTTCGCGGCAGAAGCAGCATCCTCGCCCTCGGCCGCCAGCACCGCGATCAGCGCATTGACCTTGACGCCTTCAGTGCCCGCCGGAACCACCAGCTTGGCGACCGTGCCTTCGTCGACGGCTTCGACTTCCATCGTTGCCTTGTCGGTCTCGATTTCGGCAATCACGTCGCCCGGCGAGACCTTGTCGCCTTCCTTGACCAGCCACTTGGAAAGGTTGCCTTCTTCCATCGTGGGCGAAAGCGCCGGCATGGTGATGTTGATCGGCATTTTGTCCTCCCGCCCTGCTCAGCGATACGTGACGGCTTTGACCGCCTCGACGACCTCGCCGACATTGGGCAGCGCCAGCTTTTCGAGGTTCGCCGCATAGGGCATCGGCACGTCCTTGCCGGCAATGGTGATGACCGGTGCATCGAGGAAATCGAAGGCGCGCTGCGAGACCTGGTTGGCGATATGGTCGCCGACCGAGTTCTGCGGAAAGCCTTCCTCGACCACCACCAGGCGATTGGTCTTCTTGACCGAGGCGATGATCGTGTCGAAGTCGAGCGGGCGGATGGTGCGCAAGTCGATGACCTCGGCATCGATGCCCATGCCACGCAACTCCGCCTCGGCCTTGATCGCGTAGGTCATGCCGATGCCGAACGAGACGATGGTCACGTCCTTGCCGGATTTGTGAATGCGCGCCTTGCCGATCGGCAACACGAAATCGTCCATCTTCGGCACGTCGAAGGAGTGGCCGTAAAGGATTTCGTTCTCAAGGAAGATGACCGGGTTCGGGTCGCGGATCGCCGCCTTGAGCAGACCCTTGGCGTCGGCGGCGGTATAAGGCATTACCACCTTCAGGCCGGGAATATGGCTGTACCAGGCGGCATAACATTGCGAATGCTGCGCGGCGACGCGGGCAGCCGCGCCGTTCGGGCCGCGAAAGACGATCGGGGCGCCCATCTGGCCGCCGGACATATAGAGCGTCTTGGCGGCTGAATTGATGATCTGGTCGATCGCCTGCATGGCGAAGTTGAAGGTCATGAATTCGACGATCGGCTTCAGGCCGGCCATCGCCGCGCCAACACCAACGCCGGCAAAGCCGTGCTCGGTGATCGGCGTGTCGACCACGCGCCGCGGACCGAATTCCTGCAATAGGCCTTGCGTGATCTTGTAGGCGCCCTGATACTCGGCGACCTCCTCGCCCATGACAAAGACATCGCCGTCGCGGCGCATTTCCTCAGCCATTGCATCGCGCAAGGCTTCACGCACCGTGGTCGAGACCATTTCGGTGCCGGCCGGGATGTCCGGATCGGCGGCAATTTCCAACCTGGGCGCGGCGGCAACAGGTGCTGCAGCTTCGCTCTTGGCCGGAGCGGCAGCGGGGGGCGGAGCGGCAGCGGGCGCTTCTGCTTGCGACTTGATAGCCTCCTCGCCGATGCCTTCGCCTGCCTCGTCAATGTCTTCGCCATCGACGGCCAGCACAGCGATCAGGGTGTTGACCTTGACGCCTTCGGTGCCGGCAGGGACCACGATCTTGGCAAGCGTGCCTTCGTCCACGGCTTCGACTTCCATCGTTGCCTTGTCGGTCTCGATCTCGGCAATGGCGTCACCGGCCGCGACCTTGTCGCCCTCTTTCTTCAACCACTTGGAAACGTTACCCTCTTCCATGGTCGGCGAGAGGGCGGGCATGAGAATTTCGATCGGCATGTCCTTGCCCTCTCGTTAAAGTACGATATCGGTCCAGAGCTCGGACGGATCCGGCTCCGCGTCGTTCTGGGCAAATTCTGCGGCGTCGGCGACAACGTCGCGGACTTCCTTGTCGATGGCCTTGAGCTCGTCCTCGCTTGCCCATTTTTTGTCGAGCAGCCGCGCCTTGACCTGCTCGATCGGGTCACGTTCTGAGCGCATTTTCTGCACTTCTTCCTTGGAGCGGTATTTTGCCGGATCCGACATCGAATGGCCGCGGTAACGATAGGTCTGCATTTCGAGAATGAGCGGCCCATTGCCGGCGCGGCACCATTCGGCGGCGAGGTCGCCGGCGGCCTTCACGGCGCGCACATCCATGCCGTCGACCTGGATGCCTGGAATCTTGAAGGAGGCGCCGCGGTGCGAGAAATCCGTCTCGGCCGACGAGCGCGAGACCGAGGTGCCCATGGCATAGCGGTTGTTCTCGATGATGTAGATCACCGGAAGCTTCCACAGCGAGGCCATGTTGAAGCTTTCGTAGACCTGGCCCTGGTTCGCGGCGCCATCGCCGAAATAGGTCAGCGTCACATTGTTGTTGCCGCGATAACGGTTGGCGAAGGCAATGCCGGTGCCGAGCGACACTTGCGCGCCGACGATGCCGTGGCCGCCGTAAAAATGCTTCTCCTTGGAGAACATGTGCATCGAGCCGCCCTTGCCCCTGGAAAGGCCGCTACGGCGCCCGGTCAGTTCGGCCATGACGCCGCGCGGCGACAACTCCATGGCCAGCATATGACCATGGTCGCGATAGGCGGTGATCATCTGGTCGCCATCGATCAGCGCCATCTTCATGCCGGTAACGACCGCTTCCTGGCCGATGTAGAGGTGGCAGAAACCGCCGATGAAGCCCATGCCGTAAAGCTGGCCGGCCTTTTCCTCGAAGCGGCGGATGAGCAGCATGTGCCGGTAGGCGGCAAGCTCCTGGTCCTTGGTGAACTCAACAGGCTTTGGGGTGGAAAGGCCCGGCGTTTTGCCGTCGGATTTGGATTTGGCAGGCGCTCTTCTGGTGGCGGTGGCCATGCATCACTCCCTGTTGGCGTCTCTTGGCGGACAGCGAGGGAGATCAGTTCTCCCACCGATTTGAGGCAGGCTAACATGCAGGGAAGGCTTTCGCCATGCCGAAAACGCATGGCTGTCATGCATCTAAGCAATTAAAATCATTGCAAATATCGCTGATTAACTGAGATCAGGTTATCTTGCGACCGGCAGCATGATGGTGATCTCGTCGGCGTGGGACAGATTAAGTGCCTTGCGCGCCTGCTCGTCCAGCATGTCCTTCTCCAGCGTGCCCTCATGCATCAGCTGAACGCGGCGCTCGAGGTCGATCCGGCGCGCCTTGACGGCATCGAGCCTGCCCTGCAATTCGGCAGTCTCGGCTTCGAGCTGATACTTGGAATAGATGCCGAACTCACCATGATAGGCATGGAAGCCGAAATAAGTCAGGAACACCACGCAGAGCGAGGGGATGATCAGCCGGCCGGTGTTTCTTTGCTTGTGCTGGCGTGTCCACATGGTCCGAATCCTCTACGCCGCCTTTGTCGCCCGATTGTGCTTAATGGACAGTTACAGACTGTTGGATTCAGAGCCAGGAAGCAAAAAAGGGCGGGAATGTCCCCGCCCTCGCCGCCGCGGATTTTCTCTCGAAAATCAGCTTTTCACGATGGACTTGCCGGCATATCGCGCCTGCTTGCCGAGCTCCTCCTCGATGCGGATGAGCTGGTTGTACTTGGCCATGCGATCCGAGCGTGACAGCGAACCCGTCTTGATCTGCCCGCAATTGGTGGCAACGGCGAGGTCGGCGATGGTCGAATCCTCGGTCTCGCCCGAGCGGTGCGACATCACCGCGGTATAGCCGGCCTTGTGCGCGGTCTCGACGGCGTCGAGCGTTTCGGTAAGCGAGCCGATCTGGTTGACCTTGACCAGGATCGAATTGGCGACACCCATGCGGATGCCGTCGCGCAGCCGCGCCGTGTTGGTGACGAACAGATCGTCGCCAACCAGCTGCGTTTCCTTGCCGATGAGATCGGTCAGTATTTTCCAACCGTCCCAGTCATCCTCCGCCAGGCCGTCCTCAATGGTGATGATCGGGTAGTCGGCAGCAAGCTTGGCCAGATATCTGGCCTGCGCCTTCGGGTCGCGGGTTTTCCTCTCGCCTTCATAGACGTAGTTGCCATCCTTGAAGAATTCGGTCGCCGCGCAGTCGAGGCCTAGCGCAACCTCCTCGCCGGGCTTGAAGCCAGCCTGCTCGATCGATTCCATGATGAAGTCGAGCGCGGCCGGCGCGCTCTTCAGGTTGGGGGCAAAGCCGCCCTCGTCGCCGACATTGGTGTTATGGCCGGCGCCCTTCAGCTTCTTTCGCAGCGTATGAAAGATCTCCGAGCCCCAGCGCACGCCGTCGCGCAGCGTCGGCGCGCCGATCGGCAGGATCATGAATTCCTGGAAATCGATCGGGTTGTCGGCATGCGCGCCGCCATTGATGATGTTCATCATAGGCACCGGCAGCACATGGGCCTTGGTGCCGCCGACATAACGGTAGAGCGGCAGGTCGGCCGCTTCGGCCGCGGCCTTGGCCACTGCCAGCGACACGCCGAGGATGGCATTGGCGCCGAGCCGGCTCTTGTTGGGCGTACCATCGAGTTCGATCATGGTCTGATCGATATGGATCTGATTCTCTGCCTCCATGCCGCCGATCGCCTCGAACAGCTCGCCGTTCACCGCCTCGACCGCTGTCAGCACGCCCTTGCCGAGATAGCGGGGGCCGCCATCGCGCAGTTCGACCGCCTCATGCGCGCCGGTCGAGGCACCGGACGGCACCGCGGCGCGACCCATCGAGCCGTTTTCGAGCACGACGTCGACCTCGACGGTCGGATTTCCGCGGCTGTCCAGGATTTCACGCCCGACAATGTCGATGATGGCCGTCATTGCGATGTCCCCGATTGATCGATTGAAGCGTCGCGCACCTCTTAGCCAAAGCGCCGCAAAACGCAATCGGGGCACTTGCAAATATTGCCCGCGCGCTACGGGATTCACGAAGCACGAAGCGCTGTCATCATTTGTCATACGCGGCATGCCGGTTTCTGGTTTATGGCTGTTGTCGCGCGGGGCGAAACAGGAGGAGTTTCGCCATGTCCCAGTTGAGCGGTATTGTGAGTTTGTTCCTGATCGCGGCTGCGTTCCTGACGTCGTGCGACAATCAGCAACCCCCGCAGGGATCGTCGCCTTTGCCGGCCCTGCAGACTGCGCAGTAGCATCCCGCCACATCGAAAGGCCCCCGATTTCCCGGGGGCCTTTTTGATTCCAGGAGACTAGTCAGTGCCAGTAAGGGTCAGTGCCAGTAAGGCTCGACCTTGTAGTAGTTGTATGAGGCGTCACGTGCGGCCTCGCCGTCGGCGCCGGTCAGCTCATTGATCGAATAGGAAGGAGCGGCCATCAGCTGGTCCTTAGTGAACGGCACGACATAGCCGCCCTTGTTCTCATCATAGTCTAGGCTCGCCCACGGAATGGCGTGGTATTTCTCGCCGATGCCGAGAAATCCGCCAAAACCGATCACGGCAAACATGATTCCGTTCGACAGTTTGTCGAGCATGACGTCCTCGATGTCGCCGATATGAGTGCCTTCCGTATTGTAGACCGATGTGCCGATAACCCGCGAAGCGGCGATGGCTTCGGTGTGTCCCGTCTGGGTCGTCATGGTGTGCTCCTCGTCGTCGTTGACATTAGATTTTGACAATGAGGGCCGCGGGCTAAGGTTCCAGGCGGGTTCGAAATTCTTCAAAGTTTTCTTGGCCGCGCTGCTGTGGCGCAACTGCTGGTTCAACCCACGCTTTTGGCGATGCGATCGAACGCCATCAGCCGTTCAAGCAATGCGGGAAGATCCTTCAGCGGCACCATGTTGGGACCGTCGGAAGGCGCGTTGTCGGGGTCCTGGTGCGTCTCGATGAAGACGCCGGCGACGCCAACCGCGACGGCCGCGCGCGCCAGCGTCTCGACAAAGCGCCGGTCACCTCCAGACGAACCGCCCTGCCCACCCGGCTGCTGCACGGAATGGGTGGCATCGAAAATCACCGGCGCGCCGATCTCGGCCATGATCGGCAGCGCCCGCATGTCGGACACCAGGGTGTTGTAACCAAAGGAAGCGCCGCGCTCGGTGACCAAGACATTGGCGTTGCCGGAGCCGATGATCTTGGCGACGACATTCTTCATGTCCCACGGCGCGAGGAATTGCCCCTTCTTCACATTGACCACCTTGCCGGTTCTTGCCGCAGCAATCAGCAAATCGGTCTGCCGGCTAAGGAAGGCAGGAATCTGCAGGATATCAACATGCGGCGCGACGATCGCGCATTGTTCCTCAGTATGGACGTCGGTCAGGATGGGCAGCGAAAAATTCTTGCGCAAATCGTCGAAGATCGGCATTGCCGCTTCAAGTCCCGCACCGCGCGTGCCGCCAAGCGAGGTGCGATTGGCCTTGTCGTAACTGGTCTTGTAGACGAGCCCTATGCCGAGCCTTTCGGTCAGGCCCTTTAGCGCACCGGCCATGTCGAAAGCGTGCTGCCGCGATTCCAACTGGCATGGACCGGCGATCAGCGACAGGGGCGCGCTGTTGCCGAAAATGACCTTGCCGACCGCAACGGAAGAGTTCGGCATCAGTGGATTGAGCTTGTTCATGCGATCTCCCGGAAAATGAAGGCTGCGCCCTGCCCTGGCGCCGGCGGCACGATAATATCACCGCCGCGCATGTGATGTTCGACGGAATTGGCTGCAAGCAGCTTGGCGACGGCATCGCCGTGCCTAATCGAAAAGACGATCCCAGCAAAGCGGAGTTCAGATGGTGCGCCGGCAGGAATGCCGAAGCGTGCCGAATAGGCTGCAGGATCCAGAACGGTCACGACGGCATTCGGCAGCTCATAGACAGTGCCGCCGCACTGCACCTCGATTCCGGCTGAGATCGAAATCAAATGGCCTTGTTCGAAAGGTTCGCCAGTGACTGCCACGACTTCGACAATGCCGGTTGCGCTATTAGCGTGGGCCTGCAACGCAGTGCGGTCGACGTTCGGCGCATTGATCCGCTCGCAGGCGAAGAGAAAAGCGTCCGTTGTCTTGCCTGTAGCCGCAAAAGACAGTTTGAACGATGCGGTGTCGCTCTTTCCCGCCGCATCGGTGAAGGCGCGCGAAAAGCTGAGCACGTCTCCCGCCGACAGACCGGCTTCCATGTAGCGCGCGTGGTCCGCGGCGGCGCTTTCGGTGCCCAGCGCCACTGCAGAAAATCCTTCATCGCCGTTTTCTTCGCGATACGTGCGATCACGCGCGACAAAGACATTGCGGTTCGCGATCGCCGTTGCCACGGCCTGCCGGTCAGCGACTGCGAGCGGCTCGAGATAGGTACCGTCGGTGAGAAAGACACAGCAGTTTTCCGTTCCGAAAGGGTGGATACCTGTCGGCGCAACGGTAAAGCCGAGCAAGGTCAAGCGCGCCCGCGCAACATCGAGGCTCGCGGTCGGCAGCACCAGGTGATCGAGCGGATGAGGGCTTGCGGGGGCGTTCTCGGTCATGTCCCGCGCGATGTGCCTCATTCCTGAAAATGGTTCAAGGGCTTGGCCGGCTCCGTAGGAGACAGCGGCTGGTCAACTTGCCACGATATCGGCCGAATAACGCAACTCGCGCAGCGGTTTGACCCGGCTGGTCGTCTCTGCATAGAGCGGATGCGCCTTGTAGGCGGCGAGCGCCGCTTCGTCCTCGAACTCGGCATAGACGACCACATCGATCTCATCCGAGAGCGGGTCGACCTTAGTGTTGAGCGTCACCTCGAAATGACGCGAATGAGGTATCTTGCCAAGCGCCAAGAGGCCCGTGCGCACTGCCTCGACATCCGCTTTATGCCGTGCGCTGAAGAAAACGATATGCCGGATCAACCCAGCCTCCTCGACCGTTGGACCGGCGTTCTTTTGTGTCAGCGGCAGCGTGCCGTCAATCGGCAGGTTTGTCGCGTCTGCGAACCGTAGCAGCGAAGAGAAACTACACCATGCTGGTTACATAGTGCACGATGCGGGTCACCTCCCTGACCGTCCTGTCGAGGTAGCGGCCTTGGTTGTAAATGCCGTCCCAGATCAGGAAAAAGGTGACAGTCGTGATGACGATGACATAACGCATGACTAAAACTAGCGCATATGGACGCTTGCAACCATAGCGATTCCAACGCTGCTTGGGAGGCCCCCCGAATTTTTAGCGAGCCTTAATCTAGTTGCCCTGGGATTCTTGCTGGCCTCGCCTCGGTCTCCACACGCCCCCGCCGTCAAGCGGCGTTTCGTACCACCTCCTGACAAGGTCCCCCTGCCTGGGAGTGGCTGCCGTATCGGGACATTTTCTTAACCCTGAGACAGTTTCGAGCCGACGCTCAAATCCTCAAAGAGTGATGCGGTATTTTGCGAAGCCTGCTTCGCCCTCGCCCGCCGGCTCGATCTTCAGCGACTTCACTTGCGCAATGAAATCCTTCGCCTTGGCGCCGGTCTCGAATACGACGCTGGTTCCCGGTAGTGGCGCAAACGACCAGTTGGCGTCCGCCGACGGATTGACGGTGCCTTTGCTGACGATATAGCGCACGATCACGTCGCGGTTGGTGTCGGGCGCTTCGTAGATGATTTTCGAGGCATTGATCTCCGGGAAATTGCCGCCGCCGCCGGCCCGGTAGTTGTTGGTGGCGACGACGAATTTCCGTTTTGGATCAATTGTTTTGCCGTTGAACATCAAGTCAATGATGCGGTTCGAGCCGGCATTCACCAGCCCGCCCTTGGGATCATATTTCGGTGGCTGCGACAGATCGATCTTGTAGGTGACGCCGTCGATCACGTCGAAGTTATAGGATGGAAAGTCAGTGTTGATGAGCGCCTGGTCGGCATTGCCCGGTTCGATCCGGTTGAAGGTGCCGGCCGACATTTCCAGCCATTCCTTCACCTCTGCCCCGGTGATTTCGACGGCGCGCACCGTGTTTGGATAGAGGTAGAGATCGGCGACGTTCTTGATGGCGATATCGCCCACCGGCACGTCGGTGTAATAGTCGGCGCCGTTGCGCCCTCCCGCCTTGAACGGTGCCGCTGCCGACAGCAGCGGCATATCCTTCCACTCGGTGTTCTTCAGGATGTCCTTCAAGTACCAGGTCTGCGCCTGGCTGACGATCTGTACCGACGGATCGTCGGCGACCAGCGCAAAATAGGAATAGAGCGGCGCCGAGGTTTTGCCGACCGGCCGGCGCACATAGGCAAGCGTCGCCTCGTGGTCCTGTTTGAGCGCGTCGACGATGCGCTTGTCATCCGCGACGGTCGGCTTGTTCGTCTTGTCGACCCGCTCAAAGATCGGCCTGGCCTCAGAGGTCGTCGAAACGATTTTCCACGTCGATCCGTCGCGCTCCAGCAACAGATCGATCAGCCCCATGTGCGAGCCCCAGAAGCCGGCCATGACGGCGGGCTTGCCTTGCAACGTGCCTTTCGCCGTATCGACGGCGTCCAGTGATTGAAAGTCCTTCTTGCCGGGGAAGACCAGATGCTGGTGGCCGGTGAACACCGCATCGATACCTTCGACACCGGCAACGAAGAAGGAGGCATTCTCCATCATGTCGCTTTGCTTCACGTCGATGCCGGAATGGGAGAGCGCAATGACGATGTCAGCGCCTTCTTCCTTCATTTGCGGCACCCACGCTTTGGCCGCCTCGACGATGTCGCGCGTCTTGACGCTGCCCTCGAGATTTTTCAGGTCCCAGACCATGATCTGCGGCGGCACGAAGCCGATGATGCCGACCCTGATCGGTTGCTCGGCGCCCGACCCGTCTTTGATCTTCCTGTCGAGGATGACGTAAGGCTTGAGATAAAGCTTGTCGTCGCGCGGGTTCGCGGCGAGCTCCGTGCCGCGGATCAGGTTCGCGCAGACAAACGGGAAATTGGCACCGGCCAGCACCTTGTCCATGAACGACAGGCCATAGTTGAACTCGTGGTTGCCCAGCGTCGAGCATTCGTAGCCGAGCAGGTTCATGCCCTTCATGACCGGATGCAGATCGCCGTCCTTCATCCCCCTCTCGTAGGCGATGTAGTCGCCCATCGGGTTGCCTTGCAGAAGGTCGCCATTATCGATCAGCATCCCGTTGGTTGCTTCCTTGCGCACGGCCTCAATCAATGATGCCGTTCGCGACAGCCCCATCGTGTCGTTGGCTTTGTCGGCGTAGTAATCGTAAGGCAGCACGTTCACGTGGATGTCGGTCGTCTCCATGATCCTCAGGTGCGCCTGATTGGCTTGAGCCCGGGCGGAGAACGGGTGCAGCATGATCAGCGCTCCGGTGGCAGCTACGCCGGCGAGGAAATCGCGGCGTGAGACGAGGTGGCGCAATTGGGACATTCGTTTTCTCTTTCTTCCGCGACGTGACAAGTCCTGCCCGAAGCAAAGCTTCGCGCCGAAATCCAGCCGAGTCCAGAAGCCGATTCCATCAAGAGGAGGTGACGCGCCGATGAATATCCGGCAGCGAACAGTCAGCCCTTATCGTCGTCGCCCTGCGTGATCAGCCGCGCGCTGCGCTGACCGGTGAAGTAGATCCATAGCCAGCTCAGGGAAACCGCAAGCCGGTTACGAAAGCCGATCAGGAAGTAGATATGCGCCAAGCCCCATAACCACCAGGCAAGCCGGCCGGTAAGCTTGATCCAGCCGAAATCGATGGCCGCCGCGCGTTTGCCTATCGTCGCCAAATCGCCGTCATGCCTGTAGCTGAAAGGACGCGGTGTCGCGTCACCGGCAAGCCTTGCCCTGATCGTCGCGGCGACGTGCCGTCCCTGTTGCTTGGCGGCGGGTGCGACACCTGGCACCAGCCGGCCATCCGGCCGCAGGACGTGCGCTGCGTCACCGATGACGAAAATCTCCGGGTTTCCCGGCACACTCAGGTCGGGCTCGACAAGCACCCTGCCCGCGCGGTCCGCTGCCGCGCCGAGCCATTCGGCGGCCGGCGAAGCGGCGACGCCCGCCGCCCACAGGATTGTCCTGGCCGGCAAATGTGTGTCGCCGAAGACGACACCCTCGACATCGCAGCGCGTAACCGCACGGCCGAGTTCGACGGTTACGCCGAGCCGTTCGAGCGCCTTCATTGCATAATCGGAGAGTTTGGGAGCGAAATTGGAGAGGATACGGTCGCCGGCCTCAATCAGCACCACACGCGTCTCGCGCGTATCGATGTTGCGGAACTCGCCGCGCAGCGTGTCGTGCGCCAGTTCGGCAATGGTGCCGGCCAGTTCCACGCCGGTCGGCCCGCCGCCGACGATCGCCAAAGTCAGCAGTGCCTGGCGCTTGGCGGGATCGGTTTCCCGCTCGGCCTGCTCGAAAGCCAAAAGAATACGCCGTCGAATGGTGGTGGCGTCCTCCAGCGTCTTCAGGCCCGGAGCGAACGGCTCCCATTCGTCATGGCCGAAATAGGCGTGCCGCGCACCGGTGGCCAGCACCAGCGTGTCGTAAGCGACCGTGCCGCCGTCCTGCAGCAGCACGCGCTTGCCGCCGCGGTCGATTCCGGTCACGGTGGCGAGCAGCGTCGTCACGTCCTTGCGCCTGCGCAGGAGATGGCGGATCGGCCAGGCCACTTCGGAGGTGGCCAGCGCCGTCGTCGCCACCTGGTAGAGCAGCGGCTGAAAAAGGTGATGATTGCGCCTGTCCATCATGGTGATGCGCACCGGCGCACCGGCAAGTGCGCGGGTGAACTCGAGGCCGCCGAAACCGGCACCTACGACGACGACGTGATGGTTGGCTGTGTTCATCTCACTCATCCCTCTCGCCAAGGCTGATGTAAGTATCGTTGTGCAGTGCAGCAATGCCTGCGCTGCAACTGCCTGGGACTCGTCTCTTGATGTCGTGAATACACATGCTGCAGACTCGTTCCCAGATATAGCCTACGTCCAGGATACGACTTGGTTGGAACAGTATATTGCAGGTGAAGCATGGCTAGGGATGAAGACGAAGGCTCAGCGCAGTACGCCTCGCCGCCTTGTTTTATGCACGAGCCCGACCCGGAGTTCCAAGCGCCGCTATCCGACTGGACCGACGTAAGGCGCTGGCGCAAGGCCGAGCGCGAGCGGTTGATCGCATCCCGCCTTGCCGTTTCAGCCGACACGCGCGCAGCCATGTCGCAGCGCATTGCCGAAGGGCTCGACGCGGTGATCGGCGACATCGCCGGCCGCATGGTCAGCCTCTATTGGCCATTTCGCGGCGAGCCGGACCTGCGCCCGTGGATGGAAACCGTTAACGCGCGGGGCGGGCGCACGGCGTTGCCCGTCGTCGTGGAGAAAGACCGGCCGCTTGTCTTTCGCGCCTATACCCACGGAGACCGGCTGGAGAAGGGCGTCTGGAATATCCCGATACCGGCTGACGGCGATCCGGTGCTGCCCGACATCGTCATTTCGCCGATTGTCGGCATCGATCCCGGGCAGTTTCGCCTGGGTTATGGCGGCGGCTTCTTCGATCGCACGCTTGCCGCGATGCCCTCCAAACCGCTGGTCATCGGCGTCGGCTACGAACTGCAGCGCATCGTCACCATCTACCCACAGCCGCACGACATTCCGATGGACCGTGTGGTGACCGAGGCATTCAACACCTAGGCGAATTCGGGGCCTAGGCGAGCTCGGGCTTCATTCCCACGGCAGTGCGATCGACGATTTCGCGCAAGGCAAAAGACGAATTGATCTTCGTCACATGCGGCATTGCCGACAGCCACTCCTTGTGGATACGTTCGTAGTCGACGAGATCCTTTGCCGCGATGCGCAGGATGTAGTCATATTCGCCCGACATCAAATGGCAGGACAGGACGTTCGGGCAGCGCTTTATCGCCGCCTCGAAATCCGACAACGTCTTCTCGAATTGCCCGGACAGCGATATATGCACGATCGCCGTCATCTGGTGGCCAAGTGCAGCATTGGAAAGCCGGGCATGATAGCCGCGGATGGTTCCGGATTTTTCCAGATTGTCCAGTCGCCGCGAACAGGCCGACTGCGACAGGCCAACCTTCTCGGCGAGCGCTGCGTTCGGTATCCGCCCGTCTTTCTGCAATGTCTCGAGAATGGCGATATCAATCCTGTCGAGCGGCATTTTTGCGGGTTCCTGCGACAATTCCAATGTTTTGCGCAACGATTATCGAACAGTGGCCTCTCAGGCAAGCGCATTCGCAAACACCTACCGAGCGATTCGTGGTTCACTATCTCTGGACAGGGAACAGCCCCAAAAAGGGGACGGATCAGGAGAAAAAAATGCGCGTCGGTTGCCCCCGGGAAATCAAGAACCATGAATACCGCGTCGGCCTGACACCCGGTTCGGTCCGCGAATATGTCGCGCATGGCCATGAAGTGCTGGTCGAGACCGGCGCTGGCGCCGGCATCGGCGCCGACGACAACGCGTATCGTGCCGCCGGCGCCACGATTGCCAAGACGGCCGCCGACGTGTTTGCCAAGTCGGACATGATCGTGAAGGTCAAGGAGCCGCAGCCCAACGAATGGGTTCAGCTCCGCGACGGCCAGATCCTCTATACCTATCTGCATCTTGCTCCGGATCCGGAGCAGACCAAGGGCCTGCTGGCCTCCGGCGTGACCGCGATAGCTTACGAGACCGTCACCGACGAGCGCGGCGGCCTGCCGCTCCTAGCACCGATGTCGGAAGTCGCCGGCCGCCTGTCGATCCAGGCGGGCGCCACGGCGCTGCAAAAGGCCAATGGTGGCCGCGGTGTGCTACTTGGCGGCGTGCCCGGCGTGCTGCCCGGCAAGGTCACTGTGCTCGGCGGCGGCGTCGTCGGCCTGCATGCCGCACGGATGGCGGCCGGCCTTGGCGCCGATGTCACTATCATCGACCGCTCGATCCCGCGCCTGCGTCAGCTCGACGATATCTTTGGCGGCCGCGTCCACACCCGCTACTCGACCGTCGAGGCGCTGGAGGAAGAATGTTTTTCGGCTGACATAGTCGTCGGCGCCGTGCTGATCCCGGGGGCAGCAGCACCCAAGCTGGTGACGCGCGAAATGCTGTCGGGCATGAAGAAAGGCGCCGTGCTGGTCGACGTCGCCATCGACCAGGGCGGCTGTTTCGAGACCTCGCACGCCACGACCCATGCCGAGCCGACCTATGAGGTCGACGGCGTCATCCACTATTGCGTCGCCAACATGCCGGGTGCGGTGCCGGTCACCTCAGCCCACGCGCTCAACAATGCGACGCTGCATTATGGCCTGCAGCTCGCCGACAAGGGCCTCAAGGCGCTGGTAGACGACCACCATCTGCGCAACGGGCTGAACGTCCACAAGGGCAAGATCACGAATCGCGCAGTGGCCGAAGCGCTCGGTTACGAGCTGGTCGAGCCGAAGGCCGTTCTCGCCGCCTGAGCTGTCCGAATCTGCCTCTCCAGTGCCCGTCGGATTCGTCCGACGGGTTTTTTCTTATGTCGAAAAACTGAAAAGTGTCGAGGCGCGCGGAATGACCGGACAACAAAAAAGCGGAGCCAAAGCCCCGCTTCCTCGATTGTCGAAAATTCCCGCCGGTTCATCCGCGGTCGGCAAATCGATCGACAGTGACTTTCTACCGCCGGTATGCGACGGGAGTACGACAGCCCCAAGCCGGTGCAGCCTGTCCGGTTACGCGCGGTCGATCCGGCACTGATAGCAATTGTTGCGCGCCGAGCGGATGTGGACGTAAGCGATGTCGTCGCGTTCGAACAACGTCTCTGCCCGTGCGGCAATGGCGTCGGTCGGAATTACGCCGCCGCTGCCGTAAACGATGCGGTCGTCCTTGCCATAACCGCGCACGATGTAATCGCTGCTTTCGAGCATTTCGGGAAGCAACTCAACCTCGACAGCGCGTTCGCATTCTTCAGCATGAAGAAAGATCGGCCCGGTTTCGGCATAAGGCTGCAGCTCCGGAAAAGGCCGATAAGCCAAAACAAGATAGGCTTCTCCCGTAGCAACGTTTCTCAGGCAGTGACGGCAAGGCACGCCGTCGCCGTCCGAAATCTGCCGCTCTGGCTTAAGGCCATAAGCATCCGCCCCGCCGCGCTGAAGTGCCCGGACGGCATCGGTTGGCAAGGCTTTGAATTTTAGCGTCATGGCATGATCTCCGGTGTGTCGACTGGAGATTATGCTCGCAAGACGGAGCTTCCCACCCGATTCCTGCCGAAATGGATCAATCCATCAGCGCGTCGAGACCACGAACCAGACCTTTGATCTGCTGCACCCGTCTGATGGCGAGCAGCGTGCCCGCCACGTAAGGCGCCGCGGACGAGCCAGCGTCGTGGCGGATGGTCAGCCGCTCGTCTGGCAGGCCGAACAGCGCCTCGCAAGACAGGATGTAGGACGGCAGGCGAAGCGCGTGCACTTGCACCCCCTCGCCTGCGCCGACCGCACCACCGCGTGTAGCGGGCACGCCAGAGACCTCGGAGACCGGCTTTGCCGTTGAGGCCTTGCGGATGTCGGCCAGCGCCTCAGCAAGCTCCCGTGCGGTACCGGAGGGCGCGTCGGGCTTCTTTGCACTGGCATAATCGATGACCTCGACATCCGGCACGTATTTTGCCGCCATAAGTGCAAACCGCTTCATCAGCGTGGCGGTGATGGAAAAGTTGCCGGCGGCAACGACGCCGACGCCGTTGGCGCGCGCCGCGGCGTCGATCTCGGCATAGTCGGCAGCACCCAGTCCCGACGTGCCGATCACCGTGTGCCGTCCCTTGTCGATGGCGAGCAGCACATGGTCCTTCACGACATGCGGCTTGGTGAAGTCGACCAGCACGTCCGACGGCGCCTCCAGCGCCTCGGCCAGCGTGGCCGAAACGGTGATACCATTAGCCGGCATGCCAACCAGCAGGCCGGAATCCTGCCCCGCGCCGCTGCGTGACACAGCCCCGGCCAGCGCCATGTCGCCTTGCGCCCCGATCGCCGGAACCAGCGCCTTGCCGACCCAGCCGGTCGCGCCGGCCATTACCACGCGTATTGCCATCGTGCGATCCTCCATCACGAGCGGTTTTTAGACGACAGCGATATGGAAAGAGCCAAGCACATTCAAGTCGGGTCCGCCTTTGAGTGTTGATCCAGACCCCGGGACGTTGCAAAGACAGGCTGAAGCTCGGATGAACGGGCCTGAAAATCAGGGCCGCATAACGCTGGCCGCGCGATCGGCAAAAGACATCGGATGTACGACCTCCTTTTTTTGCGCCACTGGCGTAAAGCCGAGTTTTTGATAGAGCGGCAGTGCCGCTGGGTGATCGAGGGTGCAGGTCTGCACGGTCACCCGCTTTGGCCCGTGCGACCAGGCTGCGGCGATCGCCGCACCGAGGAACCAGCGGCCGATGCCTTGCCCGGTCGCGTGCTTCATCATTCCGAAATAAGCGAGTTCGACTTCCTCCGGCAAATGCGGCTTGAGGTCGAAGAAGCCGGCCGGCGCACCATCCAGATAAAGCACCCTGATGTCGCGGTCCTCGCGGTGGATGCCCGCCGCAAGCTCCTCGTCGCTCAGCCTCAGCACATTGACCCAGTGCCATTTGCGGCCCACCCGATCCATCAAATAGCGGTAGAAATGCAGCGGAATGTCTTTGGTCTTGAGCAGCGCGATCTGGCGGTTGTAGGGCAGCGGCGGCGAATAGGCAGGCGGCACATGCATTTCGAGAAACGTCACGGTGACGTCGATGTCTTCCAGCGATCCGTCTTCCATCCCCGTCAGTCCTTGCCCGTCACGACGGGCGTGTCGGAAAGCCCGCCCCATTCGGTCCATGAACCGTCATAAAGCCTGTTGTCGGCATGGCCAAGCGTCTCCAAGGCCAGCGTGATGGCTGCCGCGGTGACGCCCGACCCGCAGGAGGTGACGACCGGCTTCGACAGGTCGATGCCTGCTCCTTCGATCACTTTGCGTAGCCTGTCCTTCGGCAACAATTCGCCGTTTTCCGAAAGCGCCGAAAACGGCACGTTGTGCGCGCCCGGCATATGGCCGGAGCGGATGCCGGGGCGCGGCTCCGGCTCGGTGCCGGCAAAACGGCCAGGCGAGCGCGCGTCGGCGATCTGGCTCCCCCCCGTCTCGGCGATCCGGCGCATGTCGGCAAGGCTGGCGACGCGGGCCGCATCGAAGTTGGCATAAAACACGCAAGGCGCGATCTTCGTCGGCTCCGCCGTCACCGGCCGTCCGGCGGCTTTCCAACGGTCGAAGCCGCCGTCGAGGATATAGACCTGGAACACGCCCATGACGCGAAACAACCACCAGGCGCGCGGTGCAGAAAAGAACCCTGGCCCGTCATAGACAACAATCGTGTCATCGGCCGAAATACCCATCGCGCCGACATATTGCGCGAAATGCTGCGGCGACGGCAGCGTGTGCGGCAGAGCCGCGTCGGGGTCCGAAACCGCATCCTGGTCGAGGAAGCGGGCGCCTGGAATATGCGCTGCGTCATACTCGGCGCGCGCGTCACGCTTTTGCGCCGGCAGATACCAGGACGCGTCTACAATCGTCAGGCCGGGCTCGCCGAGCCGCTTCTGTAACCAATCGGCATCGATGGTGAAAGGACTGTCGTCGGCCATCTTTTCTCTCCTGTCCCGCCCGTCGCAGTCCTATATCAGGCTGGTGGCATAGGACCAAAGCGAATGCGGAAGCGCCGGTTCTCGCGACCCTTCTTCTCGATCTTGCCGATATGGATCTCGCCGATTTCGCTGGTGCTCTTTACATGGGTGCCGCCGCAAGGCTGGCTGTCGATCGAGGCGTTCTCGCCGATGCAGACCAATCGGATCTTTCCCGTGCCGGCCGGGGGCCGCACATTCTTGGATTTCACCAGGCCCGGATTGGATGCCAGTTCCTCGTCGGAAATGAGCCGGGTGAAGATCGGGTGGTCGGCTCGCACCAGCTCCATCAGTCTGGCCGTCACGTCTTCCTTGGTAAAGCCGGCGTCCGGGATGTCGAAATCGATACGGCTGTCGTCCTCGGAAACCGCGGCGCCGGTGATCGGGAACGGACAGACGACCGTAAGCAGGTGGCAGGCAGAATGCATGCGCATCAGCAACTGCCGCCGCGGCCAGTCGATGGCGAGCCTCATGCGCTCGCCCACCTTTGGAACTGCCTGCTCCGGCGCCGGCACATGGATGATCTCGTCCTTGGTTTCGCCGGTGATCGTAGCGGCAATCGCTATGCCGGTGCCGTCGGCGCGTTCGAGGCTACCGGTGTCGCCCGGCTGCCCGCCCGATGTGGCGTAAAACACCGTCCGGTCCAGAATGATGCCGCCGCGATCGTTGACTGCGACGACGGTGGCGTCGGCCGTCCCCAGATAGGCGTCGTCACGAAACAGCGCTTCGGTCTTGTGCGCCATCACGCAACCCTTTCGAATGGCACCGAAATCGTGCTCTGTTGCTCCATCCAGCCCGGCACCGGCAGCTTCTTTTCGCGCAGGAATTCAGGATTGAACAGCTTCGACTGGTAGCGCGTGCCGTAGTCGCAAAGCATGGTCACGATGGTGTGGCCGGGGCCTAGCTCGCGCGCCAGGCGAATGGCGCCGGCAATGTTGATGCCCGTCGAACCGCCAACGCAAAGCCCCTCCTCCTGGATCAGGTCGAATACGATCGGCAGTGCGTCCTCGTCGGGGATCTGGAAGGCAAAATCGGGTGTAAAGCCTTGGAGGTTGGCGGTGATCCGCCCCTGCCCGATGCCTTCGGTGATCGAACTGCCCTCGGATTTCAGCTCGCCGCTGGTGTAGAAGGAATAGAGCGCTGCCCCCAGCGGATCGGCCAGCGCGATCTTGACCTGGTTGTTTTTGGCCTTCAGCCCGAAACCGACGCCTGCCAGAGTGCCGCCGGAACCGACCGCCGACACGAAACCATCCACCTTGCCGGCAGTCTGGTTCCAGATTTCTTCGGCCGTGGTGCGGATATGGCCGTCACGGTTGGCGACATTGTCGAACTGGTTGGCCCAGATCGCGCCGTTCGGCTCGGTCTTCGCCATCTGATCGGCCAGCCGGCCCGACAGCTTCACGTAGTTGTTCGGGTTCTTGTAAGGCACGGCGGGCACTTCGATCAGCTCGGCGCCGAGCAGTTTGATCGTATCCTTCTTCTCCTGGCTCTGGGTGTCGGGAATGACGATCACCGTGCGATAACCGAGCGCCTTGGCAACCAGTGTCAATCCGATGCCGGTATTTCCAGCCGTCCCCTCGACGATGACGCCGCCGGGCCGCAGCAGCCCGCGCTGCTCCGCATCGCGGATGATAAACAGGCCGGCGCGGTCCTTTACCGACTGCCCGGGATTCATGAATTCGGCCTTCCCCAGGATCTCGCAGCCGGTTGCTTCCGAGGCCTTGTTGAGGCGGATCAGGGGCGTGTTGCCGATCACGTCGATCACAGAACGGGGCATGGAGATTCCTTTGTGGGTGCGGCGAAACCCTAGAAACCCGAAGCTTCGGTTTCAAGGCAAGAATTTGCCTGGTCCAGTCGCATTTCGCACACTGCAATTCCTGCAGCCAGGAGCGCCCGGCCGGTATTCATTTCAACCATGTACCGAAAAGCACTCTTTTCATTCGATTTCTTCACCGGTAGTGCACAGGCTAAGAAGAGCCGGCGGGGCGCAACATGACACTCTATCGGGCCAATCCGAAGCATGGCGTCGCCTGGATTACGGGCGGCAGCAGCGGTATCGGCCGTTCGCTGACCAAGGATCTTGCCGCTCGGGGCTATGTCGTCGCGGTGACTGCGCCCGATGACCATCCGATCGATACGCTCATCGTCGAAACGGCGCAGATGGCGGGCCGTGTCGCAGCCTATCCTTGCGACGTGACCGACGAAAAACGTATGGCGAAGACGGTTGCAGCGATCGAGAAAGATCTCGGTCCGATCGTGTTGGCAGTGTTCAACGCTGGAAGCTATATCGCAACGCCGGGCGAGGATCTTGTGGCGCGCAATTTCCGTCGGTCTTTCGAGGTCAATTATTTCGGCATCATCAATGGCCTGGTGCCTGTCATCGAACGCATGCGCATACGCTCGCGCGGTCATGTCGTGCTGATCGGTTCGGTCACCGCCTATTTCGGCTGGCCGACCACCGCCGCCTATGGCGGCACCAAGGCGGCAGTCAATATCCTGGCCGAGTCGCTGAAATACGATTTCGACAAGATGAACGTCCGCATCCAGGTGATTAATCCGGGCTTTGTCGACACGCGGCTGACCGAAAAGAACTTCCTGCCGATGCCGGGCTTGATGCCGGTCAATCTGGCCTCGCGCCGCATCGCGCAAGGCATCGAATACGGCGGCTTCGAAGTCACTTTCCCACGCCGCCTGAGCTGGACGCTGAAGCTGCTCAGGATGCTGCCGAGGCCGTTCTGCCGATGGGTGATCAGCACGGTCACCCGCTGGAATGCGCGGCCGCTGAATTTCGACCGCAAGCCGCCGGTCGAATAGGATCAGTGACGGGGCGACGATCATGTTTGCGGGTCGCTGGGGCGCCAGGTCATTGCCGGCGACGCGCTGTCGCCATCGACCACGGCTTTCCTCGCGCGGCGGATTGTCATTTGGATCGAGGCGGTGGTGAAGTGAACCAAAGGCCCTCAAGCAAAAGGGCGACCGAAGCTTCGCTTGGGTCGCCCTCATCAATCGTGAATGACCAAGCCAGGCTTGGCCGACTGCAACGCGGTCAAATTATGCGGCCCGCGCTGCCGGCCGCTTGCCGCCGAAGCGGCGCTTGTTATTGCCCTTGAAGGGCTTGGCGCCTTCCGGCTTGCGCTCGCCCGCAAAGGCCGGCTTGTCGCCGAACCGCTTCTTGCCGAAGCCGTTGTTTACGCCGCCGGGCCGCCTGCCGTCGCGGCGGCCATTGTGGTCGTTGCGATCATTGGCCGGTTCGAAGCTGCGCTCGTTCTTCTCGGCGGGATTGCGCTGCGGATCGGGGCTGCCGAGATGGTCGGCAACGATCGGCAGCTTGGTGCGGATGATGCGCTCGACCTGACGCAGCTTGCTGTTTTCAGACGGGTCACAGAGCGTGACGGCGATGCCGTCCATGCCGTTGCGGCCGGTGCGGCCGATGCGGTGGACATAGCTCTCCGCCTCGTCCGGCAGGTCGAAATTCACCACATGGCTGATGCCGGGCACGTCGATGCCGCGCGCCGCAATGTCGGTCGCCACGAGAATGCGCACCGAACCCTCACGGAAATCGTTGAGCGCCTTCTGGCGGGCGTTCTGCGATTTGTTACCGTGGATGACGGCGGCCTTGAAGCCGTCGCGCTCGAGGTCCTTTGTCACCCTGTCGGCGCCATGCTTGGTGCGCGAAAAGATGATGACGGACTTCATCGCCTCATCGGCAAGCATGTTGGCCAGCACCTGGCGCTTCTGCTTGGTGCGGGCAAAGACGACACCCTGCACGATCTCGGCGGCCGCGGTGCTGTGAGGAGCGACTTCGACGCGGATCGGGTTCTTCAGCAGGCCTTTCGCCAGTTCGGCGATCTCGGCCGGCATGGTTGCCGAGAACAGCACCGTCTGACGGTCCGGCGCCGTCGCCCTGGCTATGCGCTTGACGTCGTTGATGAAGCCCATGTCGAGCATGCGGTCGCCTTCGTCGAGCACCAGCCATTTGGTGTCGGCAAGCACGAGGTCGCCTTCACGCACAAGGTCTGTCAACCGGCCGGGGGTTGCGATCAGGATGTCCACGCCGGGCGCAACCTTCTTCACCTGGCTGAAGCGCGAGACGCCGCCAAGCACCAGCGCGGTCGAGACATGCGCGCCCTTGGCGAGCAGCTTGATCATCTCCTCGATCTGCACCGCGAGTTCGCGCGTCGGTGCCAGGATCAGCGCGCGGGCCGTCTTCGGCCGGCGCTTGGTGCCGAGTGCGATGATCTTCGACAGGATCGGCAGCGCGAACGCCGCCGTCTTGCCCGAGCCGGTCTGGGCGATGCCGAAAATGTCGCGGCCTTCGAGCTGCGGCGGGATCGCCTGGGCCTGGATCGGCTTCGGATCGGTAAAGCCGGCGGCATTGGTGGCCTTGAGCAGTGCGCCGGCAATTCCAAGTGCTGCGAAACCGTTCAGTTCCCCAGTGTCCTTACCGGTCCCAGTGTCCTTACCGGTCAAAGTGTTTTCATTGGTCAAAATATTCTTCTTTCATGCGGCTCCTGGCCGCAAACATCAATGGCGGCAGGGCGCAACCTGCCGTCGAAAATTGTCATGAAACGACAAGGCGGGCGGACGTTATCGTCCACACGGCTGCGCTGTCGTGCCCGCAGGCATCATGCCACGGGGCTTTTTCGCCGCCTTGCCGATCTGTCGGGAAGAGGGAAAACAGACGCAACCAGTCTCATTCATCGAGAAGGCCGGATTATCCCGGCCCAAGCGCCTATGCCGCCGCATATGGCCCAGTTCCCATCGAAATGCAAGGGCCCGATGCTGCAGCGCAGCAAAAGCCATGAGGAAGCGGCGCTTGCGCTCTCCCGCAGGCATGATTACCACAATCCAGCTTTCCATTTCGGGGACCGGTCATGAAGGACGTGCTGAAGGAACTCGAGCGCCGCCGCGAGATCGCCCGCATGGGCGGCGGCCAGGCCCGGATCGACGCCCAGCACAAGAAGGGCAAGCTGACCGCCCGCGAACGCATAGACGTTGTTCTCGACGAGGGCTCGTTCGAGGAGTTCGACATGTATGTCGAGCACCGCTCGACCGATTTCGGCATGGAGAAGACCAAGATCGCCGGCGACGGCGTCGTTACCGGCTGGGGCACTGTCAACGGTCGGCCAGTGTACCTCTTTGCAAAGGACTTTACCGTGTTCGGCGGCTCGCTGTCCGAGGCCCACGCCGAGAAGGTGGTCAAGGTGCAGGAGATGGCACTGCGCAACCGCGCGCCGATCATCGGCCTTTACGACGCCGGCGGCGCCCGCATCCAGGAAGGTGTGGCGGCGCTGGGCGGCTATGCCGAGATCTTCCAGCGCAATGTTCTAGCCTCCGGCGTCATCCCACAGATTTCGCTGATCATGGGCCCTTGTGCCGGCGGCGACGTCTATTCGCCGGCGATGACCGACTTCATCTTCATGGTTCGCGACACCTCCTACATGTTCGTCACCGGGCCGGATGTGGTGAAGACCGTCACCAACGAGACGGTCACCGCCGAAAGCCTTGGCGGCGCTTCCGTCCACACGACGAAGTCCTCGATCGCCGACGGAGCCTACGACAATGACGTCGAGGCATTGCTGCAGATGCGCCGGCTGGTCGACCTGCTGCCCGCCTCCAACACGGCGGAAATTCCCGAGATCGAATGCTACCAATCGGTCACCGATCACGATCTGTCGCTCGACCGGCTGATCCCCGACAATGCCAACAAACCCTACGACATCAAAGAGTTGATCCTTAAAGTTGCCGATGAGGGTGACTTCTTCGAAATCCAGCAGAATTTTGCGAAAAACATCGTCACCGGCTTCGGCCGTATCGAGGGCCGCACCGTCGGCTTCGTTGCCAACCAGCCGATGGTGCTGGCCGGCGTGCTCGATTCGGATGCCAGCCGCAAGGCGGCGCGTTTCGTGCGCTTCTGCGACTGCTTCGCGATCCCGATCGTCACCTTCGTCGACGTGCCGGGCTTCCTGCCAGGCACCGCGCAGGAATATGGTGGGTTGATCAAGCACGGCGCCAAGCTCCTGTTCGCCTATGCCGAAGCTACCGTGCCAAAGATCACCGTCATCACCAGAAAGGCCTATGGCGGCGCCTATGACGTCATGGCGTCAAAGCATCTGCGAGGCGACATGAACTATGCCTGGCCGACGGCGCAGATTGCGGTGATGGGCGCCAGGGGCGCTGTCGAGATCATCTATCGCAAGGATATCGGCGACGCAGAGAAGATTGCAGCGCACACAAAAGCTTACGAGGATCGCTTCCTGTCACCCTTCGTTGCTGCCGAGCGCGGCTATGTCGACGAGGTGATCATGCCGCATTCGACCCGCCGCCGCATCGCCCGCGCTCTCAGGATGCTGCGCAACAAGGATATGCAAAACCCGTGGAAGAAGCACGATAATATTCCGCTGTGAGGGGTTGATGTCGCGCCTGGTCCTCTATGTGGGAGCGCGCTTCGGCAGGTTTGCCATCCTGCTCTTTGCTCTGCCGCTGTTCTGCCCAATAGTCCTATGGTTCCGGTTCCTCGACCGGCACCCGCTCGCCATGATCGCAGCTGGCGTTGTTGCAATCCCGGCCGCGATGCTGGCCATCGTTCTGTTGATCGGGACATTGTTCGCCGGTTTTCGACCCAGCAAGGTGGACGGGCTTACTCGGGAATCAGCCCCGAAATTGTGGGCTGTCTGGGAGAGTATCGCCGGCAAACACCGCGCCTGCCGGACGACGATCGTGCTGAGCGACGATCTCAACGCCAGCGTCGGTGAAGAGCGGCCGTTTCTGGGCCTGCTTGGTCGCAAGGCAATTCTCACCGTGGGCCTGCCGCTGCTCGCAGCGACCGACCAAAAGGGGTTTGCAGCGATCTTGGCCCATGAGGACGCCCATCTGAAAAATAGAGATACAAATGGCGGGCTCAACCTGGCCGAACTCGAAAAGAGCTTCGATCTAATCTTCGACTTCGCCCCACCGGGGAAAAGCGTTTCAGGCAGCCTGTTCTACTGGATGCTTGGTCCGCTGTCGCGTACGCTGGAGCGCGAAGAAATACGGTTGTCGCGACGGGCGGAAATTGACGCAGATCGCCATGCAGCGATGTCCGGCGACGCACATGAAGCGGCCCGCGCGCTGCTTCTGATTGGCGCTGCCAGTGTATTCTTCGATGACCAAGTGTATATTCCGCTTAAACGTGAACTGCTTGGCACTATGGTACCGCCTCGTCCACCACTCGAAAGAGTTCTGGCGGCCGCCAGTCACCTGTCGAGGCTTCCCATCCTGCAAGAATATGCGCAAAAGGCCTGGAACGCGCCAGATAACGAAAGCGCGGATCATCCGCCCTGGTCCGAACGTTTGACTGCTCTTGGATTTAGCTCGGCTCCAGAGATAGAACCAGTTCTGGTTTCTGCCTTGTCGAGCCTGCTGAGCGATGAGGTCGTCGCCGAACATGTCCGCCATTTCGACGGCGAATGGACATCGAAGATCGCCGACTATCTCGGTCGATAGCTATCCACCTGGAACTACAGCGGCTAATGCCCAGTCGGCGCAAGCTATTCCGCTTCCGCCGCGCCGAAGCCGGCCCCACTCGTTGCGCGGACAGCGCCCGACCATGGCGTGGCGTGATTGTCGATGCGCATCTGGAAGATAAAATAAGTCGGCGAGCAGAAGCCGATGCCCTTCACCTTGCCGATACCGGGTGTATCGGGCGGCAGCGACTGGCACATGTAATCCTCGCGGCAGAAATGGTCGGCCGAGCAGGCAGGACGATTGCCGCGGTTGACGGCGCCGCCCAGGCACTGGTCGAAATTATTGGTCGCCACGCAGGTGTCGAATTTCTTGCCGCCGACCAGCCCGCAAATCTCGTTGGGCATCGGCTTGCCCGCCTTGAAGGCCGCAAAGCTGCGATCCCGGTCGTCGCAGCCGCGATAGGCGATACCCGCCGGCACACCGATCTTCGGCGGTCGGCAGGTGTAGGCGGCGCGCGAAATGCCCGGCGCAAACGCCGCGAACTGGCCGGTGATCGTATACCGGTCATTGAAAGGCTGCGCCGGGTTGCTGGCGATCGAGCCGGTCAGGCACGGATGGCCGGAGAACATGCTTTCGCTGTCCTTGGGCAACAGGCATTGCGCCAGCTTGGTGCGCACGCCGGACGCGGTTGCCAGCGGCGTGCAGACGGTGCCGGCGCCGCATTGCCACGTCGCGCCGAAGCGAGCCGCATCCTGTGGCATCAGACACGGCATCGCCATTTCGGCCGGCGAATAGGCAATTTCGTCGGCATCGTTCCATGTCGCTGGTGGCGCGAAGGACAGCGGGCGGAAACGGTTCGGTTCCTTGCCCTCGGCAGTCGCGCGCAGCCAGGCGACGCGGCGCGGGATGTCGGCGTGAAGATGCGGTGAGATACCGACCTCGATGTGGTTGAGTGGCGAGGTGGTCTTGTCGTCGAGGCCGATGAAATGGAAGCCGGCGGTCGAGCCCGCCTGATGGCAACCCTGGCAGGCGCCATTGTCCAGTCGCTCGACCAGCGCCTCCGGCGTGCGCACCAGCTTCATTGCAGCGAAATCGACACCAGCGAAATCCGCGGGTTGGAACAGCGGCGTGAACGGGTGGTTGGCCTGCCTTGCACTGCCGAAGGTCGACCAAGAGATGACCTTCCTTGCCAGGAATTCGTCGGGGACCTGGTAGACGCCGAGATCGACCGCCGCGACATTGGTGCGGACATAGTCGGCAAGTCTTGCTTTCAGCCCAGCGTCTTCGGCGAGACGTGCCGTATCGGGCGTGTTTTCCAGCGGCTTTTCGCTGACAGCCGCTCCGTCGATGCCGAAGATCCGCATAAGATAGGCAGCCTGCCCGCCGAATTCGGTCTCCTGGCCCGAGGGGAAGCGCACAACTTGCGCATTGAGCTCGAGCTGCTTGAAGGTGAGCGCCGCTCTTTCCAGCGGCCCGCCGATCAGCCAGCCGGCATCGACATTCTCGTCGAGTTGTGGTGCCCAGCGTCCGGCGACGCCGACACAACCGCCATCGGCATCCGGCGCGGCATTGTAGACGGCACTGAAATTGAACGGCAGGCGCGAGGCCAAAACCTTGCCGTTCTTCTTGAAGCTGTAGGCGAGGCGATAGATGAAGCGCACTTCGCCGCAACTCCAGTCGCCTTTCAGGGCGGCGAAGTCGCGCCGGTCGAGCCGGTTGACCACGCCGACGAGGCGGAAGCGCGCTGCGTCGGTCTTCAGCCAGCGCATGTCCATGACACGGCCGACATTGCCGTCGGTCACCTCGTACAGCGGCCGGCCGCCGGCCTTCATCTCGGCCCGCAACGCCGCGACGTCGCTTGCAACCGTTTCGACGATCGCTTGGTAAGCCGGCGCCTTGTCGTAGAGCGTCTTCAGGTCGCCCTTGCCATCGGCGCCGAAAATGCCGGCGAAACCGTAGCCTTTGCCGTCCAGGGCGGTGAGAACGGCCGGGTCATCGATGATGGTCAGCGGAGCTTCGGCGCGCACGGGCTGCTCCACGACTACGGCACTAACGACCGCAACGAGAAGCGCGAACAGGCGATTCATTCGGCAGCCATCTTGCGACTTTCGATAAGCTCGCGCAGCACCGGCACCAGCGCTAGCGGCAGGTCCTCCGCGATCAGCCCCGGCCCGAAACGGCTGCCGGCCTCGGAATGGATCCAGACTGCCGCACAGGCCGCTTCGAAGGCCGGCATGCCCTGCGCCAGCAGCGCGGCGATGATGCCCGACAGCACGTCGCCCGAACCGGCGGTGGCCAGCCAAGGCGCGCCATTGCCGTTGATCGCCGCCCGGCCATTAGGGGCCGCAATCACAGTGTCGGCGCCCTTGTACACGAGAGTGGCGCTGGCCCGTTCGGCGGCTGCGCGTGCCTTGGCGAGTTTGGACAGGTTCTTGTCCCCGGCGATGTGGGGAAAAAGCCTGGCGAATTCGCTCTCATGTGGCGTCATCACCAGCGCTGGCGCGGCGGGGCTGCGCGCGGCCTCAAACAGCATTTCAGGCTCTTCGCGAAACGAGGTGATGCCGTCGGCATCGAGCACCAGTCCCTCGATTTTGCGGCCCTTCCCATTGTCGCAGCCAAGCACGGCCATGACGAAGTCGCACGTCTTCTCACCAATGCCAAATCCGGGGCCGAGCACGAAGGCGGATGGGCGGCGGCTATCAACGAATTCGTCCACATCGGCGACAGTGTCCAGCCTGCGCAGCATGATCGAGGTCAGATGCGCCGCGTTCACCTGCATGGCGTTCGCCGGTGACAGCAAGGTGACGGCCCCTGCCCCGCTCCTGGCCGCGGCAAGCGCCGACAGCCGCGCAGCACCCGTCGCCGACGGCCCGCCGGAAAAGACGCAGACATGGCCGCGTCTATACTTATGGGCGTCGACGGCCGGAACCGGAAAGCGGCCAAGCCAGAGCGCCGGAATGTTCTCGAACGTTCGTGGTTCAAGCTGCGCAACAACACTGTCGCTTATGCCGATATCAGCGAGCACGATTTTGCCGCACAGCTCGCGCCCCGGTAAAAGAAGATGGCCTGGCTTTTTTCGTGCAAAAGTCACCGTGGTTCGGGCGCGGAAGGCCTGGCCGAGGACATTGCCGCTCTCACCGGAGACGCCCGACGGCAGATCGACCGCGACAACTGGCAAATTCAGTTCCGCCGCAATCTCGATCGCCTTGGCGGCGTCGCCGGACAGCGGCTTGGATAGCCCTGCCCCGTAAAGCGCGTCGACCACGATCGAGCCCGTCTCGGCAACGAAAGCCGACAGCGGCCGAGGCTTAACCTTGCAGTCCGAGGCGGCGAGTGCTGCATCGCTGCCGCCTTTAGGCAATCCGGATGTCCATACCGAGACGTCGACGGCGCTGTCCTGAAGGATGCGGGCCACGACATAGCCGTCGCCGCCATTGTTGCCGGGGCCGCAAAGCACGTGGACGCGCGTTGCGTTCGGGTAGCGCCTGAGTACCACGGCAGCAACCGCAGCGCCGGCATTGCGCATCAGGCCGATGCCGTCGAATGGACCAGCGGCAATCGCCAGCCGGTCGGCCTCGGCCATTTCGGACGGAGAAAGAAGTTCGTGGCTCATGCGGGCGATCATCTGCCGAAGCATTGTCCAGTTTTTGGTCCGACGCAAACTACGAAGGTTGTGAAACACACCGGTATGCCCGGAGCGACGAGTCGCAGGTCCACGGCTGCCCATGAAATATCCGATCTGCCTATTTTTTGTGCGGACGACGGGACCGGCGGTGTGTAGGCTCGCGGCGTTCATGGCGCATCCGACGCAGGGAATGACGCGAATGTACATTCCCGCGTAGCATGGTATCCAAATCATGTGAGCCCACCCGGCACCCCATCAACTGGCACAGTTCGTGCTTGATTGAGGCGCAAGCGGGGCTCACAACCCGTCTTTTTTGGCAGTGGAGGCCACTTTTTACATGAAAAAGATCGAAGCGATCATCAAGCCGTTCAAGCTAGACGAAGTGAAGGAAGCGCTTCAGGAGGCCGGCCTGCAAGGTATCACCGTTACCGAGGCCAAAGGGTTTGGCCGCCAGAAGGGCCATACCGAGCTTTATCGCGGCGCCGAATATGTCGTCGACTTCCTGCCGAAGGTGAAAATCGAAGTCGTGCTCGGCGACGATGCGGTCGAAGCCGCGATCGAAGCCATCCGCAAGGCGGCCCAGACCGGCCGTATCGGCGACGGCAAGATCTTCGTCTCCAACATCGAGGAAGTAGTGCGCATCCGCACCGGCGAAACCGGCATGGACGCCGTCTGAATTTTCCCGTTAAAAGGCCATGTTCAAACGTCATCACATAGGGAAGCAGGGACATGACGACAGCCAAAGACATCATGAAGCAGATCAAAGACAACGACGTGAAGTTCGTTGATCTGCGCTTCACCGATCCGAAGGGCAAACTGCAGCACGTTACGATGGATGTCGTCGAGGTCGAGGAAGACATGTTTGCCGATGGCGTCATGTTCGACGGTTCCTCGATCGCCGGCTGGAAGGCAATCAACGAGTCCGACATGGTGCTGATGCCCGATGCGGATACGGTGCATATGGACCCGTTCTTCGCCCAGTCGACCATGGTCATCCTGTGTGACATTCTCGATCCGATCTCGGGAGAATCCTACAACCGCGACCCGCGCGGCACCGCCAAGAAGGCCGAGGCCTACATGAAGGCCGAAGGCATCGGCGACCAGATATTCGTCGGTCCTGAAGCCGAGTTCTTTGTGTTCGACGACGTCAAGTACAAGGCCGATCCCTACAACACCGGCTTCAGACTGGACTCCACCGAACTGCCGTCCAATGACGACACCGACTACGAGACCGGCAATCTCGGTCACCGGCCGCGCATCAAGGGCGGCTATTTCCCGGTGCCGCCGATCGATTCGGCACAGGACATGCGCTCGGAAATGCTCACCGTGCTCGCAGAAATGGGCGTGCGCGTTGAAAAGCACCATCACGAAGTGGCCGCCGCCCAGCACGAGCTCGGCATCAAGTTCGACACGCTGGTCCGCAACGCCGACAAGATGCTGATCTACAAATATGTCGTGCACCAGGTCGCCAACGCGTACGGCAAGACGGCCACTTTCATGCCGAAGCCGGTGTTCGGCGACAACGGCTCGGGCATGCATGTCCACCAGTCGATCTGGAAGGAAGGCAAGCCGACTTTCGCCGGCAACGAATATGCCGGCCTGTCCGAGAGCTGCCTGTTCTACATCGGTGGCATCATCAAGCATGCGAAGGCGATCAACGCCTTCACCAACCCGCTGACCAACTCCTACAAGCGCCTGGTGCCGGGCTATGAAGCGCCGGTGCTGCTCGCCTATTCGGCACGCAACCGCTCGGCCTCATGCCGCATTCCGTTCGGCTCGTCGCCGAAATCCAAGCGCGTCGAGGTCCGCTTCCCCGATCCGGGCGCGAACCCCTATCTCGCCTTCGCCGCCATGCTCATGGCCGGCCTCGACGGCATCAAGAACAAGATCCACCCGGGACAGCCGATGGACAAGGATCTCTACGATCTGCCGCCGAAGGAATTGAAGAAGATCCCGACCGTCTGCGGCTCGCTGCGCGAAGCCCTGCAGAGCCTCGACAAGGACCGCGGCTTCCTTAAGGCTGGCGGCGTTTTCGACGACGACCAGATCGACAGCTATATCGAGCTCAAGATGGCCGAGGTGATGCGCTTCGAAATGACCCCGCATCCGGTCGAATACGATATGTACTATTCGGTCTGATCCGGAACCTCGTAGTCACATAGAAAAAAAAACTCCGGCGGAGACGCCGGGGTTTTTTATTGCGATGCGATCGGAGAGAAAGTCACGGCGCAGACACCCGTGGTCCGCGCCGTGAACGCATTCTCAAGCCGCGGCCGAAACCTCGGCGCTGGTCGGGACGGAGGCGATCGTCTTCAATATCTGCGAAGCGATCTGGTAGGGGTCACCCTGCGAGTTCGGGCGGCGATCCTCGAGATAGCCCTTGTAGCCGTTGTTGATAAAGGAATGCGGCACGCGGATCGAAGCGCCGCGGTCGGCGATGCCGTAGCTGAACCTGTTCCAGGGCGCTGTCTCGTGCTTGCCGGTCAAACGCTTGTCGTTGTCCGGGCCATAGACGGCGATGTGATCCATCAGGTTTTTGTCGAAGGCAGCCATCAGCGCCTCGAAATAGCCCTTGCCGCCGACTTCGCGCATATAGGCGGTCGAGAAGTTGGCATGCATGCCGGAGCCGTTCCAATCGGTGTCACCGAGCGGCTTGCAGTGGTACTCGATGTCGATGCCGTACTTCTCGGTCAGGCGCTGCAACAAATAGCGCGCCATCCACATCTGGTCGGCGGCTTTCTTGGAGCCCTTGCCGAAGATCTGGAATTCCCACTGGCCTTTGGCCACCTCAGCGTTGATGCCTTCATGGTTGATGCCGGCGGCAAGGCAAAGGTCGAGATGCTCCTCGACGATCTGCCGGGCGACGGAGCCGACATTGCTGTAGCCGACGCCGGTGTAGTACGGGCCTTGCGGCGCCGGATAGCCACTCTCGGGGAAGCCGAGCGGACGGCCGTCCTTGTAGAAGAAATATTCCTGCTCGAAGCCGAACCAGGCGCCCTCGTCGTCGAGAATGGTGGCGCGCTTGTTGGACGCATGCGGCGTCACGCCGTCCGGCATCATGACCTCACACATGACGAGCGCGCCATTGGTGCGGGCGGGATCCGGATAGACGGCGACCGGCTTCAAAACGCAGTCGGAGCTGTGGCCCTCGGCCTGCATGGTCGAAGAACCGTCGAAGCCCCACAGCGGAAGCTGGTCGAGTGTCGGAAACTCGGCATAGTCCTTGACCTGCGTCTTTCCGCGAAGATTGGGAACCGGGGTGTATCCATCGAGCCAAATGTACTCGAGCTTGTATTTCGTCATTCTAGCCTCTCGTTGCTTGATCACCGAACCCTGGATGGCGCCGGGGCGAGCCGGCCTATCCAGCAGCCGACCTGCCGAATGAATAAAATGCAATTCGTGTGCCATTCTGGCTGGCGAACGGTGCGGCAAAAGTGAAGTTGTATCCGCCCAAAATCGCTGGTCCGGAGTCATGCTGCGCTCGGATCATCCACAAGCAAATTTTGCACAACTAATGTGCAAGTACTGATCTTTTCGTAATCATGTTGCCTAATTCGGTTGCTGAACCTATGTTGGGGAAAGGTTGAATCGGCAAGGTTCTGTCGAAGAAAGGAAACCGACAATGGAAATCACTTCCACTCGTCAGTCGGCCAAAATCCTGATGTTCCCGGTGGCAGCGCGCGCGTCTGCCTCAAATTTAAGCGGGAAGGCTAAGTTCGCGGCAGAACTTGCTTCTTTGCGCAACCGAACGGATTTCGGAAGTGCCTGGTATCATGAAGCAGCGATCGAGGAAGCGAACCAGGATCGGAAGAGCTAAGCCCTTCCCCTCCCTGCACTCGATAAATTGAACAAGCCCGGCGCGATCACTCGCGCCGGGCTTTGCTTTGAACCGGGACAGGCCGGCTACTGTTTGGTGTGCAGGTCCGTTCCGAGCGTATCCCTGACAAAGATCATGCCGATGATCAGCGACATCGCCGCGATCACCACTGGGTACCAGAGTCCGTAGTAGATATCGCCCTTGTAGGCGCTGAGCGCGAACACCGTCGCCGGCAGCAGCCCGCCGAACCAGCCATTGCCGATGTGATAGGGCAGCGACATGCCGGTGTAGCGGATGCGGGTCGGGAACATCTCGACCAGGATCGCGGCAATCGGCCCGTAGACCATCGTCACGAAGACCACGAGGATGAACAGGATGGCAATCGTCATCGGCCAGTTAACCGCCGCCGGGTCGGCAAACATGGCGAAAGGCCCGCCGCCCGGTATGGTGTAGACGGTGACTTCGGGAGCTCCCGCGGCCTCATCGGCACTCAGCAGCTTGTCCTTGATCGCCTGCTCGGTCGGAACCGTCGCCTTCTCGCCGGCGCGAATGGCCGTTGCATCGAGCTTCAGCTCGGGATTGGCCGCAATGAACGCCTCGAGCTTCTGATCCGGCACCTTGGCCGCTGCCCGCTTTAGCGGATAGCCGCCGTCCCGAAGCGCCATGTTCACTGCCTTGACGAAAACGGCGTCCTTGGCCTTGGCTTGATCGCCGGCTGCAGTCGCATCATACGACTCGACCGTCTCGTTGCCGATTTTGACCGACGCAGCAGTGCCGGGCGCCGCCGTCGACACGATGTCATAAGGCACCGAGTTCTTGGTCAAAAAGGAGGTGGCAATATCGCAGGACGTGGTGAACTTCGCCGTCCCCACCGGGTTGAACTGGAACTTGCAGTCTCCCGGTGCTGCGGTCACCGTCGCACGGGTGTTCTGCTGCGCGGTGGCGAGCGCCGGGTTGGCTGCCCAGGTCAGCGCCTTGAACAGTGGGAAGGTGCAGACGATCGCCAGTGCAAGGCCGGCCATGATAATCGGCTTGCGACCGATCTTGTCGGAGAGCCAGCCGAACACGACGAAGAAGATAGAGCCAACAGCCAGAGCAATCGCGATCATGATGTTGACCGACTGCGGATCGACCTTGAGCACATTCTGCAAGAAGAACAGCGCGTAGAACTGGCCATTGTACCAGACCACGGCCTGGCCGGCTGTGAGGCCGAGCAGTGCCAGCAGCGCGATCTTTGCGTTCTTCCACTGGCCGAAGGCTTCCGACAGCGGCGCCTTGGAGCCTTTGCCTTCGTCCTTCATGCGCTGGAAGGTCGGCGATTCAGAAAGCGACAGGCGGATCCAGATCGAAATGCCGAGGAGCAGGAAGGAAACGATGAACGGAATGCGCCAGCCCCAGGCGGCGTAGGTTTCCTTGGTCATCGACCCCTGGACGATCAGGATGACGATCAGCGACAGGAACAGGCCGAGCGTTGCCGTCGTCTGTATCCACGACGTGTAGTAGCCTCGGCGATCGTCGGGTGCGTGCTCGGCGACATAGGTCGCGGCACCGCCATACTCGCCGCCGAGCGCCAGGCCCTGCAACATGCGCAAGATGATCAGGATCACCGGAGCGGCGATGCCCAAAGTCGCATAGCCAGGCAGCAAGCCGACCAGGAAGGTCGACAGGCCCATGATCGTCATGGTGACAAGGAAAGTATATTTACGGCCGACAAGGTCGCCGATGCGGCCGAACAGCAATGCGCCGAACGGGCGCACGAGGAAGCCAGCGGCAAACGCCAGCAGCGCGAAGATATTGCGCGTGGCTTCCGGAATGGTTGGACTGAAAAAAGTCGAACCAATGAACACCGCCAGCGAGCCGTAGAGATAAAAATCGTACCATTCGAAAACGGTGCCGAGCGAGGAAGCGAAGATGACCTTCTTCTCCTCGCGCGTCATGCCGCGGCTTGTTTTGCCGGCGGTCGATGCCATTGCCATGAGCGTATTCCTCCCGTGTGATTCCGTCAGCCCTCGATGCTGCGCGTCATCGTCCGCGTTTCCTCGCAACGCAGACTCGGTGCAGCCACCGGTGCAAAAAATGACAGAAAGCGCCGTCCAGAGGCAGACCGTCTTTGGGATTATGACTTTGGTCTAATGTGCAGTGCGAAATGGAAACGACGGTGCGGTCAGCCTTTGAGAGCTTCGAGCAGCTTGACCGCCGCCATCATGTCGCGCTTGCGGGCCGCCCGGCGCGCGACGGCCTCGGCATCATGGCCCCATTGCTCGGCCTGCCAGTCCTCGTCGACGTGACCGGCAGCCCAGGCCGCCTCGCCGTCGAGCTCGCCGAAGTCGACGGCCAGCGCCAGCAGCGCCGATCCGGTCAGCGACGTCATGACGTGGATGGCGGCAAGACGCAGCGGATCGGCACGTTGGGCAAGATGCTGGCCAAGCAGCGCGATACTCTCGCGCGGCTGTTCGACATGGATCACGCCTTCGGCGAGATGGAACCGGGCGCCGAGCGCGCTGCGCGCCCAGTCGATGACCGGATCCCAATGCTCGTTCTGCCGGTCGACTAGCCCTTGGGGCGCATCGGCGCGGTAGCAGAGCAGATCGGATGAGGCGAAGCGCAGGATGTCCTCCAGCACCGCCTGGGGATCACTGGCGACGCCATCGATTGCCGTATTGACCAGACGCATCACCGGCATCGTCACCGGGTCGATGGTCTCCTGCTGTGCGGCGAATTCCTCGGCGACGAGAGCAGCCGCTTTTTCGGTCGGCAGCGCCAGCAGCGCCTTGGCCGGCGTGCGGACGGGCTTGCCATCGAGACGGACGGCAAAACCGTCCTCGACCTGTGCTACCGCGACGGTCTCGTAGAAACGCTTCGGCAGCGGCGTCTTCATCTGGATCTGGGCGCGACGCACCGGATCCAGATCAGAGAGCTGCTTTCCAGCTTCGAGGTCGTTCAATATATCGCGCATGCTCATCCGGGGCTTTGTTTTCGGGCCGGCCGGTTGACGATGATGAGTCCGGCGGCGATCAGGGCGAGTGCCAGGAAGATACGAACGGTCAGCGGCTCGTTCAAGAACACGGCGCCGCACAGCACACCAAACACCGGCGACAGGAAGGTGAAGCTCGACAGTCCAGATGCAGGGTAGCGCCGCAGCAGCCAGAACCACAGCACATAGGTGAAGGCGACAACGTAGACGGCCTGGAATAGCAGCGCCAAGGTCGGCAGAACGGTAAAGCTGCGGACCGGCGGCCCGGCAAAAGGCATCACCAAAATGCCGACGACAGCGGCCCCGGCCAGCTGATAGAGCAGTAGCTTTTCGGCGCTGGCCTCCATCAGCTTCGACCGCTTGATGACGATATTGGTCACGGCCCACAGAATGCCGGCGCCGAGACTGAGCAAATCGCCGCTCAATGTTGCGCCGCCATTGGCGCTCAGTTTGTCGGAAAACACCGCGACCAGTCCGGCGAAAGCGAGCAGCAGGCCAATAAGCTTGCGTGCCGTGATGCTTTCGCTAAGCAGGAAATGGCCGCCGACCAGCATCCAGAACGGCATGGTGTTGACCAGCAAGGTGTTGCGCACGACTGTGGTGTGCTCGAGCCCGACATAGAGAAACAGGAACTCGAGACCGAAAAGCGCGCCCGCCACAATGCCGGCGACGAGGGTCTTGTCGGGCGTGAACAGCGCAATGCCGCGCCAGCGGCACCAGCCGAAAACACACAGGCCGCCGATCACCGAGCGGGCGATGGACAGGAAAACAGGGTCGTATCCGGCATACGAGATCTTAGCAGCGACGTAGT
>NZ_JAMYPH010000017.1:0-151533 GCF_040320265.1 Mesorhizobium sp. M0751
GCCGGCTTCTGGCGAGGGGATCACCCCTGCTCGGCCTGGATCCTGTTATAGTCGTGGATCGTCCTGCTCAAGCGGCGGCGCAGGAAATTGGAAATGTTGTCGAAGATGAAAACGACGAGCAGGACCAAGAGCACCATATAGAAGACATTGGCCCAGTTGGAATTGGTGCGCATCGCCTCCCAGAGCTTAAGGCCGATGCCACCGGCACCGACGGCGCCGATGATCGTCGCGCCCCTGGTGTTGGATTCCCACTGATAGAGTGTCTGGCTGATGAAGACTGGGATCACTTCCGGCAGCACGCCATAGCGCTGCACCAGCAAGCCGTTGGCGCCGGTCGACTGGATGCCCTCGCGTGGCTTGTCGTCGATGTTCTCGAGGCCTTCCGAATAGACTTTGCCGAGCGTGCCGATCTCGGTGAAGAAAATCGCGGCGCTGCCGGCAAGCGGGCCTGGGCCGAAGGCGCGGGTGAAGAACAGCGCCCAGATCAGCATGTCGACCGAACGCATGAAATCGAAGAACCGCTTTAGCACCTGGCTGAGCAGGCCGCTCGGGGTGATGTTGCGGGCGGCGAAGAAGGCGAGCGGGAAGGCGGCCATGCCGCCGAGCAAGGTGCCGAGAAATGCCATGACGATGGTCTGGAACAGCTTCGTCCAGACATCGCCATGCTGCCATTGGGCGTTGTTCCAGATATTGTCGGCGGCCAGCGCAATGTTCGATGTGCCCGGCTTGAGCTGGGGCCCGGACACCAGCAACGAGACCACCTCGCCGGGCGATTTGCCGAAGAAGGGCGAGCGTGTGTCGAAGACGAAATTCGCCCAGCCGAGGAAGCGCTTGCGGACCTTGACGCGATCGACGGTTATACGGACCTCGCCGGCAAAGCCCATCCTGGCGACGATCTCATCGTCGTGCGCGGTGATCCACTCCGGCACCGGGCCGGATATTGCCGGTTTGCCGCTGGTCAACGACACCGGCACCGCCTGGCCATTGGCGACAAGCGTCGCCTCGGCCTTGTCGAAGGTGACGGATTTGGCTCGGCCGTCGATCAGGATGGTGTAGGAGCCGTTGGCATTGGTGATGACCCAATCGGGATGAGGGTATTCGCCAAGTGCGGAAAACCGCGGGTATTTGGGCGTGATCTGAGGCTGATCGAGACGGAATTCCGGCTGCAGATCGTAGCTGATCCATTGCGTCAGGAAGAGCGGCAGGCGCTCCCAGTGCGATTCCCTCAGTACTTGCGGCAGGCTGAAGAACCACAAGGCGTAGAGGAGGTAGAGCAGGATGCCGGCGAACAGGACCAGCGGGCCGAAGCGCTTGTACAGGGGCCGCCGGAACACCTCGGGAAAGCGTTCCTCGATCGATTGCATCTCATTGGCGGTCATCGCGGCCATGGTCAGTCTTCTTGTTGATTTGCCATGATCTTTTCCAAAAACCGGAATCCACTTTTTGGGATCATGGTCAGGCACCCATCATGAATGCCTGCTCGCCGACGAGCTTGCGGCGTAGCCAGGCGGAGAACTGGTCGACGAGGAAGATGGTGGTGAACAACAGCAGCACCAGCGCCAGCGTCTTGGCGCCGAAGCCGCGCGAGATGGAGAGCTTCAGCTCCTCGCCGATGCCGCCACCACCGACCGCGCCGATGATGGTCGAGATACGCACATTGATCTCGATCCTGAGCAGAGCGTAGGACATGAAATTGGGCAGCACTTGCGGCAGGCCGGCGAAACGCACGCGCTCGAACCAGTTCGCGCCGACCGCGCGCAGGCCTTCTTCGGCGCGCATGTCGATGTTTTCGTTGATCTCGTAGAAGAGCTTGCCGAGCGCGCCGATCGAATGCAGGCCGATGGCGATGATGGCTGCGACCGGGCCGGGCGAGAGGATGGCTGCGAACAGGCCGGCAATGACGATCTCGGGGAAGGCGCGAAGCAGTTCCATGAGGCGCTTGACGACGAGCCTGAGCACCGGACTGGGTGTCAAATTGCGGGCCGCGATGAAGGAAAAGGGC
Organism: Mesorhizobium sp. M0751; assembly: GCF_040320265.1. Lineage (NCBI taxonomy): Bacteria > Pseudomonadati > Pseudomonadota > Alphaproteobacteria > Hyphomicrobiales > Phyllobacteriaceae > Mesorhizobium > Mesorhizobium sp. M0751. Next base: position 2,003 of record NZ_JAMYPH010000017.1, read on the forward strand.
ACCGCAAAGACAAAGCCGATGAAAGTGGAAACCAGCGCCACGTTAAGTGTGGTGAGCATCAGCTCGAAATATTCGGGTAGATAAAAGCCGCCCCAGAGATAGACGCGGCCAAGCGGGAAGTTGAACTCCTGGCTGCCCTTGTCGTGCGGCGATGCGATGTCGAACAGCGCCCGCCAGACGTCGTTCCAGTCCTTGGGAACAAGCCAGCTAAGGAAATCCAGTATGTGGGGCAGCCGATCGAAGAAATGTCCGGCATTGGCCTCGTCGGCGAACCACATGGCTGTGCACATGGCAATAAGCAGCAGGCCGATGCCGAGCGCCGTGTAGAACCGGCGCAAGGACGTCTGGCGTCGCCAGGTATCGGCCGTCCGCCGGGTCACGTCTGATCGGATCGTGGCTGAGATGGTCATGATGGGCATGCAAAAAGGGCGGCGCGAGAAAACGCCGCCCTTCCCAATTGCATTCAGCCGCCGATCGCGGCTTTGCGGGCTTCGACGATGACGCTGTAGAAGTCCGGCTTCACCGGAACGTAGCCGGTGAAATCGCCGCCTTCGATGGCCTCGAAGCAAGGCTTGTCCTTGGCCGGCAGGCTGGTGAAGAAGTTGGCGAGCTTGGCGCTCGTATCGCCTCCGAGCGCGGTGCGCACGACCAGCGGGCCGTTCGGGATCAAGCCGGAGCGCCAGACTTCGACGAAATCGTTGGGGTCGACGGCGCCCTTGGCGACTTCCTTGTGGAAAGTGCCGGAGGTGTAGCCGTTCTTGAAGTCGCCGATGCCCGACGAGTCGTCAACCGCCACGTCGACCTTGCCGTCGCGGACGGCGAGGAGGTTGTTCTCGTGGCCGCCATTGAACTGGGTCGAGGCGAAGAAGGTTTCGTTCGAGGCGCCGGTGTCCTTCGGGATCTGGGTCAGCGGGATCAGATAGCCGGAGGTCGAATCCGGGTCGGCATAGCCAAGCTTCTTGCCCTTTGCCGACTTGATGTCGGTGATGCCGGACGACTTCAGCGCCAGGCCGATCGAATAATAGCCGGTCGCGCCGTCGGTCTGCTGGGTGGTGAGGATCGGGGTCACGGCGTTCGGATCCTTGAGGTAGACGCTGGCATAGCCTGACGCGCCAAGCTCGGCGAAATCGAGGGTGCCGCCGAGCAGGCCCTGGATAACGCCGTCATAGTCGGCGGCCGGGAACAGCGAGACCTTCTCGAAGCCGAATTCGGATTTCAGGTGATCGGCGAGGCACTGAAAGTTGCGCAGCCGGTCCGCTTCGTTTTCACCGCCAAGGATACCGATGCGGAATTCCTTGATATTCTGGGCGTGAGCGGCGCTGGCCGCGATGGCGAGCAATGAAACGGCGCCAAAAACCATCTTCCTGAACATTATCTCTCTCCTGTTGGTCCCGGCCTCGCGCCGGTAGCGTTCGAATTTTTTGACAGGTGCCTTTGACGCGGGCGGGCGATCAGGCCGTTCTCAGTAGCCAGGGAACGCGGGCTCGAGCGGTCCGGCGGATGCTGCGATTTTCTGTTTGATGGCGACACTGGTCGAGGTGATGGCCTCGGAGATTTCGTCGCCATTGCTGTCGGCGCCGTAGACCATGCGCACGGCCTCGCGGTTGAGGGCTTCGGGCGGACTGTCAAAGACCACCTTGCCGGCGGCCATGCCGATGATGCGGTTGCAGTAATTGCGCGCCGTGTCGAGCGTGTGCAGATTGGTGATGACGGTGATGCCTTCGCGCAAATTGATGTCCTGCAGCGAATCCGTCACCACCTTGGCGTTGAGCGGATCGAGCGAGGCGATCGGCTCGTCGGCCAGCAGCACCTTCGGCTGCTGCATCATGGCACGCGCAATCGCAACGCGCTGCTGCTGGCCGCCGGAAAGCGTGCCGGCAGGCTGCAGCGCGGTGCGGGCGATGTCGAGGCGCTCGAGGGCTGCAACCGCCTCGGCGCATTCACCGCGGGAGAACATGCCGAACAGGTTGGACAGGGTCGAGCGGTGGTTGAGCCGGCCGAGCAGCACATTGGTCAGCACATCGAGGCGCGGTACCAGATTGAACTGCTGGAAGATCATGGCGCAGTCGCGCTGCCAGCGCCGGAGCGGCGAGCCGCGCAACGCGGAGACCTCGACGCCGTCGAACAGGATGGATCCCTGGCTGGGGTCGATGAGGCGGTTGATCATGCGCAGAAGCGTCGATTTGCCGGCGCCGGAGCGGCCGATGATGCCGACCATCTGGCCTTGCGGAATCGAGATATGAACATTGCTGACGGCAGTGTTCTTGCCGAACCGGCGGGTGACGCCGCGGATTTCGAGCGTAGCTGACATGGTGCAGGCTCCAGTCCAGTCGCAAGTGAAGGTCTGTTAACCCTCGCTAGCGCAGCCACGTGAACCTGCGGTGTCGGAATGATGTCAGTTTTGTTACCGCCCACAGGCTGGCGCGGGGCGGAAATCAACTCGGAGCGAGAAGCTCGAATGGTGAATGGTGAATGGTGAATGGTGATAAGAAAGGCTTTCCTGAGCCTCGAAACCTATCCGCTGCCCCCATTCACTATTCACCATTTCACGACCCTCAGCCGCCATACTTCTCCAGGAAAGCCTCCGCCGACAGCTCCCGAAAATCGTCGAGCGCGGCGCGCAGCCTTGCATGGTCCCAGTCCCACCAGGCGAGCGCCTGGTAGCGCTCCGCGGTGCGGCGGTCGAAGCGTTCGCGGATCGGCCTGGCCGGCACGCCGCCGACGATGGTGTAGGGCGCGACGTCCTTCGACACCACCGCTCCGGCGCCGACCGCCGCGCCATCGCCGACGGTAACACCGGGCAGGATGGTCGAGCCATGGCCGAGCCAGGTGTCGTGGCCGACGGTGACGCGCTTTGCGCGACGGTCTGCGAAAAACTCGCTCTCATGCTCGGCATCGTCCCAATAGTCCGAGGCGCGGTAGGTGAAGTGGTGCAGCGTCGGCCGCCAGGTCGGGTGGTTGGTGGCGTTGATGCGCACGGCGGCCGCGATGTTGGAGAACTTTCGAATGGTCGCGCACCAGACGCCGCAGTCCTGCATCATGTAGGAATAGTCGCCGAGGGTGCTTTCGGAAACCCGACAGCGCTCGGCGATCTCGGTCCAGCGGCCGAGCTTCGAGTTCTCGACCTGCGCCGTCTCGTGGACCAGCGGCGCCTCCGACAGTTTCCTCGTCATGCGGCGATTTTTCCGGCGGCGAAGGCGGTCACGTCGATGACGCGGTCGGCCACCGCCTCACGCACGTCGTGATCGTGGAAGATGCCGAGCAAAGCGACGCCCGCCGCCTTCTTGGCGGCGATCAGGGAAATCACTACGTCGCGGTTCCTGGCGTCGAGCGAGGCGGTCGGCTCGTCGAGCAGCAGGATCGGATGCTTGGTGATGAAGCCGCGCGCGATGTTGACGCGCTGCTGTTCGCCGCCGGAGAACGTTGCCGGCGGCAGCGCCCAGAGTTTCTCCGGCAGGTTGAGCTGCGCCAGCAAGGCGCGCGCCTTGCCGCGCGCGACCTCACGGTCCTCGCCGCGCTCGACCAGCGGTTCGGCCACAACATCGAGCGCCGAGACACGCGGCACGGTGCGCAGGAACTGGCTGACATAGCCGATAGTAAGCCGGCGCACGGCAAGCACGGTGCGCGGGCTGGCCGAGGCGAGATCGATGAGCCCGCCCTGGTGCTGGACGATGATCTGGCCTTCATCGATACCGTCGCGCAGATGCATGGTGAAGCTCTTGGCGACATCGGAGACAACGAGCGGGGTTGCCACGGTCACACCTGCAATATCGAAGAAACAAGGAGCTGGGTGTAGGGCGCGCGCGGATCGTCGAGGACGCGGTCGGTGAGGCCGCTTTCGACGACGCGGCCGTCCTTCATCACCATCATGCGCTGCGACAACAGCCGCGCCACGGCGAGATCGTGGGTGACGACGATGGCCGCCAGGCCAAGGTCGGTGACGAGGCCGCGCAACAGGTCGAGCAGGCGCGCCTGCACCGAGACGTCGAGGCCACCGGTCGGCTCGTCCATGAACACCAGCCGCGGCCCGGTAACGAGGTTGCGGGCGATCTGCAGGCGCTGGCGCATGCCGCCGGAAAAGGCGCGCGGCTCGTCGTCGATGCGGTCCTCATCAATCTCGACACGCGACAGCCAGTCGACCGCCGTGGCGCGGATTTTTCCATAGTGACGGTCGCCGACCGCCATCAGCCGTTCGCCGACATTGGCGCCGGCCGATACCGTCATGCGCAGCCCGTCGGCGGGGTTCTGATGGACAAAGCCCCAATCGGTGCGCATCAGAAAGCGGCGCTCGGCCTCGCTCATGCGGTAAAGCTCGCGGAACTGGCCGTCGCGCATGCGGTAGCTGGCGGTGCCGGAGCTGGGCAACAGCCTTGTCGACAGGCAGTTGAGCAAAGTCGTCTTGCCGGAACCGGATTCGCCGACCACCGCCAACACCTCGCCCGGCCAGAGGTCAAAGGTGACGTTCTCGCAGCCGACGCGCGAGCCATAGAATTTGGACAGCGCCGAAACGCGCAGCAGCGGTTCGTCGGTCATTGCGCCGGCTCCGTTTTTTCTGGGGCAAGATGGGTTTCGGGCGCAAGATGGCCGCGGTGGCCTTCCGCGCGCCGCTTCTCGCAATGATCGGTGTCGGAGCAGACGAACATGTGGCCGCCATGGTCGTCGAGGATAACTTCGTCGAGATAGACGTTCTCGGCCGCGCACAGCGCGCATGGCTGGTCGAAGGTCTGCACCTCGAACGGATGGTCCTCGAAGTCGAGGCTGACGACATCGGTGAAGGGCGGCAGTGCATAGATGCGCTTTTCGCGGCCGGCGCCGAACAATTGCAAAGCCGGCGAACGGTGCATCTTCGGATTGTCGAACTTCGGTGTCGGCGACGGGTCCATCACATAGCGGCCCTCCACCTTGACCGGATAGGCATAGGTGGTGGCGATGCGGCCGTGCCTGGCGATGTCCTCGTAGAGCTTCACATGCATGAGGCCATATTCCTCCAGCGCATGCATTTTGCGCGTCTCCGTTTCGCGCGGCTCGAGGAAGCGCAGCGGCTCGGGGATCGGCACCTGGTAGACCAGCACCTGGCCGGCACTCAGCGGATACTCGGGGATGCGGTGACGCGTCTGGATGATGGTCGCCTTGGCCGTCTCGGTGGTGACGGCGACATTGGCGACCTTCTTGAAGAAGGCGCGGATCGAAACCGCATTGGTGGTGTCGTCGGCGCCCTGGTCAATGACCTTGAGCACATCGTCCGGGCCGATGATCGAAGCGGTGACCTGCACGCCGCCGGTGCCCCAGCCATAGGGCATCGGCATTTCGCGCGAGGCAAACGGCACCTGGTAGCCGGGGATGGCAATGCCCTTGAGGATGGCGCGGCGGATCATCCGCTTGGTCTGCTCGTCGAGATAGGCGAAGTTGTAGGTGGCGATGTCCGCTGGTTGTGCACTCATTCCGCTGCCTCCCTCTTTTCTTCGGCCTTGCCGGCATTTTCGCGGGCATCATGCTCGGCGCGCATGCGGCGCACGAGGTCGAGTTCGGCCTGGAAGTCGACATAATGCGGCAGCTTCAGATGCTCGACGAAACCGGTCGCCTGGACATTGTCGGAATGCGAGATAACGAATTCCTCGTCCTGCGCGGCGGCGACGACGTCTTCGCCGAGTTCCGAGGCGCGCAGCGCGCGGTCGCATAGCGCCATGGCCATTGCCTTGCGCTCGCTCTGGCCGAAGACAAGGCCGTAGCCGCGGGTGAATTGCGGCGGCGCCTTGGCCGAGCCCTTGAACTGGTTGACCATCTGGCATTCGGTGACGCGGATGCTGCCGAGCGGCACGGCAAAGGGCAGTTCCGGCACGTCCAGTTCCAGTTCGACCTCGCCGATGCGAACCTCGCCGACGAAGGGATGGTTGCGCGCATAGCCGCGCTGGGTGGAATAGCCGAGCGCCAGCAGAAACCCCTCGTCGCCGCGTGACAGCGCCTGCAGGCGGATGTCACGCGCCATCGGGAATTCGAGCGGCTCACGGGTGATGTCGCCGGGAACATGATCCCCAGGCATGTCGCCGTCGGGCTCGATCAGGTCTTCGCGGGCGAGGATGGCCGAGACGCGCGGCATCGCCTCCGCGTCGCTTGCACGCTGTTCCGGTTCGGCGACATCGCCGCCGGCGGCAAGCTCGGGATCGAGCAGCCGGTGGGTGTAGTCGAAGGTCGGGCCGAGCAACTGGCCGCCGGGCAGGTCCTTGTAGGTCGCCGACACCCGTCGCTCGACCAGCATCGTGCCGGTGTCGATCGCCCCGGTGTAGCCGAAGCGCGGCAGCGTGGTGCGATAGGCGCGAACCAGGAAGATCGCCTCGATCATGTCGCCGCGCGCCTGGACGATGGCGAGTGCCGCCAATTCCCTGTCGTAGAGCGAACCTTCGCTCATCACCCGGTCGACGCCGAGCGCCAGCTGCTCGACGATCTGGTCGAGGCGAAGTGCGGGCACCGAACGGTCGCCGCGCCGGCGGTCGGCGAGCAGTTTGTGAGCATTGCGAATGGCCGCTTCGCCACCCTTTACCGCAACGTACATGCTACGCCTCCATCGTCTTGATGCGCGTCGTGCGCGGCAGGCACGCAATCGCGTCGGACGTGGCGAGGATGATGTCGACGCCACGCGGAAAGCGCTGGTTGTTCTGCTTCCATTGCTCGACGAAATGACGCGGCATTTGCGCCGGCGCGATCGTCGCCGTCGTCTCGATGCCGGGGCCTTCGAGCAGCAGCGGAGCGCCGGAGACGAAATCGCCGACCTCGAGGATCAGCGTCGTCGAACGATCGGGATAATCCTGGGTGCCTTGCGAAAACCCGTCGAGCGCCATCATCTCCGCCGGCGTGGCGATCAGCGCAAAATGCGCGTCGGCCGGGGTGTTGGCCAGCGGTGCGCCGGTATGGAAGCCAAGCCAGGATTTCACCGCTGCCGATCCCTGCAAGACCGGGTCGAGCCAGAGCGGCGTGTCGTTATCGCACAGCGCCAGCGCAATGGCGCCGGCGGTGGCCGACAGCGGCGCCGGCGGGTGGGCGAGGGCCGGCAAGGGCTGCACGCTGCCCGGCCGCGCCATCGCGTCCATGACGCCGCGGAATACGGTCTGCGCGTTGAATACCGGATCGGCGAAGCCGCCTTCGATCGATTGCACAGCAGCGTCCATCAGTCTTCTCCGCGCACCATGGTGAAGAAATCGACCTTGGTCGCCGCCGTCTCGGCGCGGCGCTGGTCACGCGCCTTGGCCAGCGCCGCCTGCAAGGGCGCGACGAGCCTGGTCTCGACCTCGTTGCGGTGGGCCGGGTCCTGCCACAGCGCATCGGCGATTGCCGCCAGCCTTGCCTTCTGCTTGTCGCGGCCAAGCGCGTAGCAGTGGCCGACATGGCCGGACGCAAGCCGCACCGTGGCGCGCGTGACCGTCGCCTCGCCAACATTGAAGGGCGCGCCGCCGCCGCCAATGCGGCCGCGCACGGTAACCAGGCCGGTTTCGGGGCCACGCAGAAGCTCCGCTTCGGAAGGCAGGCCGGCTTCGTCCCACAGGCGGACGATATCGTCGCCGGCCGATTGTGCCAGCGTCGCCATCACGGCCTTGCGCTCGGCCTGCTCTCGCGCTTCCCGTCCTCGCATAGTTAACAGTCCCTTGTCACCAAAAACTTGTCTATTGATATAGACAACTATACAAATTATATCTATTTTCTAATGCGTGTCCATGACGAGTGCATGACACGAGGAAAATGTCTGGGGCAAAAAGATCGGGGGCGGAAATGATCGGGCAGCCCAGCAGCATCGAGCGGCGCAGCGGTGTCGCGCTGTGGCGACAGATCGCCGACCAGATCCTGCATTCAATCGCCGTCGGCGATTTTCCCGAGAATGCCGCGCTGCCGCCCGAGATCGCGTTGGCCGGACGCTATGGCGTCAACCGCCACACAGTGCGCAGCGCTATCGCAGCGCTGGTGCAGGAGGGCGTGCTCAGGGCGGAGCAGGGGCGCGGCACCTTCGTGCTGTCGCGCAGGCGGCTGTCCTATCCGATCGGTGCCCGCACACGCTTTTCCGAGGGATTGCAAGGACAGGCGTCCGAGCGGCATATCACTTTGCTGGCGTCGTCGGTCGAGCCGGCCAACCGTCGTGTCGCAGAGGGCTTGGGCCTTGCGACGGGGGCCGAGGTGATACGCCTGGAAACGCGCGGCGAAGCCGATGGAATGCCGGTGTCCCGCGCGGCCGGCTGGTTCGATGCCAGGCGCTTTGCCGGCATCGATGCCGCCATGGAGGAAACCGGTTCGATCACAGCATCGCTGGCACGTTTCGGCATTGACGACTATCTCAGGCAATCGACCGTGCTGTCGGCGCGCCATGCCGATGCCGCCGACCTTGCCGACCTCGACCTGCAACCCGGCGCCATCGTGCTGGTGACCGTCGCCGTCAACGTCACGCCCGACGGTCAGCCGATCCAGTTTTCGGAGTCGCGCTTCCCGGCCGAGCGGATCGAGCTCAATCTGTCGGCGCTGTAGGTAGTGCCGGCCGGTACGAGACCGTGATTTATCTGACTCACGCTGATATCATACCGGCTCGGTCGCGCTTACTTATCAGCGGCTTGGCGTTTGAGGACCGCCTTCCCCCACTCCGTCTCGGCTTCGCCGAGCCACCTCTCCCCCCTCCGGAGGGAGAGGAAGGGAGCCCGCTGACGGCGGGAGAAGGAGGGAGTCTGGTTGAGGAGCGTTGGCTGCAATAGGCTCGCAGCCTTCCTCTACCCCGTCGATCGGGGGAGAGGTGGCTCGGCGAAGCCGAGGCGGAGTGGGGGTCGACCTGCGCGGGGCGTCGTCAATTCGGGCCGGGTTCACCGCCTGCCATGTTATGACCCCACCTCGATCACAGCCTTGATCAGGCCGGACTTCTCATGCGCCCAGCGGGCGAGGTCGTGCGGCGTTTCGCCAAGCGTAGTGCGATGGGTGACGAGCTTCGCCAAGGGCACCGCGCCGTTGCGGATCGAGGCAGCGACATGGTCGAAATCGGCGCGCAGGGCGTTGCGGCTGCCGATCAGCATCATCTCGCGCTTGTGGAATTCGGGATCGGAAAAGGCGATGTCGTCCTTGACGACGCTGACCAGGACCAGCGCTCCGCCATGCGCGACATGGGCGAAGGCCGACTGCACCGACTGGGTGTTGCCGGTGGCATCGAAAACCACGTCGAAGCCGTCGCCGCCGGTTGCGTCCCGCACCAGGTCGGCAGCGGTGCCTCGCGAGCCGTCGAGGGTCGCGAAGCCGAGTTCGCTTTCGGCGAAACCCAGCCTCTCCGCACTCATGTCGAGCAGCGTCACGTCGAGCCCGGCGATGCGGGCGAACAGCGCCGTGCCGAGCCCGATCGGGCCGGCGCCGATGACCAGCGCGCGCGCACCTGGATCAGCCAGCGAGCGCCGCACGGCATGGGCGCCGATCGCCAGGAATTCGATGGCGGCGGCATCGGCCAGCGACAGGCCGTTTGCCGGATAAAGATTTTGCGCTGGCACCAGGATCTGCTCGCACATGGCGCCGTCGCGGTGGACGCCGAGCACCTCGATCCTGACGCAGCAATTGGGCTTGCCTTGCCGGCAGGCGATGCATTTGCCGCAGGCGAGATAGGGATTGACGATCACCGCTTCGCCGACGGCGAGATCGACGCCCTCGCCAATCTCGATCACGGTGCCGGAAACCTCGTGGCCCATGATGCGGGGGTAGGCGAGGAACGGGTGCTTGCCTTCGAAGATGTGATAGTCGGTGCCGCAGATGCCGACATGGCTGACGGCGACCAGCGCCCAGCCGGCGGGGGGGGCGCCAGGCGCCGGACGATCTTCGAGGACAAGTTCGCCGGGCGAGCGGCAGACGACGGCTTTCATGCTTCAATCCAGTCGGTTCATGGCACCGCCGGCTCTGCTGTCGCGAGGCCGGCGGTTGTTGGGAGGCGGTCTATTTGCCGCGGCGGCGCAGCCCGTCGAAATAGACGATGACGATGATCAGCACGCCGGTGATGATGCGCTGCCAGAAGGCGTTGACGTTGAGCAGATTGGCGCCGTTGTTGATGGTGGCAAGGATGAAGGCGCCGAGCAGCGGCCCGTGCACGGAGCCGACAGCGCCGAACAGCGAGGTGCCGCCGATCACCGAAGAGGCGATCGCCTGCAATTCCCAGCCCTCGGCCTGCGTCGGATTGCCGATGCCGATGCGCGAGGCAAGCAGCACACCGACGAAGGCCGCGCACAGCCCGGATAGCGTGTAGGCCATGTAGATGGTGCGCTGGACGTTGACGCCCGACAGACGCGACGCCTCGGCGTTGGAGCCGACCGAGAACAGATAGCGGCCCCAGCGGCTGTGGTGCAGGAAGATGTAGGCCGGGATGCCGACCAGGATCACCATCCAGAACAGATTGGGGACGCCGACGAAGGAACTGCGCGAGAATGTCTGGAAGGCGTCGTTGTTGATCGAGATCGAGTTGCCGTTGGTCATCAACAGACCGATGCCGCGCAGCGAGGTCAGCGTTGCCAAGGTGATGATGAAGGGCGGCAGGCCCATCTTGACGATGCCGAAGCCGTGGAACATGCCGATGGCGACGCCGACCAGCAAGGTGATCAGGATGGCGAGGAAAACCGGTGTGCCGGCGTTGATCAGCATCGCGACGATGACGGTGGCGAAGCCAACCACGGCGCCGACGGAAAGGTCGATGCCGCCGGTGATGATGACGAAGGTCTGGCCGACCGCCAGGATGGCGATCATCGACCCTTGCCGCAACAGGTTCGAGATGTTGTTCGCCGAGGCGAAGCTCGGCGTCGCCACCGACAGGATGACCCACAAAAGAACCAGCAGCGCCAGCAGTGTCAGCCCGAACAGGGCGTTGTAGTTGCGTTTCGGCCTTTCGACAGCGATCGCCTCGGTGCTCATATCCGTCCTCCCGGTCTTTCTTGTTTCTCGGCCAGCGCCTGGGTGAGGATCTCCTCGTGATCAGCGGTACGAAACCCATGCGTGGCCACCAGCTTGCCGCGCCGGAACACGTGCAGCGTGTCGGCGAGCTCATAGACCTCAGGCAGGTAGGACGAGATCAGGATGATGCCGGCTCCCTTGGACAGCAGCGCGCCAAACAGGCGGTAGATCTCGGCCTTGGTGCCGACATCGACGCCGACAGTCGGCTCGTCGAAGATGAACAGCTTGGCGCCATGGGCGAGCCATTTGCCGATGACGATCTTCTGCTGGTTGCCGCCGGACAGGCTGGAGGCCAGGGCGCTGCGCGTCGGCGTCTTGATACGCAGGTCGGCGATCTGGCGATCGGCCTGCGCCTTTTCCTGCGCGCGGGAGATCAGCAGATTGCTCGAGATGCGCTTGTAGACCGGCAGATTGAGGTTGAGTCCGACCGGCAGGTTGAGGCAGAGGCCCTGGTCGCGGCGGCTTTCCGGGGCCAGCGCCATGCCGAGCCTGATCGCGTCATGTTCGGAATTGACCTTGACCTCCTTGCCCTCCCACAGGATCTGGCCGGCCGATTTGCGGTGCCGGCCATAGAGCGTGGTGACGAACTCGCTGCGCCCGGCGCCGATCAGGCCATAGAGGCCGACGATCTCGCCGGCGCGGACGGACATCGAGACATTTTCGAAACCCTTGCCGGACAGGTTCCTGGTTTCTACAAGCATCGCGCCGGGGGTGAAATGCTCCTTGTGGTAGACCTGCTCGATCGAGCGGTTGATCATCATCTTGACCAGCTCGGCGTCATTGGTCTCGGCAATGTTCCTGGTGCCGACCAGCGTGCCGTCGCGCAGCACCGAGACGCGGTCGGCGAGCTCGAACACTTCTTCCATGCGATGGCTGATGTAGATGATGGTGACGCCTTCGCCCTTCAGCCGGCGGATCAGCGTGAACAGCTGGTCGGCCTCCTTGCGGGTGAGGTAGGCGGTCGGTTCGTCGAAGATCAGGAATTTGGTGCCGCGCACGGTGGCGCGGGCGGCGGCGATCAGCTGCTGCTGGCCGATGGTCAGGTCACCCAGCATGACATGCGCCGGCAGGTCGAAGCCGAGATCGTCGATGATCTTCTGCGCCTGCCTGACCATCGCCCGCTGCTGCAGGATGCCGAAACGTGCATCCTCCTCGCCGAGGAACATGTTGGCGGCGACGGTGAGATGGCGGCACAGGACGACTTCCTGATGCACGGCATTGATGCCGAGCGCCATCGCTTCATGCGGTGTCGCCAATGCGGCAGGCTTGCCCTCCCAGATGACGTCGCCGGAGGTGCGCGGCATGACGCCGGTCAGAAGCTTGATCAGGGTGGATTTGCCGGCGCCGTTCTCGCCGACGATGGCGTGGATCTCGCCGGCCTTGAAGGCGAGATCGACCGGCTTCAGCGCGTGGGTGCCGGGATAGCGCTTTTCCAGCCCTTGCAGCTCGAGGATGGTCCTGCCCGGTTCCAGCGTTGGGGCCGGATGGAGTTCCTGCGCCGTCGACATCATGACAATCCTCCCAGATTGGCCCCAAAGATTGGCCTCGCGATTGGCACGAGTGGGATGTTTCCGGGGCGAAAGGCCCCGGAAACAGTTCGCTTGCGGCTATGCTCAGTCGAGCTTGGGGTTGAGCAGCGCGTCGATCTTCGGGTCCTTCATGTTGGCCTTGGTGACCAAATTGGCGCCGGTGTCGACATTGGCTTCGACCTTCTCGCCCTTCGAGGCGGCGAGCGCCGTCTTGATGCCGTCATAGCCCATCCGGTACGGATCCTGGACGACGAGCGCCGAAATGACGCCGTCATTGAGGAACTTGATCAGCTTCTCGTCGCTGTCGAAGCCGACCAGCCCGACCTTGCCTGAGAGGCTGTTCTCGGCGATCGCCTGACCGACGCCCTGCGCCATGATCAGGTTGGAGGCGAAGATGCCCTTGAGGTTGGGATTGGCGGTGATCAGGTCGGTGGCGATGTTGAGGCCGGTGGTGGCCTGGCCGTCGGCGTATTTGTCGGCGACCAGCTTGAGGCCCGGATATTTGGCGGCGAGCTGTTCCTTGAAGCCCTGGGCGCGCTGTTCGAGCGAGCCGGCGCCCGGAAGCGCGGTAATCAGGGCGACGTCGCCCTCGACCTTGCCGCCATTGGCTTCGCCGATGGCTGCGGCAAGGCCGTCAGCGGCGACGCGGCCGCCCTGGATGTTGTCGGTGGTCAGGAACGAGGTGAAGGCCTTGGAGTCGGCACCGGAGTCGATACCGATGATCTTGACCTTGGTGGCGGCCTCGTCGATCGGCTTGCCGAGCGCCTTGGCTTCGGTCGGCGCGATGACGACGGCAGCCGGGTTGCCGGCGACGGCATTTTCGAGGATCGAGATCTGGCCGTTGACGTCGGTCTCTGCCTGGGCGCCGAGTTCCGGCACGTTGACGCCGAGATCCTTGCCGGCCTTGCGGGCTCCGGCCAGGACGATCTGCCAGTAGAAGGACGTGGTGTCCTTGACGATGATCGGAATGGTCACGTCGGCCGCGGATGCCGGGGCCGAATGCATCACGCCGGCAAGCATCGAGGCGGCTGCAAGCGCCACGAAGGCGCGGCGATTGAGAATGCTGGTCACGAATTTCATTAGGAGTCCTCCCTAAGTCGCCCGGTGAATGTTACGGAAGCTCCATTCGGATGGCGCGGCCCAAACGGAACTTTATCAATAAAAAACATTTACCGCATTTTGATAGTGCATCAACTCGGTCGGCGCAAGCGATGTTTGATGGCCGCTTCGAATGGCTGGGCGGAAGGGTTTTCTCCGTCGGAACTCCGTTGCCAATCTCCTCCAATATCCAGCATGGAATATTAATTCCATCGACCAGTCAATATAGAATGTTCATTCTTTTTTGACTGGAGGAACTGGGAAACCTGGCGACCGCATCGTGTTCGCGACTGCAGCGGGCGTCCGGCTTAGAGCGTCGCTCCGAGGTGCCACGGCACGAACTCGTTGTCGCCGTAGCCGAACTCCTCGCTCTTGGTCTTGCGGCCCGAAGCCGTCTCGACGATCAGTTCGAAGATCTCGCGGCCCATGCCGGCGATGGTCTTTTCGCCGGAGGCGATGACGCCGCAATTCACGTCCATGTCTTCCTCCATGGTGTGATACATGGTCGAGTTGCTGGCGACCTTGATCGACGGCGTTGGCCGGCAGCCGAAGCAGGAGCCGCGGCCGGTGGTGAAGACGATGACATTGGCGCCGCCCGCCACCTGGCCGGTGGCCGAGACCGGGTCGTAGCCGGGCGTATCCATGAACACCAGCCCGTGCCCGGTGACCTTTTCGGCATAGCCGAAGACGCCGTTGAGCGGCGTCTGGCCGCCCTTGGCAACCGCGCCGAGCGACTTTTCCAGGATGGTGGTCAGGCCGCCGCGCTTGTTGCCCGGCGAGGGATTATTGTCGATGGATGCGCCATGCTTGGCGACGTGGTCTTCCCACCATTTCACATGACCGTCGAGCTTGGAGGCGATCTCGGGGGTTGCGGCGCGATAGGCAAGCAGGTGCTCGGCGCCGTAGATCTCCGTCGTTTCGGAGAGGATGCCGATCCCGCCGACGCCGGCCAGGATGTCGACCGCGGCACCCAGCGCCGGATTGGCGGTGATGCCGGACATACCGTCGGAGCCGCCGCATTGCAGGCCGACGACGATCTCGCTGACCGGGATCGGCTCACGCTGAAGCTTGCCGACCTCTTCGGCAATCTCGGCCAGCACGACCAACGCCTTTTCGACCGATTTGCGCGAGCCGCCGGCTTCCTGGATGTTGAAATGGCGTTTTCCCGCAGCAACGCCCTTCTGGCCATAGAGGGTGAGCTGGTTCACCTCGCAGCCGAGCCCGACCATCAGCACACCGCCGAAATTCGGATGACGGGCGTAGCCGGCCAGCGTGCGGTGCAGCACCATCATGCCGTCGCCGGTGGCGCTCATGCCGCAGCCCTGGCCGTGGACGATCGGGACGAAGCCGTCGATGCCGGGATATTGCGGCAGAAGCGTGCGGTTCGCCGCGTCAGCGATGGCGTGGCAGACGGTGGCCGAGCAGTTGACGCTGGCGAGAATGCCGACGAAGTTGCGCGTGCCGGCGCGGCCGTCGGCGCGGCGGTAGCCCATGAAGGTGCGGGCGCGGTCGGCCTCGGTCGCGTGCACCGCCTCGCTCGGCGGCACCACCGGCAAACGCCCGCTTTCGAAGACCAGATTGTGCGAATGGACATGCTCGCCGGGCGCGATGTCTTGCGTGGCGCGGCCGATCGCCTGCGCGTATTTGACCACGGCTTCGCCGGCCGCAATCGGCTTGATCGCCACTTTGTGGCCCGGCTCGATCAGCGCGGCGGCGACGGCGCCGCCCGGCAGCACGGTGCCGATCTCGATGCGGCCATTGGCGACCGCGACATTGTCGGCGGGAGACAGAAGAATGCTGTTTGCGGCGTTCACGGGAGCTTCCTGGGTGTGTTCCTGGGTGCGCGAGCGGATTGACACGCGGCTCTTAACATATAATGTCTTTTATCGTGAAAAAACATTTTTGCGTCAATTGTTTTTTCGCGAGAGCGCGACGCATCTTTGGATGCGCGAAGTAGGCTCTACAACCAAAACTAGCGTTGCGCATGATGTTTTCCGAAGCGGTACCGGTTTCATGCGCGAGAAACGCTTCACGTCGGACGCAAACGCCGGCGCGCCACGGGGCAGGGGATGTCGAAGAGCAACAACGTTTACAAGGATGCCTATAATCGCGGTCTGAGGCTGCTCGACGAGACCAGGAGCCTGCCTTCGGAGCCGGAACTGGGCACGCTGCTCGGCGTCAGCCGCACGACAGTCCGCACCATCCTTGCACGCATGGAAGAGACCGGGCTCATCGACTGGAACAAGCGCAGCAAGACGGTTCTGCGCGAACCGCGGCCGGACGATTTCTTCCCCGAGGAAGAAACCGACACGCTGGCCGAGATCATCGAGCGCTCCTTCATGCGGCGGCTGCTTGCCAGCGGTGCCGAAGCCGGCATGCAGATCAACGAGCTCGAACTGGCGCGCGAGATCGGCGTCGGCACCACCAGCGTGCGCGAATTCCTGATCCGCTTCTCGCGCTTTGGGCTGATCGAGAAGCGCCGCAACAGCCACTGGGTGCTGAAAGGCTTTACCCGCGCCTTCGCGCTGGAGCTGACCGAAATCCGCGAGATGTTCGAACTGCGCTCGGCCGCAGCCTTTGCCGCTCTGCCCGAGGACAGCCCGGTGTGGGCCGACCTCGACGGCCTGGAAGACGAGCATCACCGGCTGGCACGCGAGATCGCCGTGCGTTTCAACGAATTCTCCGAGCTTGACGAGCGCTTTCACCGGCTGATCCACCGGGCGTCGCACAACCGCTTCATCGTCGATTTCTACGACGTCATCGCCATGATCTTCCACTACCACTACCAGTGGAACAAGGCCCAGGAGCGCGAGCGCAACGAAGTCGCGGTCCAGGAGCATCTCGCCTATATCGCCGCGCTCAAATCGCGCGATCTCGCCAAGGTCGACGCCGCCTGCCGCAAGCACCTGAAATCGGCTCGCCACACGCTGCTGACATCGATTCCCGAGGGCAGGCAGCCGCTGCGCGCGTGATTGTGTTGCGTTGCCGCAGCAACGTTTTGGCGATTTTCCGGCCGCCGGCTCCGTGCTAGAGAGAGCTGACGTTGCTGCGTGAAGAGGCTGGTTCTTGACCATACGCCGGAGACGATGGAGCATGCCGGTCGCGTTCGCCGCGGCGTGGCTTTTCGTGCTCCAGTCGATGTTCGGCGCGTTTGCTTCCGGCGTCGCGCCGAACGCCTCGCAATTCGATGCTTTCGGCAACACGATCTGCACCCATGACGGTGCGGCGCAACTCCCCGCCGGCGATCCGCATCAGCAGCACATGCCGGCTTGCTGCATGCTTGGCTGCAACCTGGTCTCGGCGATCTACGCGCCGCCCGGTGCCGCCGGCAGCCTGTCTCGCGGCCTTTCCGTCGAAACCATCGCCTTTGTCCTGCCGGCCTTCCGGCATCGCGATTTCGCCCGCGCCCGCACTCCGTCCAATCCGCGCGCACCACCGGCGACGGCCTGATCCGTTCTGGTTCGCGCCGCGCAACGCTTTGCCGGCGCGTTTATCGACATCGTTCGCGACCGGCCATCGGCGCGATCCCCCATTAAAGTCCACGGAGCAATCATGTCTCACTCTTTTCGCGCTGCCGCATCCAGCCGCAGGCGCTTCGCACTGGGTGGTTTCGAGCAGCGTCTCGGCGTCGCCCTTTGCGTTCTTGCCCTCCTGTTCGCCAGCGCCCAGACGGTGTTGGCACATGAGTTCAAGCTTGGCGATCTCGAGATCGGGCACCCCTGGTCGCGCGCCACACCATCCGGTGCCAAGGTAGCCGGCGGCTACTTCACCATCACCAACACCGGCAGTGCGGCGGATCGCCTGCTGTCGATCACCTCCGACATCTCGGCCAAGGCCGAACTGCATGAGATGAGCGTCAGCAATGGCGTCATGACCATGCGGCCGGTCACCGGCGGCCTTGAAATCCCGGCCGGTGGCAAGGTCGCATTGGCGCCCAACGGCTATCATTTGATGTTCATGGATTTGAAGCGGCAGCCCAAGGAGGGCGAAATGTTCTCCGCCACGTTGACCTTCGAGAAAGCCGGGCCCGTGCAGATTGAATTCGCCGTGCAAGGCATCGGCAGCGCGGCGCCCCAGGACGACGACTGACTTGGCCGCTTCGAGAGGTACCGTCATGAAGAAATCTCTTTTGCCCGGCTGCGTGCTTCTTGTCCTCGGGACCAGCGCGGCCTTTGCCCACATTACGCTCGAAACGCCGGAGGCGGCGGTCGGCTCGACCTACAAGGCGGTTCTTCGGGTGCCGCATGGCTGCGAGGGCAAGGCTACGACCGCGCTGCGCGTGCAGATCCCGGAAGGGGTGCTTTCGGTCAAACCGATGCCGAAGCCGGGTTGGACGCTGCAGGTCAAGAACGGCAAATACGAGAAGTCCTACCAGCTCTACGGCCAGGCAGTGACCAGCGGCGTCAAGGAGATCGACTGGAGCGCCGGCAGCCTGCCGGACGAATTCTACGACGAATTCGTCTTTCGCGCGACGCTGGCGGCGGACCTGCCGGCAGGCCAGATGCTGCATTTCCCGGTGGTGCAGGAATGTGACGGGGTTGCCGATCGCTGGATCGAAATTCCGGCGGCCGGGCAGGCTGAGGACGCGCTGGAATTTCCGGCGCCCGGCCTCAAGCTGCTGCCGAAGAAGTGAGCTCCTGCGGCGCGCTTTGGCGGATGAGCGCGCCGCTGCTCTTGGCGGTGAGATGAGCGCGGCATCCTTCCTGCGGCAAGCTTGCATGGCCGGCAACTATTCTGGCCGGCTTGTGGCTGGCCTGCTTGCCGCCATCGTGCTGCTCGCCGCAATTGCCATGCCTGGTCCGGCCTTCGCCCATGCGGCGCTGATCAAGGCCGAGCCGGCTGACGGTGCGGTGCTGGCGCAGAGCCCGTCGCAGATGTCGCTGACCTTCAGCGAGCCGGTTTCGCCGCTGGTGCTGACGCTGGTGCGGCCCGACGGCACGCCGGTCCCGCTGACCTCTTTCCGGCTCAGCGGCCAGACCGTCGAGATCGACAATCCGCAGGCGCTGAAATCCGGCACGCATGTGCTGAGCTGGCGGGTCATCTCCGCCGACGGGCATCCAGTAGGCGGCTCGGTGCTGTTCTCGGTCGGTGCACCGAGTGCCGCGCCGGCCGCCTCCGAAGCCGTCGACCTGGGGCTTCGAACGGCGATCTGGATTGGCAAGGTTTTTCTGTATATCGGCCTGTTCTTCGGCGTCGGCGGTGCCTTTGCGCTGGCCTGGCTGGCGCAAGGCGGGCGATCCGGCCGGAACCTTGTCGTCGCTGCGATCCTGTGCGGGCTGGCGGCGGCACCGCTGTCGCTCGGTTTCCAGGGGCTGGATGCACTCGGTGCGCCGCTCGCCCGGCTGGCGCAGCCGGTCATCTGGCAGACCGCGCTCGGTACCAGCTTTGGCTGGACGGTGCTGATCGCGCTGATGGCGCTCGGCCTTGGCCTGTTGTCGCTGGTCGTGCCGCCCGCCGACGCCAGGCCGCTCGCCTTGGCCGGACTGGTCGGCGTCGGCGCTGCACTTGCCGCCAGCGGGCATGCCAGTGCCGCCGAGCCGCAATGGCTGACAAGGCCGATGGTGTTTCTGCACGGCGTCGGCATTGCTGTCTGGGCCGGCGCGCTGATGCCGCTCGGTCTAGCCTTGAAACGGCAGCCGGCCGAAGCCGGGCCGTTGCTGCGCCGGTTTTCGCGAGCGATCCTGTTCGTCGTGGCCGTGCTTGCGGCAGCCGGCATCGTGCTCGCCGTCATCCAGGTGCAAACGCCGTCGGCGCTGGTCCACACTGCCTATGGCCGGCTGCTGCTGATCAAGCTGGTGCTGCTTGTCTTTCTGTTCACGCTCGCTGCCGTCAACCGCTTCAAGCTTACGGTCCCGGCTGAGGCGGGCGAAACGGAAGTCCAGCGGCGGCTGGTCCGCTCGATCGGCATCGAGGTGCTGATCGTGGTGGCGATCTTCGGCGTTGCCGCCGGCTGGCGCTTCACGCCGCCGCCGCGCGCGCTGGCGATCGTCGCGGCACAGCCGGCGTCGGTGCATATCCACACGCTGCAAGCGATGGCCGATCTCAGCATTGTGCCCGGCCATGCCGGGCCTGTTGCCGCTTCGATCTTCATCATGACCGGCGATTTCGGCCCGCTCGCCGCCAAGCAGGTGACGCTGGTCCTGTCAAAGCCCGATTCCGGCATCGAGCCGATAAAACGCGCGGCGACAAAGCCCGGCGACGGCACCTGGCGCGTCGACGATCTCGTCATTCCGGTCGCCGGCCAGTGGACGGCGCGGCTCGATATCCTGGTCTCGGATTTCGAGATGGTGAAGATAGAGGCGCCGATCGATATCCGGCCATGAAGACAGCGCTGGTCCGCGCAACACAATTCGGCGAGACGGTTGACGCGGCCTTGAAGGCCCGTCAATCATCGCCATCAAGAATGGGCGTCCAACCCAATCGCGGGCTCAAAGCAACAAGATCCGAAAGCAGGGAAGAAACGATGGAAAAAGCCGAAATAGGCCTGATCGGCCTTGGCACGATGGGCTCCAACCTGGCGCTCAATATCGCCGAGAAGGGGCACCGCATCGCCGTCTTCAACCGCACCGGGGCGCGCACCGATGCCTTTGTCGAAAATGCCGGCGCGCTCAGGGATAGGGTGGTGCCTTGCTACAGCCTCGAGGAACTGGCCGCCGCGATCCGGCCGCCGCGGCCGATCATCATCATGGTGCTGGCCGGCAAGCCGGTCGACGAGCAGATCGCGGCATTGCGCGGCGTGCTGTCGGCCAACGACATCGTCATCGACGCCGGCAATGCCAATTTCCGCGATACGATGCGGCGCTTCTCGGAGCTTACCGATTCGGGCCTGACTTTCATCGGCATGGGCGTGTCCGGCGGCGAGGAGGGCGCACGCCACGGTCCCTCGATCATGGTGGGCGGCACCGAAGAGTCCTGGAAGCGCGTCGAAAAAGTGCTGACCGCGATCTCGGCCAAGTTCAAGGGCGAGCCTTGCGCGGCGTGGCTTGGCACCGACGGCGCCGGCCATTTCGTCAAGACCATCCACAACGGCATCGAGTATGCCGACATGCAGATGATTGCCGAGATCTACGGCATATTGCGCGACGGGCTCGGCATGGGGCCGAAAGAGATCGCCGAGGTGTTTTCGCAGTGGAACACGGGCCGGCTCAACTCGTACCTGATCGAGATCACCGCCAAGGTGCTGGCCGCCGACGATCCCAAGACCGGCAAACCGGTGGTCGACATCATCCTCGACCGCGCCGGCCAGAAAGGCACCGGCAAATGGTCGGTGATCGAGGCGCAGCAGCTCGGTATCCCGGCCACCGCGATCGAGGCGGCTGTGGCGGCCCGCGTGCTGTCGTCGATCAAGGACGAGCGGTTGGCCGCCGAAAAGGTCTATGGCGGCGGCGTGAGCAAGATTTCCGGAGACAGGAACGCCCTGCTCGGCGATCTCGAGCTGGCGCTGTTTGCCGGCAAGATCGCCGCCTACGCGCAAGGCTTCGCGGTGATGAGCGGCGCATCGAAGGAGTTCAACTGGAACCTGCCGATGCCGGTCATCGCCAAGATCTGGCGGGCCGGCTGCATCATCCGCTCGCAATTGCTGGATACGATGGCGGAGGCCTTCGGCGCCGGCGGTGCGGCCACCAACCTGTTGATGGCGCCGGCTTTCGTTTCCTTGATGCAGGAGGCACATCCGTCGCTTCGCCGTGTCGTGGCAAGGGCGGCCGAAGCCGGCTCGCCGGTGCCGGCCCTGTCATCCGCACTTGCCTATTTCGACAGTTACCGGCAGGGCCGCGGCACTTCGAACCTGATCCAGGCGCAACGCGATTTCTTCGGCGCGCACGGCTTCGAGCGCATCGATGGGCAGGGCGCTTTCCATGGCCCATGGGGAAGCGGCGCCGCGGGTTAGCGCCGCGACTTGGACCTAGAGTCCAATTTTGCGGTTGCCAGAAAGCAGACATCTCCAGCGACCAACTGAGGTGTCGGGTCGCGCCGGGAACCTGCTATGCCGGTAGAGACGATTGACGGTCTCATCGGTATCGGCGGAGCCGCGAATCTGTGGTAAGCCGCCGCTCAACCAACCAAAGGACGACACCTGTGAGCGAACCGACCGTGGCCCAGGCGACCGAAAGTATCTATGCCTCCCTCCGGGCGGACAATGCCAACATCGACGCACATATCGCGACGCTTAAAGCGGCGCTGACACGAGAAGGAATAAAACAGGCGGTGTTCGATCCGACCAAGTTGGCGCAGAACAACCGCTCGGGCCGCAAGTTGATGCAGGCCTATTTTCGGCAGCGTGGCGTGAGCGTGAGGTTTTCGGATTAGTAGAGCCGCGCGCGGGTGATCTCAAGCGCGCCGTTGGGAGTTCTCGGGCCGGTCCGGCGGTTCGCCATCTGGACGTCGGGACTGCGCCGCATATCGGCCATTGAGGTGACTGTTGTCACTACCTGAGAGCAGACATTGTTGGCGACCATTTTGGAGGTCGCGGTTGCGCCATCTGCGGAAGTTCGAGGCATCGCCGATGAACCGCAGCCGTCGGCCCCGTTCCAGAAGTTGGGGTGCGAGCGCACTATGGCGCAAGTCGGTCCATTGCCATTGCCGACGTTCCCGCATCCAATATTCTTGCGAAGGATGATCCTGCTTTGAGGGCAACCAGCGCCCACAACACAAAGGCTTCAACGGTTTTTTGCGGCCAATTGGCTTCTGCCGGGCCGCATACGGTCAGCCGTCACTCCGGCAAGCCCGCGAACCGCATGTGTCCGATCCAGCGCTCGAGGGGTCCGGGGGCGGTCCAGTTCTTCTCCCACTGCTTGCGTTGTTTGCTGATGGAGTCGCCGGGCGAGTCTTTGAGGAAAACCGCAAGCGCTTCCTTTGCCTCCCGCTGGTTTCCCAGACAAGCGTAGATCCCCGCAAGCATTCGGTGTGCGCCGATCGGGATTGGGGACATTTTCCGCATCGCCGTTAGCGCAGCCCCGCAATCGTTCTTTTCATAGAGCGCCCAGCCCATGTCCCAGTTGTACCAGTCGGGGTAGAAGGGATCGATGCCTTTGGCCAGCTCGATCCGATCGATCGCTTCGTCGGTGCGGCCGGCAAAGAGCAGCGGGGCCGCACTGCCCTCGAGGATATTCGAGGCGCTGGGGTTCAGGGCGATCGCCTGATCGAACTGCGCAATGGCCTGCTCGATCTCGCCGGCTTCACTATGGATTTGGGCGCGGATTTGATGCGCGTTGGCATCGTCCGGAGCGAGCAGGATGGCCTTGTCGGCGTACTCTGCGGCCCGCTTCAACGCCTCGTCGGGATTGTTTTCCTGCTTGTGCCAGAATACCGAATCAAAGCGATAGGACCAGGCCAGCCCAATATAGCCGAATTGGGAGTTCGGATCCGCTTCAATCGCCGTGAGGCTGAACTGCCGCAGCAGTTCGTTCCCCGCGGCAGAAAAATCCTTTTTGTTCGCGGCAGACCCCATCATGAGATAACTGAGCGCGCTAACCCGGGCGGCGTCGCTCTGTGGCAAGGGTCGCTCGATCCTTTGCCCGACCCGAGCCGCAAGCGTGCGGATGATCTCCTCCTGGACGACGAAAAGATCGCCGATCTCCCGGTTGTAGGTGTTGGCCCAGACATGCGATCCGTCATGCGCATTCAGCAACTGGGCGGTCACTTTCAGCCGGTCTCCGGCCTTCTGCTGGCTGCCTTCGAGCAGGTAGTCGACGCCGAGTTCATCTCCGATCTGCCTGGTGTCGATGGGCTTATCGCGGTACCTGAAGCTCGAGTTCCGCGCGATGACGGCATAAGTCTTGCTCCGCGCCAGCTCGGTGATGATCCCCTCGGCAACGGCATCGCTGAGATATCCCTTATCCGCACCGGCACTCATGTCGTCGAAGGGAAGGACTGCAATCCTGGGCATGTCGCTCGAACGAACGGTAGCGGCTCGCCATGCTTCCGCGCCGTAGTATGCGCCGATCGCTGCCGCAAGGAGAGCGAGTGCAGCAAGAATGAAGCCGCGCTGCGAGAATCGTGTCCTGGCACGTTCCGTGCCGGCTGCTCCGTTTGGGTCTGCCGCGTCCGATAGATCGGCGTTCAATCGGTAGCCTCTCCGAGGCACGGTTTCCACGATCACGTGCGCGTCGTCCGCCAATGCGCGGCGAATATCGGCAATGCATTGAGTAAGGCTGTCTTCGGTCACGAAGGTATCGGGCCAAACCGCCTGCATCATCGCATCCTTGGACACGATTTCGCCTGGTCGCGCCGCGAGCACGGAGAGCACTTCGACGGACTGGCTGCGAAGATTGACCGCTTTGCCTTCCACGGTTCGGAGTTCGTTGCTGTTCGCAAGAAAAACAAAACCGCGGAACGTGACCGTTTCAGCAGATTTCAGGTCAATTTCAGGGGCCGTTCGGGACATTTCACCCTCTTGGCGCGCCTCCTAGCATAGCCCATTCGGCCGTCGCCTCCAAGCGATCCTGGCGGCACCGGATGAAAGGGAGGACGACATGAATCGCACCAAGCTCATCATCGCTCTGGCTCTTTTCCTGACAGTGTCAACGGCTGCGAAAGCAGATCCTCAATCTCTAAATGCAACCGCGCATATAATTTCTCTTGTATTTGTCGATGGCCGCTTCGATGAACGCCGAGAACAAAAATCTTTCGACACGATCAAAATCTGCTTCGCATGGAAGCACCAGGGGGAATTTCTTCCGCCGCAACCGGGTTCTTTTGCTTCTTCCACGTTCTGTGAGCTGACTAACTTTGATCCTACTCCAACGGCTAGTATCTCCCAAGTTGCTCAGGAGGGTCAGTGAGGGTGATCCTCGATCGCCCCTCGACAGCTTCATCTCGCATGCGACCGACCACGGTCCGTATATTGAAGACTTGCAGTCTTAACCTGCAGGTCCGCTCTCGGCGCCAAGGCTGACTGTCAGCAACGGGCCGCCAAATCGACCGTTCACCTACGACCCCTTGCCGCGTGAAAGCCGACATCCCTGTTGAGGACGTTAGGCGTTCCGGAACTACGGCAAGAGATCCGTCACAGCGCGCCCACTTCCGTCCATTGCCATAGGGAAGACAGTTAGATGGAGCCCAGTTCAATCTGAACGTATCCCGCTCTGGTCGGGGCGGCGATAGGCCTGGACTTCGCCCGGTTCGCTCAGGCTTTGCAGGGTGCCGGGTGCGGCGCCGCCGATCCAGCCCAGCACCGAGCGGGCGAGCTCGGCGCCGGCCAGCCGGAAGTTCTCGTTGACGACCAGCAATTCGCTGCGAAACAGGTGCAGAAGCTCCGACGATTGTTTGGATACCACATCGACATCGCGGCCAAGCTTGAGGCCGGCGTCCTCGATGCCGGCGACGATGGCGAGCGTCGCGGCGGCGGCGCTGCTGATGAAACCGTCCGGGCGGTTTTCGCGGCGCATCAGCTGCGCCGTCCGCATTCTGATCTGCTCGATCGAATGATCGATCGAAACGGTGTTGAACGGGATCTCGCTGGCGCCGACCTCGCTCAGCGCATCGGCAAAGCCGGCGAGCGTGTGGCCGTGATAGGTCAGCTCGACCGGCGGCGCCAGCAGCGCCAGCCGGCGGCGGCCGAGGCCGGCCAGATGGCGCACTGCCTCGGCCGCGAAAGCGTAATTGTCGAAATCGTGATAGGGATGGATCAGCCCCATATCGGTGCGGCCATGCGTGGCAAAGGGGATGCCGCGCTCCACCATATAACGGGCCCTCGGATCGTTCGGCTGCGTGCGCGAAATGATGACGCCGTCGGCTGAACCGGTTTCCACGAGGTAGCGGATCGGGTCGAGCGGATCCTGCGAGCGCGAGTAGGGCGTCACGATCAAATGATAGGGCGTGTCGGCAATGACTTCGGAAACGCCGTAGATGATATCCGAGACAAAGCTCATGATCTCGTGCTCGGTGTTGAGCACCAGGCTGATGACATTGGTCTTGCCGGTGCGCAGGCGTACGCCGGCACGGTTGGGCCGATAACCGATCTGCTTGGCGACAAGCTGGACGCGCCGCCTGGTCTCGGCGCCGATCTCGGGCGCATCCTTCAGCGCGCGCGACACGGTGGTGACGCCCAGCCCGGTCATGAAGGCGAGCGTCTTCAGTGTCGGCCGGCCCTGGCCCGACGCTTCGTCGGCCTTCTCTTTTTGATGCCTGTTCATTCGTCCCGCCCCGTCAGGCGCATAACAGTTGCCGAACCGCCCGGCAATCGGCCGGCCGCGGGTTCGCCGCGGGCCTTCACCGAATGAAACCGCTATATACTGAAACGTTACAGATTGTCACGACCATCGCCATATCACTGGTGACAGATGCAGAACGAGCGGTGCCGCAAATCGGTGCAAAACCGTGATTGGAACGGGCTTTTCCGATTTTTTGGCGTCGCAGCATTCCATTTTGCAGTGCAACCCCGCTTGTTGCGATGCGGTAGGCCAGTGAGCCGCGCGATTTTATTCGTGCTTCGAAAAAACTTGATACCACCTTCGCCTGAGGGGTTGCGCGCCTCAAGCAATTGCCGTATCGAAAATCTGTAACGTTTCAGATTCTGGGAGGAACGAAATGCGATACCAACTCATGACTGCTGCACTGGCTGCGACGGTCGCGCTGCAATTCGCCGGCCCGGCGGCCGCGACGGATCTGGAAGTCACCCATTGGTGGACCTCCGGCGGCGAGGCGGCAGCGGTCGCCGAACTCGCCAAGGCTTTCGACGCAACAGGCAATCATTGGGTGGACGGCGCTATCGCCGGCTCCGGCGGCACGGCGCGGCCGATCATGATCAGCCGCATCACTGGCGGCGACCCGATGGGCGCGACCCAGTTCAATCACGGCCGGCAGGCGGAAGAATTGGTGCAGGCCGGATTGATGCGCGACCTCACCGATCTCGCCACCAAGGAAAAGTGGACGGAAATCGTGCAGCCGAAGAGCCTGCTCGACGGCTGTACCCTCGATGGCAAAATCTATTGCGTGCCGGTCAACATCCACTCCTGGCAGTGGCTGTGGCTGTCGAATGCCGCCTTCGAAAAAGCCGGCGTGCCGGTGCCGAAGAACTGGAATGAATATGTCGCTGCGGCGCCCGCGCTTGAAAAAGCAGGCATCCAGCCGCTCGCGGTCGGCGGCCAGCCCTGGCAAGCCTCCGGCGCGTTCGACGTGCTGCTCGCGGCGGTCGGCGGCACCGACGCCTTCCTCAAGGTCTATAAGGACAAGGACGCGGAATTCGCCGCCGGGCCCGAAGTCGCCAAGGTCTTCAAGGCCGCGGACGACGCCCGCAAGATGGCGAAGAACACCAATGTGCAGGACTGGAACCAGGCCACCAATCTGGTCATCACCGGCAAGGCCGGCGGCCAGATCATGGGTGACTGGGCGCAGGGCGAGTTCCAGGTTGCCGGTCAGGTCGCCGGCAAGGACTATACTTGCCTTCCGGGCCTCGGTCTCAACGAGATGATCGCCACCGGCGGCGACGCTTTCTACTTCCCGCTGCTGAAGGACCCCGAAAAATCGAAGGCGCAGGAAGTGCTGGCCCACACGCTGCTCGATCCCAAGACGCAGGTCGCCTTCAATCTCAAGAAAGGTTCGCTGCCGGTGCGCGGCGACGTCGACCTCAAGGCGGCGAACGACTGCATGAAAAAGGGCCTCGAAATCCTCGCCAAGGGCAATGTCATGCCCTGGACCGATCAGCTGCTTTCGCAGGATACGCAGAAGCAAAAGGAGGATCTTTTCTCCGAGTTCTTCGCCAAGCAGGACATGACCGTGGAAGATGCGCAGAAGCGCTTCGCCGCCATCGTCGGTTCGGCCGATTGACCGATCGACCAACCGCCTCACTCCCGCCCCTGCGAGCGCAGGGTCGGGAGCTCGGGTCAAGGCCTCTTGACCTTCCCGCCCTTACCCGATCCAGCGCGGCTGTGCAGATGAGCAAGAGCGAACGCCCCAGCCAACTCTTTCGCAACCTCAATGCGAAAATCGCCTCGATCCCAATGATCTTCACCGCGCTGGTGATTTTTGTCGGCGGCACCGTCTGGACGGTGCTGTATTCCTTCACCAATTCCAAGCTGCTGCCGCGGCTGCACTTCGTCGGGATCGACCAGTATTACCGGCTGTGGGCAACGCCGCGCTGGCTGATCTCGATCGAGAACCTGCTGATCTACGGCGTGCTGTCGCTGGTGTTCTCGCTGGTCATCGGCTTCCTGCTTGCTGCCCTGCTCGACCAGAAGATCCGGTTCGAGGACACGTTCCGGACCATTTTCCTCTATCCCTTCGCCCTGTCCTTCATCGTCACCGGTCTCGTCTGGCAATGGCTGCTCAACCCAGAGTTCGGTGTCCAGGGAGTGGTGCGCAGCCTCGGCTGGACGAGCTTCAGCTTCAATCCGCTCTATGATTCCAGCATCGTCATCTACGGCATATTGATCGCCGCTCTCTGGCAAGGCACCGGGCTCATCATGTGCCTGATGCTGGCGGGCCTGCGCGGCATCGATGAGGATATCTGGAAGGCCGCGCGGGTCGACGGGATACCGACCTGGAAGACCTATCTGTTCATCATCATACCGATGATGCGGCCGGTCTTCATCACGACGCTCGTCATCGTCGCCTCCAACATCGTTCGCGTCTATGACCTTGTCGTCGCCCAGACCAGCGGCGGGCCTGGCATCGCCTCCGAAGTCCCGGCCAAATATGTCTATGATTACATGTTCTTCGCCCAGAACCTCGGCCAGGGGTTCGCCGCCTCGACGATGATGCTGCTGTCGGTGATCATCGTCATCGTGCCGTGGGCCTATCTCGAGTTCGGAGGCAAGAAGCGTGTCTGACCAAGCCGTTTCATCGCCTGCCATTGGCGCCGCCAGCGGGCTCGAAGCCTACGGGCCGAGCGGACCGAAGCCGCGCCACACGTTCTCGCGCCGCAACATCTTCCTCTACGGCACGCTGATCGTGGTCGCGCTCTACTATCTTTTGCCGCTCTACGTGATGGTGGTGACATCGCTCAAAGGCATGCCCGAGATACGCCTCGGCAACATCTTCTCGCCGCCGATGGAGATCACCTTCGAGCCCTGGGTCAAGGCCTGGTCGAGCGCCTGCACCGGGCTCAACTGCGACGGGCTGTCGCGTGGCTTCTGGAATTCGGTGCGCATCACCATCCCGTCGGTGATCCTGTCGATCGCGCTCGCCTCGGTGAACGGTTATGCGCTTGCCAACTGGCGCTTCAAAGGCGCCGACACCTTCTTCATCATCCTGATCGTCGGCGCCTTCATCCCCTATCAGGTGATGATCTATCCGATCGTCATCATCCTGCGGGAAGTCGGCCTTTACGGCAGCCTCAGCGGCCTGGTGATCGTCCATTCCATCTTCGGCATGCCGATCCTCACACTGTTGTTCCGCAACTACTTTACCTCCATGCCGGAGGAGCTGTTCCGGGCAGCGCGTGTCGACGGCGCCGGTTTCTGGGGCATTTACTTCCGCATCATGCTGCCGATGTCGCTGCCGATCTTCGTCGTCGCCATCATCCTGCAGGTGACCGGCATCTGGAACGACTTCCTGTTCGGCGTCGTCTACACCCGCCCCGACACCTATCCGATGACGGTGCAGCTCAACAACATCGTCAACTCGGTGCAAGGCGTGAAGGAATACAACGTCAACATGGCAGCCACCATCCTGACCGGCCTGGTGCCGCTGATCGTCTATTTCCTGTCCGGAAAATTGTTTGTGCGCGGCATCGCCGCCGGCGCGGTGAAAGGATGATGGCGATGAACGCAAACGGCAGCATTGCGGTAAACGGCAGCAAGGGGGCAAACGGCACCAGCGTCTCGATCCAGAACCTGTCGCTGAATTTCGGCGCGATATCGGTGCTGCAGACGCTCAACCTCGATGTCGCGGAAGGCGAGTTCATCGTGCTGCTCGGCCCGTCCGGCTGCGGCAAGTCGACCCTGCTCAACTGCATTGCCGGGCTGCTCGACGTTTCCGAAGGCCGCATCTTCATCAAGGGCAAGAACGTCACCTGGGAAGAGCCCAAGGATCGCGGCATCGGCATGGTGTTCCAATCCTATGCGCTCTATCCGCAGATGACGGTGGAGAAGAACCTGTCGTTCGGGCTGCGCGTTGCCGGTCTTGCCAAGGACGAGATCGCCAAGCGCATCGCCCGGGCCGCCGAGATCCTGCAGATCGAACCGCTCTTGCATCGCAAGCCGGCGGCCCTGTCCGGCGGCCAGCGCCAGCGCGTGGCGATCGGGCGCGCACTTGTGCGCGACGTCGACGTCTTCCTGTTCGACGAGCCGCTCTCCAACCTCGACGCCAAGCTGCGCGCGGAATTGCGCGTCGAAATCAAGCTGCTGCATCGCAAGCTCGAGAACACCATGATCTACGTCACCCACGACCAGATCGAGGCGATGACGCTGGCCGACCGCATCGCGGTGATGAAGGGCGGCGTCATCCAGCAGCTCGATGCGCCGCAGACCATCTATAACCGGCCGGTCAACCGGTTTGTCGCCGGCTTCCTCGGCTCGCCGGCAATGAACTTCCTCGACGGCAGGCTGGAGCAGGCGGCAGGCGACTGGCACTTTGTCGCCGAGGATGTGCGGATACCGCTTGCCACCTATACCTTCGAAAAGGACCCGGTGCCGGGGCCGGCCGTGTTCGGAATCCGCCCCGAGCACGTGGCGTTCAACAGCGGCACGGGATGGCCGTTCGCAGCCACGGCAAGTGTCGAGGTCGTCGAGCCCATGGGTTCCGACACGCTGGTCTGGCTGAAGCTCGGCGGCCAGAATTTCACGGTGCGGGTGACAGCCGAGCGCACGCCAAACAACGCCGAGGCCGTTGGCATCGGCTTCGACCCGATGCGCGCCTCGATTTTCGACGCCGCCACAGGTAACCGCCTCTAGAGCATGATTTAGCCTCCCAAGACTCTTCCATTCCCCCCAAGACTCATCCCCCAAGACTTACTCATCCCCCCAAAACTAACCATCCACAAGAAAACGGACAGAGACGATGAACTGGTCATTCCAACTTTACAGCGCCCGCAATTTCCAGCCCTGGGAGGGCGTGCTCAAAATGCTGGGCGAGCTTGGTTACAGCCAAGTCGAAGGGTTCGGCGGCGTCTATGACGATCCCAAGGCGTTCCGTGCCGAGCTCGACAAGAACGGCCTTGCCATGCCGACCGGGCATTTCTCGATCGACGCGCTCGAGAAGGATTTCGACGGCGTGCGCAGGACGGCCGACGCGCTCGGCATCACGCTGCTCATCTGCCCCTTCCTGAACGCCGAGTTCAGGCCGGCCGACGCGGCCGGCTGGCGCGGCTTCGGCGAACGCCTGGCCAAGGTCGGCGAGACGGCCAAGAAAGCCGGCTATGGTTTTGCCTGGCACAACCATGATTTCGAGTTCAAGGCGCTTGCCGACGGCTCGGTGCCGCAGGATCATATCCTGTCTTCCGCGCCCGATATCGGCTGGGAGATGGACGTCGCCTGGGTGGTGCGCGGCGGCGTCGATCCGCTGCCCTGGATCGAGAAGCACGGCAAGCGCATCGTCGCCGTCCATGTCAAGGACCTGGCCAAGCCGGGCGAGGGCCTCGACGAGGACGGCTGGTCGGACGTCGGCCACGGCACTATCGACTGGCCCGGCCTGATCAAGGCGCTGCGCGCCAAAAGCGCCGCAAAATACTACGTCATGGAACAGGACAATCCCAACGACATCGAGCGCTTCGCCCGCCGCTCGATCGCAGCCGCCAAGACCTATTAGGAGCACACCAGCATGGCAACAAAACTTGGGATCGGCGTCATCGGCTGCGGCAACATCTCGAAGGCGTATTTCTCACTGGCGCCGCTGTTTCGCGGCATCGAGATGCGCGCCTGCGCCGACATCAACATGGAAGCGGCGAAAGCGCGGGCAAAAGAGTTCAAGCTGCGCGCCGAGACCGTCGAGGGGCTGCTCAAGGCCGACGATATCGACATCATCGTCAACCTGACCATTCCGGCGGTGCATTATGAGGTGTCGAAGCAGATCCTCGACGCCGGCAAGCACGTCTATTCGGAGAAGCCCTTCGTGCTGTCGGTCAAGGAAGGGCTCGACCTGAAGAAACGGGCGGAAAACAAGGGGCTGCGCATCGGCTCTGCCCCCGACACCTTCCTCGGCGGCGCGCACCAGCTTGTCCGCGACCTGATCGACACCGGCAGGCTCGGCAGGATCACCAGCGGCACCTGTCATGTGATGAGCCATGGCATGGAGCACTGGCACCCCAATCCGGACTTCTTCTTCCAGCCGGGCGCCGGGCCGGTGCTCGACATCGGACCCTATTACATCACCAACCTGATCCAGTTGATCGGGCCGGTAAAGCAGGTCGCGGCTTTTGCTTCGATCCCGATGACGGAACGCGTCATCAGCTCGAAGCCGCGCGCCGGCGAAAAGATCCCGGTCTCCACGCCGACGACGATCCATGGTGTGCTGGAATTCGAGAACGGCGCCGTGGTGACGCTCAACACCAGCTGGGATGTCTGGAGCCACGGCCACGCGCCGATGGAGCTCTATGGCGAGGCAGGCACGGTGTTCGTGCCGGATCCGAACTTCTTCGGTGGCGAGGTGCGCTACACCGAAGCCGCCAAGCCGGTAAAGAAGCTGCCGAAATGGCGGCATCCGTTCGGCGTGCCCAACGAGATGCATTCGCATGGCATGATGGCCAACTACCGCACCGCCGGTTTGGCCGACATGGCGATCGCGATCAGGGAAGGTCGGCCGCATCGCTGCTCGATGGAGCTGGCGCTGCATGCCGTCGACGTCATGACCGGCCTGTTGCGCTCGGGCGAGACCGGAAAGTTCGTCGCCATGCAGACCAGCTGCGAGCGGCCTGCGGCACTCGGCGTCAAGGCGGCGAAGGAGCTGCTGGCGAAGAAGAAAACCAAGTAGGCGGCGCACCTCCCAAGCACCGCAAAAAGCCTCTCCCCGTTTGCGCGGGGAGAGGCTAAGGGTGGCAAGCTCGACTGCCCCACTGTCGCGGCGGCAGCCGTCGGGCTCGTTTCGATATGAGAATTTTCCATGCCCTATGTTCCCGCCGAAAACCGCTACGAAAAGATGGTCTACAATCGCTGCGGGCGGTCCGGCCTGAAGCTGCCGGCGATCTCGCTTGGGCTGTGGCACAATTTCGGCGACGACACGCCGCACAGAACCAAGCAGGCGATCACGCGCAAGGCCTTCGACCTCGGCATCACGCATTTCGACCTCGCCAACAATTACGGCCCGCCGCCCGGCTCGGCGGAGCGGGCCTTCGGCGAGATATTGCGGACGGACTTGGCCGGTTATCGCGACGAGCTGATCATCTCGACCAAGGCCGGCTACGAAATGTGGGCAGGACCTTATGGCGAATGGGGCGGCCGCAAATATGTGCTAGCCAGCCTCGACCAGAGCCTGAAGCGGATGGGGCTCGACTATGTCGACATTTTCTATTCGCACCGCTTCGACCCCGACACCCCGCTGGAAGAGACGATGGGCGCGCTCGATCACGCGGTGCGCTCGGGCAAGGCGCTTTATGCCGGCATTTCCTCCTATAATTCGCAGCGCACCCGCGAGGCCGCCGACATATTGAAGCAGCTCGGCACGCCTTGCGTGATCCATCAGCCGAGCTATTCGATGCTCAACCGCTGGGTCGAGGATGACGGCCTGCTCGACACGCTCGAGGGGCTTGGCGTCGGCTCGATCGTGTTCTCGCCGCTGGCGCAAGGCATGTTGACCGACAAATATCTCGGCGGCATCCCCGATGGCAGCCGCGCCAGCCAGGGCAAGTCGCTGCGCCCGGCATTCATCAACGACAAATCGATCGCCAATATCGAGGCGCTGAACGTCATCGCCCGTCGCCGCGGCCAGACGCTGGCACAGATGGCGCTGGCCTGGGTGCTGCGCCGGGGCAGGGTGACGTCGGCGCTGATCGGCGCCAGCCGGCCGGACCAGGTCGAGGATTGCGTCGGCGCGCTGAAGGCGCTCGACTTCAGCGATGCCGAGCTCGCCGAGATCGACACCTTTGCCCGCGAGTCGGACATCAACCTCTGGGCGGCATCGGCCGAACGCAAGGGGCCGCCACGGAAGTAGGCGACGACGGCCGGGCAGCCGTGAATGCTCTAACTTTCGGCTGCCTTGAGGTTCCGCGCGGCTTCCTCGAGCGTCGCCCTGTCGTTGCCAAGCCTGTCGATCAGCTCTTGCGCCTGATCGCCGGTTATCCCGGTGCGCATCGCCAGTGCCTCGACCGTCAGAACGTCGGAACTGGCGATCGTTCCAGCTGGACCGTGCGCGGCCGCGTCATCATCAGCCTGGCCGGTCGTCGTCTCATCGTAGCCAAGCTCTTGCTTCGCCTGCTGCCAATGACGCTCATGCGCGCCATCCGGGCGGCCCTCGCGCATCCAGATTTCATAGGCTCGCTGCCGAATCTTTTCATGCCGATCGTTGTCCATGACGGTTCCTCCCTTGTGGCGTTTTCACCAACGCGGGGAGCGCCGGAACGATCCTATGTTCAAGCCGATTTTGCACACATGCCGGACAAAACCCAGTCTCTCATCGAACAAACACCGGGCAGACGCGTTTTGCGGAGGAACCTAGATAGCGGGCCGGCCGTTGAGCCGAACCTGAGCAAAGGAGATTACCATGGCCGACGAACCGAACGAATCCGCAACGCCGAAGATGACTCAACGTGAAGCTCAGGAAGCCCTGGAGAAGCAGGTCGCGCAGCTGAGGCGCGAGATCAGCAAGATCAATCGGACCTTAGCCGAACGCGCGGAAGAGGCGATCGAAGACGCCGGCGGCTGGTATGACAACGCTGCTGAGCGCGCCTCCCGGACGGCACAAGCCCTCCGCAACAGGGCGCAGACGGTGTCCGGGGTCGTCCAGGACAATCCCGGCACGGTATCGTCGGCATTCATACTCGGAGCGGCTGTAGGGGCGCTACTCGGCCTCACCTTGGCCGCCACGGACCAGCGCCGCGATCGCTGGTTCTAGTCCCGACCAAAGTTTCCTGGCAGAAGCGGCGGGATTGCTCCCGCCGTTTATCAGCAGGCGAAAGCGGTCAGGGCGTGGCCGGCTTCTGGGCCGTGCCGAGGGCTTTGGGTGCTGCGGGCACGGGCGCTGCCGTTTTCATCTTCTCCTCGATCCAGCCGGTGTAATTGGCCAGCCGCGTGTAGATGCCGTAGGCGTTCTTGTGGCCGCAGGCGGTGCCGCCGTCGGCCGGACCTTCGCCCCAGCTGACGACGCCGACCTGCACCGGGCCATCGGCGCCGGTCATGAACAGCGGTCCGCCGCTGTCGCCATTGCAGGCGTCGCGCTCGCCGCTGGCGGTGCCGGCGCAGATCATGTTGCCGGTCAGCGGATCGGCCATATCGGCAGCAATCGCGTTGGCGGCCGCCTCGATGCCCCTTTCCGAATAACGCATGCGGCGGGCGAGCTCGCCGAGCGCTGCTTTCAAATCACGCGCATAAATCGCCTTGATGCCGCTGTTGCAGGTTGCGTTCGGCTGGAGGTCCAGGTCGGCGACCATCAGCGCGGTGGGAAATGTTCCGTCCTGCATCTTGCCCCAGCCGGTGACCGTCGTCTTGCCGGCGTCGGGGGTCGGCTCACGGGCAATTTTGATGGTCGGGGCATCAGCCGGCTCGGCCAGCCGGATCAGGCCGAGATCGTTGTCCAGCGTCTGCTCGCTATAGCCCTCGTTGACGATGATCTCCACCGCCTTGTAGCGCTTGCCCTCGCTGAGATCGGTGGCGCCGGTGAGCACGGTCACCACATCAGGCGAAATCGGCTCGCCGTCGTCATTGAGGCAGTGCGCCGCCGTCAGCACCCATTGCGGCGCGATCAGGCTGCCGCCGCAGAACTGCGCATTCGCCTGCGAGGCCGGGCTTTTGTCCAGTTTGCCGGTGGTCAGCAATGCCACCTGGAACGGGTAAGCGCCCTTCTCGGCCTCTTTGCCGCCGTAGACGCGATCGGCGCCGTCGGGGTCCTCCGCCCTGGCCTTGGCCCTCGCCTCGGCCACGCGTTTCATCGGCGAGATCGCCGCCTCCGGCCGGGCGGCCGCGTCCGTAGCATGAACGGAATTGACGGCCGGCACGGCCGCCGCGATGCCGAGCAGCGCGGCGGCAATCGGTCTGAACCTATGGATGATCTTCACCTCGAACCCCCCTGAGACGATGTTCCCGACAGGTCAGTCGCCGACGCATGATCCACTGAAATGGAACCGGCCGGTGAGATCATGCTCCACGGCGAAGCACGATCCGTCACAAAGCCGAGCACCATTTCTGCCAGTCGTGCTGTCGAGCCAAACCCGCCCAAAATCCTATAGCCCCCCACGGGCTATGTGGAAGCAATTTGTCGTTGCCAATGTTGGATTATTTTAGGCAGTATACCGTTGCAGGCATTTTTGGCGGGGACCTAAACTGGCTGCACTGAATAATGGCCCGGTAAAGGCACCGGTAACCAATTTCATTTTTCTGCGCCACCACGATCTCGACAATATTTCTCTATCTTGATCCAGTCCTTGCTGACTTTTTGGGAGAGTCTCACCATGACAAAACTGACACATAGCATTATTGCGTCCGCGTTGCTTTCCACCGCAATGTGGGCGGTTCCTGCCTTGGCAGCCGATCCAGGTTCCGCCAATGCCGGCAACGGCGAAAGCATGCGGGACGTAACATCGGGCGATTACAAGCCTGGCCGGGCGAAACCGATCGCCCCGCCGAAATTGACCGACGACGAGGCCAATCGCGCCGCGCCGCTCACCGACGAAGCAACTGCCGTCAAATCCTACGGCATCATCGGCCGCTCCGCCGATGGCAAGGACATCAAGATCGACCCGAACGAGACGCTGAAGGACCTTGTCATCAAGGAAATGAACGCGCCCGCCGACGGGCAGAAGTCCGATAATTCCGGGCTGAACGGAGGCGAAGAGGCCGGCCGCCAGGTGTTCGGCACGGACGACCGCGAGCAGATCAAGAATACCAAGACCTACCCGTTCACCGCGATCGGCTATCTCGAAGGCAAATCGAAGAGCGGCAGCTATGGCAGCTGCTCGGCGACACTGATCGGCCCGCGCACGGTGCTCACCGCGGCGCACTGCCTCTACAGCCACGAAGACAAGGCCTGGCTCGACGATATCCTGTTCGTCCCGGCCCTCAATGGCAAAACCGCCGACGACGCACCGTTCGGCGCCTTCACCTATGAAAGCGCCTATGTCATCCAGGGTTTCATCGACAATTACCAGGGCTTTTACGGCTCGGTCGTGCCGTGGGATCTCGGCATCGTCACCCTGAAACAGGATGTCGGCACCAATCTCGGCTGGCTGGGCTATGCCAACTATGTGGATCTCGGCGATTTTACCGCCAACATCATCGGCTATCCCGGCGACAAGCCGATGGGCACGATGTGGAAGGCGACCTGCGAAGTGCACGCCGAAAACATCGCCACCGAGTATTTCCAGTACGACTGCGACACGTATCCAGGATCGAGCGGCAGCTCGGTCTATGCCTATGACAATGGCTCCAAGCAGCGCGTCATCACCGGCGTGAACGTGGCCGAGAGCCCGGATGCCAATACCGCCGTGCGCCTGAACGCCATCAACGTCCAGTGGATCAACAGCCTGTACAAA
Organism: Mesorhizobium sp. M0751; assembly: GCF_040320265.1. Classification (NCBI taxonomy): domain Bacteria; kingdom Pseudomonadati; phylum Pseudomonadota; class Alphaproteobacteria; order Hyphomicrobiales; family Phyllobacteriaceae; genus Mesorhizobium; species Mesorhizobium sp. M0751. Next base: position 39,125 of record NZ_JAMYPH010000017.1, read on the forward strand.
TAGGCGTGCAGAATTTCGGCCGCGATCGTCGCGGAGAATTAGCCGGCGGCGGAGCATTTCCGTCGCCGGCTTTCGCATTTTGGGGGATTATCTGGACTGGGTCGAAGGTGGCGCCTGGCGCACATAGTTCTCGATCGGCAGGGCGAAGGTCGGCGAGCCGGCCTTGCGCTCCTTGTCGATATAGCCGGCAAAATAGCTCCAGAAGGAAGCGGCATAGTCGCGGAAATAGGAGTCGGCGACCTCGCGCGAGCACAGCCTGCCTTCGACGCAGAAGGAAAGGCGGTTGAGGAAATAGACGATGCGGTCGAAATTATCGCTGAACTCGGTAAGCGGCATGTCGCCGCCAGTTGCGCTCATTGCCTCGATGCCGATGCGTTGCCGATAGACCTGTTCCTCGGTCGGCGTCGGATTGGCGCTGAGCAGATTGCCGTATTTGGCGTTGAGCGCCGCCAGGCGTTGCTTGAGGGCCCGTTGCGCCTGCTGGTAGTCCTTGCTTTCCCAGAGCTCGACCAGCGACATCGTCTGCTCGACGCGCTTCTGCTCCTGGTTTGCCAGGAAGTGGTAGACCGAAAAGATCAAGGTGAAGATGATCGCCAGGCGCACCAGCAATCCGGACCAGGCATAGACGAGCATGCGCCAGTCGCGATCGGTGAACGGGTTCGCCTCCTTCTTGACCTCGTGATTGCTCACCCACGGCAGGCCTTCGACGGTTTCCGGCAGCGACACCGGCTTCTTTCCCGATGCAGGCGCTGACACTGCCTGCTGCGTTGCGCTGCCCCCTGCTTTCGTCATCCGCAGCTGTCCAGTTCTATGGTGGCGGACGGGTCGAGCACGATGCCCGGCGTCTCCAGCTTCTTCTTCAGGCAATCCAGCTGCGTGCGCGAAACGATGAACTGCACGTCAGGCGCCACCTGCGCCTTGCCTGGCGACGGCAACGCTTCGACCACGCCGCGTGAGGTACAGCTGCTGAGATCGACGACGACGGCGGTGTTGCCGGTTTTGGCGATCTGGTCGTACTGGTCGAGAAAGCAGCTCGCCAGTTCGGAGTTGATGACGACCTCCTTGGCGCAGAGGCCGCAAGCCTCGTCCGCCGAGGCATTGCCGGCCAGCAACAGCCCGGCGGCAAGGCCGGCGATTGTTGCGTGCCACGAAAATACGATCCCGTTCACGAACGCCCTCATCCGTTCCGTTCGGCCGCCGACAGCGGCGGTCGAAGAATGTTCATTATCAGCCGATCAGGCAAGAGGCCCGGCCGCCTGATCCCGCCTCAGGCGCGTGGCACCGTCTCCATCGGGAAGATCATCACGGCGCCCTTCGACGTCTTGTCATCGGTGAGCCGCATGGCCGACCGCGTCGCCGGCGCCATGCCGATATCGGCCAGCATGTCGGAGAAACTTGGCTGTCCCAGTCCGCGCGTTACCGAGACAACGCCGTCTTGCGCCAGGAAACTCAGGTCCTGCTTCTCGCTCTGCGGCGGTGCTTCGGTCAAGACGGCGATCATCCGCTCCATGCCGAAGCTGGTATCGGTGAATTTGAACAGGCCTTCCTCGAGCACGGCGCCTTCGGTCAGGCGCTCGGCAAGAAAATGCTGGATGGAATAGTCGGAGCCGACGTAGAGCACGTTGATGTCGACCAGGTTGGTCGAGCCGTTCCTGGCCAGCACGTGCACCTGATCGTCGGGCGAAACACGCGGCACCGTCGACGGTTCGATCGGCTGCAGCGTGTCACTGTCAAAACGCTTGATCCGGAACTCGACACTGACTTCTTCCGGCCGATAGTCGGAAGCGGCGGCTAGCCGCGACAGGCCGATGGCGCGGAAGATTTTCGTCAGAGTCCCTGCCGCGGCATCGATCAACTTTTCGCGGCCATCCGGATGAATGACGATCGACGGCGGCTTGCTGCCGTCCTTGAGAGTCATGTCGCCCGAAGCCGGCAGGAACCACAACGCCGGCGCGTCGGTGGCATCTTCCGTGGCGCCGCCAATGGCGTTCTCGCGCAGCACGGCGAGACGCAGATCTGCGGTCTTGCCCGGCTCGACCAGCGCGATGTGGAATCCTGAGTTCTGCCTGGCCGCCAGATCGTCGAGAACCGAGTTCGCCAGCGCTGCCGCCTTCTCCAAGCCTTTGGCCGCCGCCGGCCGCGCGACCACGAGCTTGTAGTCGACGGCGAGCTCGGCCAGCCGGGCATAGGCATTGGCGGGGATGTCGGCCAGCTTGAGCGCCGGTTTACCGCCAAACTCGACCGGCTGGACGCGGCTTTCCAGGTTCTTCGCCGACTGCACCTGGAGATAGCCAAGCGCCTCGGACAGCAGCGACAGCGCCGACGGCAATATTGCGAGCCTGCTGCCTGGAGTGAGCCGATGCAGCAGCCCGGCGCCGATCGTGGCTTTGTCGCTCTCGATGACGATCGGCCATTGCATGACCGCGTCGGTCTTGTCGGTGCCGAAGACGCGTGCGTCGAGTTCTCCCTCGAACAGCGGCGTTGGCCGGGTGCGGCCGTCCGCCGAATATTGCTGCAGCACCGCCTGGCCGAGCTGGCGGTAAGTGATGTTGGGGTTCTCGGCCAGTTTCGACAGGATGGTGAAGGTGAACAGCCCGAAACGCGGCGCATCGGCCGTGCCCTTGGGCAGCGGCATCTCAGGTGTCGTCTCGACCGTCTGCGCCGCGTAGAAGGCGACCAATTTACCCTTGGTGGTCGGCTCGGCGCCGGTCGGCGTCAGCTTGAAAGCCGGCTTGCGCTGCCCGTCCTCGTCAAAGCCGCGCGGCGCGGCCGACGCAATCCCGTCATAGGCTTTCACCGCAGCCGCCCTGGCAGCGTCGTCGCCCCCGACCAGATCGGCGAACTCGACCTTGCGTTCCAGCTCGTCGTCGACCTCGGCGGCGCGCGTCGCCGTGCCGGAATGGCAGCAGTCGAACACGGCCCAGATAAAGGCGCCCTTGTCGCGAATGGCGTCGAGCGCGGTGCCGATCTCGTTGTCGACCAGCGCATTGGGCACACCCTGTTCGCGGTTCACCCATTTGTCGATGTCGGACGGCAAGAAAATCTCGTCGAGGCCGTCGGTCTCGTCGCCCTTGTTCGCCGCCGGCTGTTGCGCGCCATGACCGGACAGATGCAGGTAGACGAAATCGTCGCGCTGGACCTTGGCGGCAAGGTCGGCCAACGCCGCCTTGATCGCCGCATGTGTCGGCGGTCCGTTGGCGCCTTCGACATCCTTGGCGAGCAGCGTGACGTTTTCGGCTGAAAACTTCACCGGCGCGGGCGTGTTCTTCAGGAGGTAATCGCGCACCAAGCCGGCATCGTTCTTCGGTCCGATCAGCCAGTTTTTCTTCGGCAGGTTCGGGTAATCGGTGCAGGCAACAAGCAGCGCATGGTAGGTGCGCGCCGCTGCGAATGCCCGAAACGGCACCAGGCCGGCAGCGGCCAGCGCGGACGTGCCGGCAAGCAGCGTCCGCCGCGTCACTTTGATCATGATTGCTTCCCCAAGCCCGATCGAATTTCCAAGCACGGCCAGCCTGGCCGACGATTTTGTCAGTATTTTGAATATGGCGCCGCCGGCCAGCCGACCACCGGCTGCGAATAGAAACAGTAGCAAAAATGGCAGTTCGTCGCTATCTCAATGGAAAAGGTCCGATTGCATGCGAACTGGCATTGATCGGCATGGAGCGGCTTGGAACAGGATCATGGCGGCAAGGGATGTACTGACGAAGAACCAGCTTTGCGTTCTCGAGAAACTCGAGGCCGCCAGCGGCCCGCTCAGCGCCTATACGTTGCTCGACCAATTGCGCGAGCGCGGTTTTCGCGCGCCGCTGCAGGTCTACCGGGCGCTCGACACGCTGGTGAAGTCCGGCTTCGTGCACAGGCTCGAAAGCCTCAATTCCTTCGTCGCCTGTGCCGAGCCGCACGACCACAGCCATTCGATGACGGCGTTTGCCATCTGCGACACCTGCGGCCAGGTAACCGAGTTCTCCGACCACGATGTCGGACACCGGCTCGACGAATGGGTGCGTTCGACTGGCTTCGCCGCCAAGAAGGCGGTGATCGAGTTTCGTGGGACATGTGCAAAGTGTTTGGCCGAGGCGGCTTAGCAAGCCGGCGCAACGCGCCTCGCGTTCGGCAGGCTGCCGCGTAAATCGGACCTTCATAGCCTGCGGCGGGTGTCGGCCGCGCGAACGGTATCCTCATATACGAAGGTGCCGTGATCGGCCTCTGCTAGCCCCGCTGTGACCGCGCTGCGCTCTGGTTTCGACGTCGCATATACACCAGTTCGCCGCGCCTCGATGACGCGGGCGTAATTAGCAAGTTCCTCTTGGTCTTCGCGAGGCCAAGCCTCCGCACGCTTTACGAGACTCTCGAGTATCTTGGTGATCATGAGGGCTTTGTATCATACTGGGGACGCGTTTGGATTTTTCACTTTGCGCCGATTCCAGGCGTTTGCGCTGCCCCTCACCCTTACCCTCTCCCCGTGAAGGACGGGGAGAGGTGCCCGGCAGGGCGATGAGGGGCGGCGCCGAGGACTATCAGTTGGTGCTGTTATGGAATGCAGAAGCCGCCGTTCGCAGGCCGGCGTCGCTTGAACACAACACGGCCCTAATGCGCCTCTTCCCAGTTGTTGGCGGCGCGGGCGTCGACGTGCAGCGGCACCGACATCGATACTGCGGGCATCGCGGCGTTCTCCATCACGTGGCAGACGACCGGGATCGTCGCCTCGACCTCGGCTTCGACCGTCTCGAAAACCAGCTCGTCATGCACCTGCAGCAGCATGCGGGCAGAAAGCCTGGCCTTTTCCAGCGCCTCGTCCATGCGGATCATGGCGCGGCGGATGATGTCGGCGGCGGTGCCCTGCAGGCGTGCGTTGATCGAGGCGCGCTCGTTGAAGGCGCGGACTGAGGGATTTGACGATCTGATCTCCGGGTAGTGGATGCGGCGGCCGAAAATGGTCTCGACGAAGCCGTGCTCGCGGGCATAGGCCTTGGTCGCGTCGATATAGTCGCGGATGCCGGGGAAGCGCTCGAAATATTTCTTGATGTAATCGCCGGCTTCCTCGCGCGCGATCGACAGCTGGTTGGCGAGGCCAAAGGCCGAAATGCCGTAGATGATGCCGAAATTGATCGCCTTGGCACGACGGCGCACTTCCGATGGCATGCCCTCGACCGGCACGTTGAACATTTCAGACGCGGTGATCGCGTGGATGTCGGCACCGTCGGCGAAGGCCTGCTTGAGCTGCGGGATTTCGGCGACATGGGCCAGCACGCGCAATTCGATCTGGCTGTAGTCGGCGGATACCAGCTTGTTGCACTTGTCGGCGATGAAGGCCGTCCTGATCTTTCGGCCCTCGACAGTGCGCACCGGAATGTTCTGCAAATTGGGGTCCGACGACGACAGCCGGCCGGTTGTCGTCGCGGCAAGCGCGTAGGAGGTGTGGACGCGCTTGGTGTCGGGATGGATGAAGCCGGGCAGCGCATCGGTATAGGTCGATTTCAGCTTGGTCAGCTGGCGCCAGTCGACGATCTTGCGCGGCAATTCGTGGCCTTCGGCGGCGAGGTCTTCGAGAAGCTGCGCCGAGGTCGACCACTGGCCGGTCTTGGTTTTAGAACCGCCGGGCAGGCCCATCCTGCCGAACAGGATGTCGCCGAGCTGTTTTGGCGAGCCGATGTTGATGCGTTCGCCGACCAGCTGGTAGATCTCGTCCTCGAGCCGTGCGGCACCCTGTGCCAGTTCGCCGGAGAGCCGCGACAGGATCTGCCGGTCGACCGAGATGCCGCGCTGTTCCATCCGCGCCAATACCGGCACCAGCGGCCGTTCCAGCCGTTCATAGACCGAGACCAGGCCCTTGGCGGCAAGCCGCGGCTTCAGCACCTGCCAGAGCCTGAGCGCGACGTCGGCGTGCTCGGCCCCGTAAGCCGTCGCCCTGCCGAGGTCGGCCTGATCGAGGCCGACGAAGCTTCTTCCCGAACCGGCCAGTTCCTTCAGCGGAATCGTCGCGTGGCCGAGCCATTTATCGGCCAGCGCCTCCAGGCCATGGCCACCATGGGTGCCGGCCTCGAGCACGTAGGAGATCAGCATGGTGTCGTCATAGGGTCCGATCTCGATACCGTGACGGCTCATGACGACAAGGCGGTATTTCATATCGTGCACGATCTTGAGGACGGATTTGTCCTCGAGCAGCGGCTTGAGCAACGCCAGTGCGTCGCGGATCGGGATCTGGTTTTCGACCGCGCCGCCGCCGAGCAGGTCGCCATTGCCGTTCTTATGGGCAAGCGGCACATAGGCGGCATGGCCGGGCGCGACGGCCATGGCAAGGCCGATCAGTTCGGCCCGCATCGGATCGGGCGAGGAGGCCTTAACGTCGAAGGCGACGATGCCTCTCTCCATCGCCTCGGCGATCCAGGCCTTCAGCGTCGCGGCGTCGCGGATGCAGGTGTAGGCGCTGGTGTCGATCTTGCGGGCGGTGGCAGCCTCCAGGCGAAGCGCCGAAAGCAGCGATGGGGTGTCGCCTTGCTTGGCTGCGGCCGGGGCTTCGAGTGCCGCTTCGTCCGACGGCGGTGCGCTCTCGGCGGCAGCTGGCACGCCAAAACCCATATCGGGGCCATGCGCGGTATCGGCACGCTCTATCGTGACGGGGGTGGCTGGAACGTCGCCCGCGTCGGTTCCGGTCGCTTCGGCGACGCGGCGGGTCAGCGTCGAGAATTCCATGGTCTTGAGAAAGCCGATCAGCCTGGGGCCGTCCGGCGCATGCAACACGAACTCGTCAAGCCCCTCGGTCACCGGCACGTCGTTCTTCAGCGTCACCAGGTCACGCGAGATGCGCGCCTTGTCGGCATTGGCGATGATCGATTCGCGCCGCTTGTCCTGCTTGATCTCGCCGGCGCGGGCGAGCAGCGTGTCGAGGTCGCCGAACTGTTCGAGCAATTGCGCCGCCGTCTTCGGCCCGATACCGGGCACGCCCGGCACATTGTCGACCGAATCGCCGGTCAGCGCCTGCAGGTCGATCATCTTCTGCGGCGGCACGCCCCATTTCTCGATCACCTCGGGAACGCCGATCTGGCGGTCCTTCATCGGGTCGTACATGGCAACCGTTGGGCCGACCAGCTGCATCAGATCCTTGTCGGAAGAGATGATGGTGGTGTCGGCGCCGGCTTCGCAGGCAAGCCGGCAATAGGTGGCGATCAAATCGTCGGCCTCGTAACCTTCAGTCTCAAGGCATGGCAGGTTGAAGGCCCTGGTCGCCTGGCGGATCAGGCCGAACTGCGGGATCAAGTCTTCGGGCGGCGCCGAGCGGTTGGCCTTGTATTCGGGGTAGAGGTCGTTGCGGAAGGTCTTCGACGAATAATCGAAAATCACGGCGAAATGCGTCGGCACGATGCCGACATCGGTGTTGCGGGCGTCCTGCGTCAGCTTCCAGACCATGTTGCAGAAGCCGAGCACGGCACTGGTCGGCAGCCCGTCGGACTTGCGGGACAGTGGCGGGAGCGCGTGATAGGCACGGAAGATGTAGCCGGAACCGTCGACAAGGAAGAGATGATCGCCTTTTTTCATGGCACGAGGGATAGCGCGGCGCAGCGCCGCGGTCCATGCCAAAGGCGGCTTGCGCCAAGCGTTCCGGCAACACCCTGACAAATGGCGTGCGAGCCTGGCCGCCCATTGCGGCTTGCTCGGAGCTTTGTTCGCTCACGCCTATGTTACAAAAGTGTAATTTTTGTGCCCTTGAATCGCCACGTTCGCAGACACAGATAAACGCCATCGGCAGTTTTCGCCGAAGTCCGGAGCAAGGCCCGTCCCCCGCCTATCCCGGACACTTGCGGCAGCCTATCCCCCCTCTCCGGGCTGCCGCATCGTTTCGAGTAAGGCCGCCGTGGTTCCCCCTCCACCACGGCGGCATTTTTTTGCCTTTCGACAGGAAGCTGTGGCCCAACGGTCGCGGGCTTTCCGTTTCGCCGCATGGGCTCTAGATTCGCCGCCAGAATCGAAAGGCCTCCCAGATGTCCGCAGTTTCCCTTGTTCTCGACCGCCTCGACAAGAACTTCGACCAGAGCCTGGAACGCCTGTTCGGCCTGCTCGCCATCAAGTCGATCTCGACCGATCCGGACTACGCCGCCGACTGCCGCAAGGCCGCCGAATGGCTGGTCGCCGAGCTCAAGCTGATCGGCTTCGACGCCAGCGTGCGCGACACGCCGGGGCATCCGATGGTGGTCGCGCATCACGATGGGCCGGCGGGCGCGCCGCATCTGTTGTTTTACGGCCATTACGACGTCCAGCCGGTCGATCCGATCGAATTGTGGGAAAGCGACCCGTTCGCGCCGGCGGTCAAGGAGATCGAGCCCGGCCATAAGGTGATCACCGGTCGCGGCGCGGCCGACGACAAGGGTCAGCTGATGACCTTCGTCGAGGCCTGCCGCGCATGGAAGCAGGTGCATGGCGGATTGCCGTGCCGCATCACGATCCTGTTCGAGGGCGAGGAGGAGTCCGGATCGCCGTCGCTGAAGCCGTTTCTCGAAGCGAATGCTGACGAGCTCAAGGCCGATTTCGCGCTGGTCTGCGACACCGGCATGTGGGACCGCGATACGCCATCGATCTGCGTCTCGCTGCGCGGGCTGGTCGGCGAGGAGATCACGGTGACGGCCGCCGACCGCGACCTGCATTCCGGTCTCTATGGCGGTGCGGCCGCCAATCCAATCCGCATCCTGGCAAAAATCCTGGCCGACATCCACAATGCGGACGGCCACGTCACCATTCCGGGTTTCTATGACGGCGTCGAGGAAACGCCGTCGCAGATATTGCAGTCGTGGCTGTCGCTCGGCGAGACCGCCGAGACCTTCCTCGGCCCCATCGGCCTGTCGATCCCGTCCGGCGAAAAGGGCCGCTCGGTGCTCGAACTGACCTGGGCGCGGCCGACGGCCGAGTTCAACGGCATTATCGGCGGCTACACCGGCAAGGGCTTCAAGACGGTGATCGCAGCACAAGCCTCGGCGAAAGTCTCCTTCCGCCTCGTCCACAAACAGGATCCGGAAAAAATCCGCGCCGCCTTCCAGGCATTCGTCAGGCAGCGCGTTCCGGCCGACTGCTCGGTCGAATTCCACCCGCATGGCGGCTCGCCGGCGATCCAGCTTTCCTACGACTCGCCCTTCCTCGCCAAGGCCAAGCAGGCGCTGTCCGACGAATGGCCGAAACCGGCGGTGGTGACCGGCAGCGGCGGCTCGATCCCGGTGGTCGGCGATTTCCAGACCTATCTCGGCATGGAATCGCTGCTGGTCGGTTTCGGCCTCGACGACGACCGCATCCACTCACCGAACGAGAAGTACGAGATGAGCTCCTTCCACAAGGGCCAGCGCTCCTGGGCTCGCATTCTCGAGGCGCTGACACGCTGAAATTGCGCCAGACTCAAGTTTCTGTTGATTTTTCGCCGGATCGCGGCAAGGACGGGCATGGTCCGTCGCGCATCGCTGCACGGGGCCGCGACCGGAGAAGACGATGAGCGACATACGTTTCCACAAAAACGATCTGCCCGGCCTGCTGCATTACGATGTCGGGGCGATCGCCATCGACACCGAGACGCTGGGGCTGAACCCGCATCGCGACCGGCTGTGCGTCGTGCAGATATCGCCGGGCGACGGCTCGGCCGACGTCATCCAGATCGCGCCCGGCCAGAAGAAGGCGCCGAATCTCGTCAGCCTGCTCAAGAACCGCAGCATCACCAAGCTTTTTCATTACGGCCGCTTCGATCTTGCCGTGCTCTACAACGCCTTCGGCGTCATGCCTGAGCCGGTGTTCTGCACCAAGATCGCGTCGCGGCTGACGCGCACCTACACCGACCGGCACGGGCTGAAGGACATCTGCTTCGAGCTTCTCGGGGTCGGCCTGTCGAAGGCGCAGCAATCGTCGGACTGGGCGGCCGAGACGCTGTCGCCCGAGCAGCTCGAATATGCCGCCTCCGACGTGCTCTATCTGCACCGGCTGCGCGACGTGCTGAGCGCGCGGCTGGCGCGCGACAACCGGACCAGGGAGGCCGATGCCTGCTTCCGCTTCCTGCCGACGCGTGCGAAACTCGACCTGATGGGCTGGGATGAGGAGGATATCTTCGCCCACAGCTAATGGCCTTCATGATAATTCTACTCCGGCGGCCATCTGGCGCAGTTTTCTCCGCTTCCGGCCTTCGCCGGCCGAAGCATTCTGAGCGGTCGTGGCAGTTAAGGCTATGGCCGGCGTAGGCCGGTGCTCACGGACCCAAATGTCCGCTGCGCTCCGGTTCTCGAAAACCACGCCATATGTCTCGCCGGAGCGAATTCTCATAAAGGCCATCGGCCAGCAACCGAGGGCGCTTGTCCCGGCGCTCCGTTCGCTTCACCGGGAGGAATTGACATGGCTGCGCGAAAACCGATCGAAACGGCACCGAAGGATGGTTCCAAGGTCACCGTCTATTGGCAGGACAGCGACGGCGTGATGAACGAGAGCATCGCGCAATACCGTTCGCTCGACCGGCTGAAGGCGGCCGGCGGCGACTGGGACGAAAGCGATGCCGGCTGGTGGGCCTATACCGACGGCCATACGCAAAGGAAGATCGAGCCAATCAGCTGGCGGCCGGCCTCCGACGATCCGGACGCCGACGACTGAGGGCTGTCGCAATCGCCGAACTCGGCGCTGCCCCTCAACCCCCTGCCGGGACCTTCTCCCCGTGAAGGACGGGGAGAAGGGGCTTGTCGCAACGCCGGCGATCTCCCCTCTCCCCGTCGTTCACGGGGAGAGGGTAAGGGTGAGGGGCAGCGCCGACCTGAAGTGATTATTCTGAGGCAAGGCGTATTTTGTTCTTGCTTTGTGCCGGCAGCTATGCTACTAATTTCAGTATGGTGCTAATTGGCTCCAACGACCCGCCCGCCGAGGCGGGTTTTTCATTTCCGGCTTTGGCACTGTCGCGGGCCGCGCGTGTTTCGCAAGCGATTGAATACAGTTTACTTCGATTTTTCCCGACTTAACCCGCCTTTAAACCGCCGCATCTAGTCTTCAACCCAAACGCCATAGGCATGGGGAAGACAGCACAGCGCATGGCGAACCGGAAAGACAGCCGCATCGAGCCCAGCTTCGAGGCATCGCCGGGGGCGAGATCCTCGTCCGGTTTTTCGGTGAGCGAGGAGGACCGCGTCGTGCCGAGCAACCGAAAAGCCGCTGCAAAGCGCAAATCGTCCAAGGCCAAGCCGTCACGCGGCGGGCGGGGCAAAGGCCGGCGCGGCGCGTTCGGCGTGCTTGCCCGGCTGTTCTACTGGTGCTTCGTGCTGGCCATCTGGGGCGGCATCGCCACTGCCGGCATCGTCGTCTATTACGGCGCGAAAATGCCGGCGGCCACCACCTGGGCCATTCCCGACCGAGCCCCCAACATCAAGATCGTCTCGGTCGACGGCCAGCTGCTTGGCAATCGCGGGATGAGCGGCGGCGAGGCCGTCGGCCTGCACGAAATGTCGCCCTATATTCCCGAGGCCGTCATCGCCATCGAAGACCGCCGCTTCTATTCGCATTTCGGCATCGATCCGATCGGCCTTTCCCGGGCTATGGCGACCAATGTGCTGGGCGGGCATTTTTCGCAGGGCGGTTCGACGCTGACCCAGCAATTGGCCAAGAACCTGTTCCTGACGCCGGACCGCACCCTGGAACGCAAGGTGCAGGAAGTGCTTTTGGCGCTGTGGCTGGAGCACAAGCATACGAAGGACCAGATCCTCGAAATGTACCTCAACCGGGTTTATTTCGGCTCCGGCGCCTATGGCGTCGAAGCGGCCTCGCGCCGCTATTTCGGCAAGAGCGCGCGCGACGTCACGCTGTCGGAAGCCGCACTTCTCGCCGGCCTGCTCAAGGCGCCGTCGCGGCTGTCGCCGGCGCGCGACCCGAAGGCGGCCGAACAGCGTTCGCAGCTGGTGCTCGCCGCGATGCGCGACGAAGGCAAGATCAGCGCCAAGGAGATGACCACGGCGATGAGCGCGCCGGCGACGCGTTCGCCGTCCTACTGGACCGGCTCGGAAAACTATGTCGCCGACACGATCATGGAAGAACTGCCCGACCTGATCGGCGACGTGCGCCGCGACATCGTCGTCGACACGACCGTCGATCTGACGCTGCAGAAGCTCGCCGAGCAATCGATCCGCCGGCTGATCGACCAGAGCGGCAAGAAGCTCAACGTCAGCCAGGGCGCGCTGGTGTCGATCGACAATTCCGGCGCGGTGCGCGCAATGGTCGGCGGTTATGATTATTCGACCAGCCAGTTCGACCGCGCCTCGGAAGCACGCCGCCAGCCGGGCTCGGCGTTCAAGCCGTTCGTCTATATGGCGGCGCTGGAATCCGGCCGTACGCCCGACAGCGTGCGCAACGACGCGCCGATCAAGATCGGCAACTGGACGCCCGACAATTACGGCGGCAAATATTTTGGCAAGGTGACACTGGCGACGGCGCTGGCAAAATCGCTGAATTCGGTTGCCGCGCAGCTGACCATGGAAGTCGGACCGAATGCGGTGGTCGAGGCGGCGCACCGCATGGGCATCCAGTCCGAGCTGACGGCCAACACCTCGATCGCGCTCGGCACCTCGGAAGTGACGCCGCTGGAACTGACGTCGGCCTATGTTCCCTTCGCCAATGGCGGTTATAAGCCGGATATCCATTTCATCCGCCGCATCACGACGAGCGACGGCAAGGTGCTCTACGAAAACAATGGCGGCGGTGCGCCGCGCGTCGTCAAGGCCGACATCGTCGGCATGATGAACTCGATGATGACCGGCACGGTCGAGATCGGCACGGCCAGGAAGGCGGCGTTCGCCTGGCCGGCGGCCGGCAAGACCGGCACCAGCCAGAACTCGCGCGATGCCTGGTTCATCGGCTATACAGCCAACCTGACCACCGGCGTCTGGTTCGGCAACGATGACGGCAGCGCGATGAAGAAGGTCACCGGCGGCGCACTGCCGGCGCAGGCCTGGCACGAGTTCATGGTCGCCGCCCATGAGGGCGTGCCGGTGCGGCCGCTGCCCGGAACCTGGAAATCGACGCCGCCCGACACCGTCGTCCCGGACGACATACCGTCCGACACGGCACCGCCTGCGCCGGTCGCTTCCGTTGGCCAATCGACGCCGCCCGCAGCAGCCACCCAGTCGGCTTCGCGTCCCGCGCGTCCTGCCGAGACGGTCGATGCCGGCGGCCTGGCCATGCCGGGCGTCGACAGCGCTACCGGATCGATCAAGCATCCGGTGCCGCCCGGCGAAGTCGGCGGCCCGGTCAAGAAGCGGCAGACCTCGATCCTGGATATTCTGACAGGCGGCTGAACGTCAAAGCCATCAGACTGATCGGGATTGACAAACTCGGCCTATAGTTGATCAGTTGGTCGACTATTGCCGGGTAAGGCGAACGATGGAAGCTGTTCGTAGGTTCAACCGTCTGAGCTTTGAACAATGGGCGTTGCTGATCGCCATAACAGCAAGTGCCATTTTGTTCCGACAGATACCTAATCTCAGATCTGAGCCGGCATACCTTCTTGATGAGAGAATAGGTGGAATGACCGGCGCCTTCATTGCCAGTCTTGCCATCCCGTATGGTCTGGCTTGGCTCAGTGGGCGCGTGTTCCGGAGGTCCCGTACCGTATTTCTAAGTGTCCTGGGGGTTTTGGCGGTACTCATGTTCCTCTCAAACCTCAGCATGCGCTACGAGTGCCCCACCTGTTTTTGAAGAGATCGTCCGTTATTCGGCATCGGGGCGCATGCTCGCGCGGCCGTCGAATGGCCCTCGCCACCGCAACCATATTCGGCTAGATCACGCGCCGGAGACTCGCTAATGGCAGAGACCGACACCAGAAAGACCATCGTGCTGACCGGCGCCAGCCGTGGCATTGGCCATGCCACGGTCAAGCGCTTTTCACGCGAAGGCTGGCGCGTCATCACCTGCTCGCGCCAGGCCTTTGCCGAGGACTGCCCCTGGCCGGCCGGCCCGGAAGACCACATCAAGGTCGACCTCGCCGACCAGGAGGATGTCGGCATCGCCATCTCGGAAATCCGCCACCGGCTGGAGGCGCATGGCGGACAGCTGCACGCGCTGGTCAACAATGCCGGTATCTCGCCGAAGCTCAAGGACGGCAATAGCCGCATGAACTCGATCGACACGCCGATGCATGTCTGGCGCGACGTCTTCCAGGTGAATTTCTTCGCGCCGATCATGCTGGCCCGCGGCCTGTTCAAGGAGCTGGCGTCGGCCAAGGGCTCGATCGTCAACGTCACCTCGATCGCCGGCACCCGAGTGCATCCTTTCGCCGGTACCGCCTATGCGACCTCGAAGGCGGCACTCGGCTCGCTGACGCGCGAGATGGCGCATGATTTCGGTCCGCACGGCATTCGCGTCAACGCCATTGCGCCGGGCGAGATCGACACCGCGATCCTGTCGCCGGGCACGGAAAAAATCGTCGAGACCATTCCGCTGAGACGGTTGGGCACCACGGCGGAAGTCGCCGACATCATCTTCTTCCTATGCTCGCAGCAGGCGTCCTACGTGACCGGCTCGGAAATCCACATCAATGGCGGCCAGCACGTTTGAGCGAGCAGACCGATCGATATGAGCGTTTCACCGAAACCAACGTGGTTGGATCGCTCATTATCTACGAATGGGCCGCCAGTTTAGATATTTCCGGCGCGCGCGACATACTGGATCGCATAGTCGAGGTCCTCGGCTCTGCGCCTGATATCGCCACGGTCACCGATGAAAAGACGGGCAAGGATTATCTCTATCGAAATTTTGCGAAACGCGACGTTATAACCAAGAAAGATTGGCAGTCGGTCGGGTACTTGTGGAAGAGAAGTCCGAATGTGCTATCGGATTTTTCTATAGACATTGGCTGCTCTGTCGATCGTTTCAGGCTCTTCGAGATTCATATCGATCGAGCTGCTAACGCAGACGCGAAAAAAACCTTCGAAAGAATCATCAAGCTGCTCGTTCAAGAGCTTCAGCCGATCTATGGCGTAGGATTGTCCATGCCATATTCCTGGGGCCCAAGAGCGTTTGCACGTGGCTCAACGTCTTCCCGCTTCGCGACCGTCGACAAAACTTTCTATGGCCCGCCAGAACAGCTACGGGCGCAATCCTTTGTTTTCGGACGAACCTTTCATGCGCGAAGTGATGAACGGCACCTCGACGTAAATCTCCGGGATGTATTCCCGTTCAACTTGCTGTCCCAGGGGCATTTGGACCGTCGGATCGACCGTAAGCGGTTGCAGAATTGGATTCTGGACAACGCCTATGGTGTCTTGCGGCAACTGTCGCCTGTGTCATGGCGGTGGGATGTTCCGCCCGAAGACATTCAAAAGATCAGAAAATTTCTGATCGATGCAGGAATCACGATTGTGAAAGAGCAGCCGTCGTAGCGGTGTCGGCAGCCAAAGCCGGCTCGGTCCTGCTCGCCGTCACCACTTCGACGATCCCACGGGCGATCTCGCGTTCGCCCATGATGACGGTGTCGGCGCCGAGGCCCTTGAGGTGCTCGACCTCGGCGTCGGAATGGGCGCGGGCGATGATTTCGATTGCCGGGTTGGCGGCGCGGGCGCGCAGCACGACCTGCCCGGCCTCGAAGGCGTTGGGGATGGCCAGGATCAGCCGCTTCGCACCCTCGGGATTGGATGCGGCGAACACGTCGCTATTCGCTGCGTTGCCGGCAACGGTTTCGATGCCGTCGGCTTTGAGCTTCGCCAGCGTCTTGTCTGCATCCTCGATGACGAGGAAGGGCAGGGCGGCCTGTTTCAGCGACGCGCCGACGAGGCTGCCGACCCGGCCGTAGCCGATCAGGATAGTGTGGCCGGTCAGCCTCGTCCTGGGCGGCGGGCCACCCTCCTTCGCAGGCGCCGCGACCGAAGCGACCTGGCCGGGCTCGGTCGCCGGGCCGATCGGCCTTGCTTCGCCGGACGGCGCCGCCCTGCCGGCGCGTGCTTCCAGCCAGGGTTTCATCCGGTCGACGGCAAGAAACATCAGCGGATTGAGGACGATCGACAGGATGGCGCCGGCGAGGATGAGGTCGCGGCCTTGTTCGGGCAGCAGCTTCAGCCCGACGCCGAGTTCGGCAAGGATGAACGAGAATTCGCCGATCTGGGCAAGGCTTGCCGAAATCATCAATGCGGTTGCGACCGGATATCGGAAGACGACGACGATGACGAAGGCTGCCAGCGACTTGCCGATAACGATGATGGCCAGCGTCGCCAGGATCGGCCAGCCATTGCTGATCAGGCTGAACGGGTCGAACAGCATGCCGACCGAGACGAAGAACAGCACGGAAAAGGCGTCGCGCAGCGGCAGCGATTCCTCGGCCGCGCGATGGCTGAGCTCGGATTCGCTCATGATCATGCCGGCGAAGAAAGCGCCGAGAGCCAGCGACACACCGAACAGCTTGGCCGCGCCGAAGGCGACGCCAAGCGCAATCGCAAGCACCGCCAGCCGGAACAGTTCGCGCGATCCGGTATGGGCGACGTAGTGCAGGATCCAGGGGATAAGCCGGCGGCCGACCACCAGCATGACCACGACAAAGGCCGCGACCTTGGCCAGTGTGATGCCGACGACGCCCCAGACGCCGTAGCTCGCCGGCAGCGACAGCAGACCGCTGGAGTGCACCTCCACCTGCTCTTGGCCGCCGAGCACGCCGGCCAATGCCGGCAAAAGCACCAGCGCCAGCACCATGGCGAGATCCTCGACGATCAGCCAGCCGATGGCGATGCGGCCGCGCTCGGTCTCGATCAGCCGCCGCTCCTGCAGGGCGCGCAACAGCACCACGGTCGAGGCCACGGAAAGCGCCAGGCCGAAGACCAGCCCGGCGCCCATCGACCAGCCGAGCATCCAGGCAAGGCCGGCACCGAGGGCTGTCGCGAAGCCGATCTGCACGATGGCGCCGGGCACGGCGATGGCGCGAACCGACAACAGGTCCTTCAGCGAGAAATGCAGGCCGACGCCGAACATCAGCAGGATGACGCCGATCTCGGCCAGTTCATTGGCGAGGCCGGCATCGGCAACGAAACCCGGCGTGTTCGGTCCAACCAGAACGCCGGCGACAAGATAACCTACCAGCGGCGGCACGCGAAAACGGTTGGCAAGTGCGCCGAAGACGAAAGCCAGCCCCAGACCGGCGACGATGGTGGCGATAAGGGGCGTGTCATGCGGCATTGTCTATGAAGCGCCTTCAGGAATTGCGATGTCGAGTGTGCGCCGCCCACAAGCCGCCGCCTTGGCAGTATGGAGGCTGCGACAGTCGCGAGACAACCCGCAATCACCGTGAAATCGATGACAAGGCGGCAAAAGGCGGAGAGCCGGCGGGATTTGCCACTACGGCGCGGCTTGCTCAGTAGGGCGCAACCAATTGGCAAACTCGGCGCCGCCCCTCAACCCCCTGCCGGGACCTTCTCCCCGTGCAGAACGGGGAGAAGGGGCTTGGACGCAACGCTGGCGACCCCCTCTCCCCGTCCTTCACGGGGGTCCGAAGGACGGGCGAGACAAGCGGCTCGCCCCGGAATGGGTAAGGGTGAGGGGCAGCGCAAACCGAGCCGATTACCCTGGCCTGCTCCAGCGTGGCGATTAATAAGGAATTGCTGCGCCGCCGATGCCGATCAGGTCGCCTGCAGCAGGTTCTCGATATCGGGTATGCTGTGGTTGGTCAGCGTCTTTGGAATTTCCGACGTTATCTTGTCGGTGACCTCCTTGTGCAGCTTCCTGCGCATGTCGCCCAGCACCGCCGGCGGCGCGATCAGCACGATCTCCTTGAACGTGCCGCGATGCGCGAGCTTGTAGAGCCTGTCGGCAATCTCATCGGCAAAACGCTCCTTGCCGAGACGGTGCCAATCGGTGTCCTCGACCGCACTGCGGTGGACGGAAGGGCCGTCGCTGTAGCGGCCGGGGCGGTCCGTGCCTTGTTCTCGGGTTGCCGGATTTTCCTGCTCCATCTCGTGCACGACCTGAAGGTCGGGATATTGGACGTCTCCACGGTTCTCGAGGAACAGCGCCTTTTCGCCATCTGCCACCACGATCCATAGTCCGCGTTTTAGTCTGACGTTGCTCATGGGGCGCTCCTTTTTTGATTTTTCGAGCCCATCGCCGGGCCTTTGCCGCAGGGGTGTGGCCAAGCCTAGGCCCATAAGGCAAACGCGTGCCGAGGCGGGAATGTTCCGGTATTCGGACCCGGTGCTCCGACAAGGGCCGGCAAGGGTGCGGGGCTGCCGTCGATGGCTCGGTCGGCATCCGGCGGCTTAATCTACTAAATTGATAGAATTTAGAAAAATCTGTTTTGTGCCTAGCTCCTCCAGCCGCTAAAAAGGCGGCGGATCAAGGGCCGCAACAGCAGCTTCAATCCGCTCCGCATTTGAATGTGGAATATTTTTCTCTTGGCGTTCATGCTTGCAGAAAAGAGATTGCCTGCTACCAAGCGATGCGCGAGTGGGTGCCTTCTGGTTTTTCGCGCCCTCGCGTAGAACTGACAAACGGTTCCAGGATTCCGCTCGTCATGCCGCAAGCTACGCCCAAGCTCAATGCGTTTCCCGTCTTCATGCGGGTCGAGGGCGAAGCCGTAGCCATCGTCGGCGGCGGCGAGGAGGCGCTGGCCAAGGCGCGGCTGCTCGCGCAGTCGAGCGCTGTGCTGCGCATCGTCAGCGATGCCGCAAGCGCCGATCTGCTGGCCTTTATCGCCGAGACGGGGGCCACCCACATTGCCGACGCCTACGATGCAGCACATCTCGCCGGTGCGGTGATGGTGTTTGCCGCCAGCGGCGACGAGGCGCTCGACCGCCGCGTTGCCGGGGATGCGCGCCGGCTGGGCATTCCGGTCAATGCCGTCGACCGGCCGGAGCTATGTGATTTCTTCACGCCGGCACTGGTCAACCGCGCGCCGGTCGCCATTGCCATCGGCACGGAAGGCGCCGGCCCGGTCCTGGCGCAGATGCTGCGCAGCCGCATCGACCGCATGCTGTCGCCGTCGCTCGGTCCGCTCGCAGCCCTTGCCGCGTCGTTTCGCGAGGCCGCCGAAAAACTGCTGCCGAAAGGCAATGCCCGTCGCCGCTTCTGGAGCGATTTCTTTGGCGGCGCACCGGCCTGTGCCGTGGAGGCTGGCCGGCTTTCCGAGGCGCATGATGCAGCGGTCGGCCTGTTGCTTTCGAACGAACCGGCATCGGGCCATATCGCGCTTGTAGGCGCCGGTCCCGGCGCCGAGGACCTTTTGACGCTGCGCGCCCATCGCCTGCTGATGGAAGCCGACGTGATCGTCCATGACGCTCTGGTGCCGGAGGCGATCGTCGCCATGGGCCGCCGCGATGCCGAGCGCCTGCCGGTCGGCAAGCGCAAGGGCTGCCATTCCAAGAGCCAGGCCGAGATCAATGCGCTGCTGGTCGAGCTTGGTCACGCCGGCAAGCGCGTCGTGCGGCTGAAGTCCGGCGACCCGCTGGTGTTCGGCCGGGCCGGCGAGGAGATGGCGGCCCTTCGCGATGCAGGCGTCGCCTACGAGGTGGTTCCGGGCGTCACCGCGGCGTTTGCCGCCGCCGCCGATTTCGAACTGCCGCTGACGCTGCGCGGCGTGTCGTCGTCGATGGTGTTCACCACCGGCCATGACCTCAAGGGAAATTCGCTGCCCGACTGGGCAAAGCTCGCCATTTCCGGCGCGACAGTCGCCGTCTATATGGGCCGCTCGGTCGCCGCCGAGGTGGCCGGCCGGCTGATCGAAGCCGGCCTGTCGCCGGATACGGCCGTCGCCGTGGTTGAGAATGCCAGCCTTCCCAACCGCCGCCGTTTCCACGGCACGCTGGCCGACCTGCCGTCGCTGGAGGCGCGTGCCGACCTCAGCGGCCCGGTGATGACCATCATCGGCGACGCCGTCGCCGGCGCCAATTTCGAACGGTCCGAGCCGCTGGCGGCACACAGGCAGGAAAGCGTGGCCCGTGCTGCCGCGCAAGGAGTGAACCAATGAAAGTCCTGACCGCGAACCGCCTCGCCGACGGCATAGCCGTCTGGTACGCCAATGGCGGCTGGGCCGAGACCATCGACCATGCCGACATCGCCCATGACAAGGCGGCCGAGGACCGGCTGGAGGCGATCGGCGCCAAGGCCTCCGCCAACAACGAAGTGGTCGACGTCAATCTGATCGACGTGACCGTGGTCAACGGCAAGGTCGAGGCGGTCCGGCTGCGTGAAAAGATCCGTGCCGCCGGCCCGACCACCCGCAACGATCTGGGCAAGCAGGCCCGTCCGCAAGCCGCACGCGCGGCATAGATGACACAAGCATGATCCCGATCATGCTCGAACGAAAAAAATAACGGGCGGACGCGCCCGGAAAGACCTGAATATGTACCGTTACGATGAGTTCGACCACGATTTCGTCAAGGCCCGCGTCGCCGAGTTCAGCGACCAGGTCGCGCGGCGGCTTGCCGGCGAGATCACCGAAGACCAGTTCCGGCCGCTGCGGCTGATGAATGGCGTCTATCTGCAGCTGCATGCCTATATGCTGCGCATCGCGGTGCCCTACGGCACGCTGAACAGCAAGCAGCTGCGCATGCTCGGCCATATCGCCCGCAAATACGACAAGGGTTATGGCCATTTCACGACGCGCCAGAACATCCAGTTCAACTGGCCGGCGCTGTCGGACATTCCGGCGATCCTGGCCGACCTGGCAAGCGTCGAGATGCACGCCATCCAGACCAGTGGCAACTGCATTCGCAACGTCACCGCCGACCACTTCGCCGGCGCCGCCGCCGACGAGGTTGCCGATCCGCGCCCCTATGCCGAAATCCTGCGGCAATGGTCGTCGGTGCATCCGGAATTCTCGTTCCTGCCGCGCAAGTTCAAGATCGCGGTGACCGGCGCCGAGCGCGACCGTGCCGCCATCCAGACGCACGACATCGGCCTGCATTTGAAGAAGAACGCCGCCGGCGAGCTTGGTTTCGCCGTCTATGTCGGCGGCGGCCAGGGCCGCACGCCGATGGTGGCCAAGAAGATCCGCGACTTCCTGCCCGAAGCGGATCTGTTGTCCTACTGCACGGCGATCCTGCGCGTTTACAACCTCTACGGCCGTCGCGACAACAAGTTCAAGGCGCGCATCAAGATCCTGGTCCATGAGACCGGCGTCGAGGAGATCACCCGCCAGGTCGAGGCCGAATGGCAGGAATTGAAGGACGCCGAGCTGAGGCTGCCGGAAGAAGACATCCGCGCCATCGACGCCTATTTCGCGCCGCCGGCGCTTGTCGACCGGCCGGAAGGCGACGAGGCGGTCAAGCTTGCCCGCCTCGACTCCAAGAGCTTTTCCGAATGGCTGGACCAGAATGTGGTCACCCATCGCTATCCCGACTACGCGGCGGTGACCATCTCGCTCAAGGGCATCGGCGAGACGCCGGGCGACGCCTCCGACAGCCAGATGGAAGCGGTCGCCGACATTGCCGAAAAATATTCATTCGATGAGTTGCGCGTCAGTCACGAGCAGAACCTGATCCTGCCGCATGTGGCGCGTGCCGACCTCAAGGCGGTCTATGACGCGCTTGTCGATATCGGGCTGGCGACGGCCAATTCCAACCTGATTAGCGACATCATCTCCTGCCCCGGCCTCGATTATTGCGCTCTGGCGACGGCGCGCTCGATTCCCGTGGCGCAGGAAATTTCGCGGCGCTTCGCGTCGCTGGAGCGCCAGCGCGAGATCGGCGAATTGAAGCTGAAGATTTCCGGCTGCATCAATGCGTGCGGCCATCACCATGTCGGCCATATCGGCATCCTCGGCGTCGAGAAGAAAGGCGCCGAGCTCTACCAGGTGACGCTCGGCGGCTCGGCCGACGAGAACACCTCGGTCGGCGAGATCATCGGTCGCGGCTTCAGTTCGGAAGAGATCACCGATGCCATCGAGCAGATCGTCGAGACCTATCTCGGGCTTCGGCTGGACAGAAACGAACGATTCATCGACGCCTACCGCCGAGTCGGTCCCGCGCCGTTCAAGGAGGCGCTCTATGCTGGCGAAACCAAGGCCGCTTGACCGTATCGTCGACGTCGAGGCCGGCATCGCCGCGCAAGCGGCGGGCCTCGACGCGCTCTATGGCCACCTGAAGCCGCTGGAGATCATCGAGCGGTCGGCCCGGGAATTCTTTCACGGCGAAATCGCCGCCGTCTCGTCCTTCGGCGCGGATTCGGCGGTGCTGCTGCACATGATCGCCAAAATCGATCGCACGCTGCCGGTGATCTTTCTCGACACCGGCAAGCATTTCGAGGAAACGCTCGGCTATCGTGACGCGCTGGTCGCCGATTTCGGGCTGACCGATATCCGGGTGATCAGGCCCGACGATGCGGCGCTGGCAAGGATCGACCCGACCGGCAATCTGAACGAGACCGATACCGACGCCTGTTGCGACGTGCGCAAGGTCGAGCCCCTGGCGCGCGGCGTCGAGCCGTTCCGCGCCTGGTTCACCGGCCGCAAGCGCTTCCAGGCGGCGACCCGGGCAGCGCTCCCGGTGTTCGAGGCGGTCGGCTCGCGCATCCGTATCAATCCGCTGGCGCACTGGACCACATCGGACCAGGCCGGCTACATGCGCGCACATGCGCTGCGTGAAAACCCGCTGGTCGCCTATGGCTATCTGTCGATCGGCTGCTTCCCATGCACGCAGCCGGTGCAGCCGGGCGATGACGCGCGCAGCGGCCGCTGGGCCGGGCATGCCAAGACCGAATGCGGCATCCATTTGTCGGGGCTGGAAAGGTCGCTGACCGACGCCTCACTTTAGGGTATATTGATATTCAGGTGATGCCGGCCTGCAAACGGCGGCTTCCTGCGCTTCCGGTGCTCACGTACCCAACGTACGCTCCGCTCCGGTTCTCGGAAGCCACCATTTTCGGCTCGGCCTGACCTGAATCTCAACACACCCTGAGGTGTTTTTGCACTTTAGAACCTTGTGGACTTGGGAATTTTCTTGATGAGCGACTTGATAGCCGAAAACGCTACGCGGCTGTGGACACCGGATGGGTTCCGCGAGGACGAGTGGGTTCATGCCGAAAGCGCCGAGGCGCTGGTCGGCAATGGCCGCGTCATCCTGCCGCTGCAGGCGTTTCTCGGCCTCGATCCGGAGGTGCGGCGGTCGGCGAAGGAACGCATCGGCGTGCTGCTGCAGCCCGGCGACCAGCTCGAAAAGATCGCCGGCCTGCTCGATCAGCTGTCGCTGGTGGCGCTGGCCTTCCCGGCGTTCAATGACGGCCGCTCGTTCTCCAAGGGCGAATTGCTGCGCAGCCGTTACCACTTCACCGGCGCCATGCGCGCCACCGGGCAAGTGCTGGTCGACCAACTGCCGCATATGCTGCGCCTCGGCTTCGACGAATTCGAGATCTCGCACCCGGTGCTGCTGAAGCGGCTCGAGCAAGGCCGCACCGGCGGACTGCCGCTTTTCTACCAGCCGGCGGTGAAGCCGGAGGCCAAAGGCCCGAAATATTCCTGGCGGCGGGTGCGCGCCGGCTGATCCGCTCCAGGGGTCAGAAGCCCTATCTGGTCGGACCACATTCCCGATTCAGCCTTTTATTTTGCGCCTCTCCGCCTTACGATAGGCCCATTATTTCGCGATCCGAATAAATGTGGCCACAAGGGAGGAACCGGATATGGCTGGCAAGAAGATATTGATGCTCGTTGGCGAGTTCAGCGAGGAATACGAGATTTTCGTCTTTGAACAGGCCATGCACGCGGTAGGCCATACCGTCCATGTCGTCTGTCCCGACAAGAAGGCCGGCGACATCCTGAAGACCTCGCTGCACGACTTCGAGGGCCACCAGACTTATACGGAAAAGCTCGGCCACGACTACACCCTCAACAAGACGTTTTCCGAGGTCAATCCGGCCGATTACGACGCCGTCTACGCGGCGGGCGGGCGCGGGCCGGAATATATCCGTATCGACAAGCGCGTGCAGGCGCTGGTGCGGCATTTCCATGAGACGGGAAAACCGATCTTCACCATCTGCCACGGCGTGCAGATCCTGATTGCGGTCGACGGCGTGGTGCGCGGCCGCGAGGTTGCGGCGCTGCAATATTGCGAGCCGGAAGTCACGCTGGCCGGCGGCATCTATATCGATGTTGCGCCGACCGGCGCCCATGTCGACGGCAATCTTGTGTCGGCCAAGGGCTGGCCGGGCCTTGCCGCCTTCATGCGCGAATGCCTGAAAGTGCTGGGCACCGAGATCCGCCAGGGCGAAATCCTGATGCGCGACCAACGCCAGGCGGCTTGAGGCTCGGAATTTGGAGCCGCCGCACTCTTCGTGCGGCGGTGCGTCTACACGGCCATCCGCGCTTCGCGGAATGATACCAGCTTGCTGCGGCTCTCGTCCCACAGCGCCAGCTTGACGCAGCGCAGGCTGTCGAGAAGCGTGACGCGGCCGATCTCACGCAATTCCGGATAGTCCCTCAGCACTTCCGGAAGCCGGTAGCATGGCACCTTGGCCGAGAGGTGGTGCACGTGGTGGACGCCGATATTGCCGGTGATCCAGTTCAGCACCGGCGGCAGGTCGTAATAGGACGAACCGTGCAGGGCTGCGTGCTGGAATTCCCACTCGGAGTCCTTTGTCCACTCCGTCTCCTCGAACTGGTGCTGAACATAAAACAGCCAGATGCCGGCCGATCCGGCGAGGATGACGATCGGCAAATGCACGACCAGGAACGCGCCGGGGCCAACGAACCAGATGAGCAGCGCGGCGATGACCGCGATGGCGAGATTGGTCGACATCGACGACACCCAGGGGGTGAGGCCGCCCCGCATCATGCCCAACGGCAGTCTCTGCTCGAAAATGAAGATCCATATCGGGCCAAGGCCGAACATCACCAGCGGATGGCGATAGAGGCGATAGGCGAGCCGGCCCCGCCACGACAGTTGCCGGTATTCGGCGACGGTCAGTGTCTTGATGTCGCCGGTGCCGCGCTCGTCGAGATTGCCGGCGCTGGCGTGATGGGTTGCGTGGGCGCGGCGCCAGCAATCGTAGGGCGTCAGCGTCAGCACGCCAAGCACGCGGCCGATCCAGTCGTCGGCATAGCGGTTGGCAAAGAAGGACCCGTGGCCGCAATCGTGCTGGATCATGAAGATCCGCACCAGAAAGCCGGCTGCCGGAAGGATGAGGACCAGACCCCACCAATGGCCATAGGCATAGGCGGCCGAGGACAGTGCCCACAGCGTGGCGAAGGGAATGAGGGTGATGGCGAGTTCGACGGCGCTGCGACGCCTGTCGGGCTTTTTATAGCGCGACAGGATTTTCAACCAGGCGCGCTTGCTGTTTGCCACAGCTTCGGGGGAAATCATGTTCATCATGAAACATAGGCGGAGCAGGGCGCTGCCGCAAGACGAAGATCACGCAAAGTTACTGCGCGTAAATGTCGCGCGATGGCGAGGAATTGCGGCCGCAATTGCAGGTCGCGTCGTTGGCGGCGGTGTCTACCGACGGCGCCCGCCTGCGACCACCTTGGCTTCCACGCCGTCCAGGCGGTCGAGCAATTCCTTCAGACGGTCGGGAATATCGGACTCCGTGCGGAAGGCCGGCAAGGTGCGCAGAAAGCGCTTGGTCGCCTCGGTGCCGAGCTGGCGCCGGATATCGGCGGCGAGCCCGTCGCGTTTTTCGCCGTTCCTGCGGGGCATCATCTCAAAATCCTGTGTCGGCTTCGAAACTCTTCCAAGGGAGGAATGGTTCCCGCATTGTAGTAGCCTGGCAAGCAAAGCCGTCGGTTACGGTAAAGTTTGAATTAAAATCGAAAGGTTTGCGCGGCCCGCCATCAGGCCGCGGCAGCGGCTGCAGTAGCGCTTGCCCCTTGATTTTTGGCCGCTAAACCTCGATATCGGGCGCAAATCCACACCATTCGAAAAATGACGGGAAACGGCGATGAGCGACCAGGCAAAAGACGAACGCGCGCCCGATGCAGCCGAGAAGACCGAGGCTGCCGCGGAGCCAAGGGAAGGCGGCGTCGACGGCGACTATGAAGCGCTTGTGCGGCTTCTGAAGGAAAACGAAGAGCTGAAGGATCGCGCACTGCGCGTCGCGGCCGACATGGAGAATTTGCGCCGCCGTACCGCCCGCGACGTCCACGATGCGCGCGCCTATGCGGTCGCCAACTTTGCCCGCGACATGCTTTCGGTGTCAGACAATCTGCGCCGTGCCCTGGATGCCATCCCGGAGGAGGCCAAAGCTTCGGGCGATGCCGGGTTCAAAGCGCTGATCGACGGCGTTGAGATCACCGAGCGCGCCATGCTGTCGGCGCTGGAACGTCACGGCGTGAAGAAGCTCGAACCCGAGGGCGAGAAATTCGATCCGAATTTCCACCAGGCGATGTTCGAGGTGCCCAATCCCGACGTCCCGGCCAACACGGTCGTGCAGGTCGTGCAGCCCGGCTATTCGATCGGCGAGCGCGTGTTGCGGCCGGCCATGGTCGGCGTCGCCAAGGGCGGTCCCAAGCATGTGGCAAGCGAAGCGCCGGTCGAGCCGGGGCCGGTCAACGAGCAGGCTGAGAAGGATGCGTGAACTGGGAATAGTGCACCGTTCTGCAGCAACCGTCACCAAAGCGTGAGGGATGATCGACCGCCCCCCAACCTGTCCGATTTCAGGGGGCGATCAAACAGGTCGCCGTGCAGGGCTTTCCTGCCCCTCAGCCCAGCAGTTCACAGCCATAGCGGCGAACCACGTCGGGGAATGTCTCCATGTCCGGCATTCCTTCTCCGTCCGGAGGGATGCGCCTGTCGTCGGTGGGCACACTGGTCGCCCTCAGAAGTTCCTCGAAACCGCCAGGCGTGAAGAAGAACAGCATGCGGGCCGGCCCACGCTTGACCGTATAGCGGTGCGGCACGTCGCGTGGCCCAAAGAGAAACGAACCGGGTCCAGCCATTATCTTCCTGCCGCCGATCTCGAACTCGATCTCGCCTTCCATCACCTGGAATGACTCGTCCTCGCGATGGTGCACATGCAGCGGCGCCTCGCCTTCATTCTCGAGCACTTCGATCAGCGTGAACTGGCCCGCCGTCTGGGCCGCTGTCGCCTTGATCACCGCCAGCGAGCCAAGCCACCAGCGTGCCTCTCCTTCCAAGGGGTGACTGCAAAAGGCGCGAGGGGTGCTCCCGCCGGCTTTGCCACTAGCCACGGCCGCCACAGAGTGGTAGCCGACCTTCAGCGAGGCGGTGTTCACCATCGAGCAATAGTTTTTGATGCCGGGCAAAGTAGACCAGACTTCGCCAGCCGCCTTGGCGCTGTCTATGTCCGCCCATTCGAATATCTCCGTCCAGCCGCCTTCGGATTTGAGCAGGCGACGGTTGAGGAAACCCTTGAGCTTTCGCACCTCGTCATTCACTTCATCCCTGGTCTGCAGGAACATCTGCTCGGTGAATCCGGGCTTCAATGCAAATTCGGTGATTTCAACGACATTCGTGTCCATGACTTCCTCCCTTTGCTATCTGACCTTTGTTTCGCCTCCCGCATTCTGTTCGCTCAAGACGTGCTCGTTCTGCCTTGGCCTTTGAGCCAGCAGAGCGCCATTTCTGTTGCCGTTTCGACGGCGAGGTCCACCGCCATGCCGCGTATCCGCATCGCGTTGAACGTCGGAAAGTCGAATAGAAAGCTGATTGCCTGCACGACATCATCGCCGGGACTGTCGTGCGCCAGTGCCTCGCGCACGAATCCGGCCACCATGTGTCGCAGGTATTCCTCCCATTCCCGCATGGCTGGAAGCTGGCGCTCGCGCAGGTCGCTTTCGAGATGCCGTCCGCCACGGTGGTAGAAGGCGAACAGCTCGTTGGCGACCCGGTGCAACCGTTCTTTAGAGTCCGTCGCCCCGCCGATTATCTCCGTCACCGATTCGGGCGACGGAGGACGCAGGCGCTCCATCAGCACTTCGCCGCACGCCGGAACTAGGTCGTCCAGAGTAGGAAAATGCTTGTAGACGGTGCCAACGGCGACATCGGCTTCCGTAGCGATGTCCTTCCAAGTCGTGCCGAAGATGCCGTTCTGGGTGTGCAGCTTGATTGTCGCGTCGAGGATGCGCTGCCTCGTCTTAGCGGAGGCGGCAGTCCGGGAACCCATGCTGTAGCGGCGAGGGGACACAGGCGTCCACCTAATTGAATGAACAATTCAACCATTTAATTCATTTGGGGTCAATCCGCTTTCTCGGGAGCCACTCGCTATTCCCTACTCACTGTTTCATTATTCACTCCATGAACCCCATTGAGCTTCTCGACTACACCGGCGTCGCCGTTTTCGCGGCGACCGGTGCGCTGGCCGCCTCGCGCAAACAGCTCGACATTATCGGTTACCTGTTTCTGGCTAGCGTTGCCGGCATCGGGGGCGGCACGGTTCGCGACGTCATCCTCAACGTACCCGTGTTCTGGGTGGGAAACCGCGACTATGTGCTAATCTGTGCGGCGGTGGCGGTCGTCGTCTTCTTCAGCGCACATCGTTTGGAGTCCCGCTACAAATTGCTGCTCTGGCTCGATGCCATAGGTCTTGCGGCCTTTTCGGTGATGGGCGCGGCCAAGGGGCTGACGATCACCGGCTCACCTGTAGTTTCGATCGTCACCGGCATGCTCACCGGAACCCTTGGCGGCATTCTGCGCGATCTGTTGACAGGTGAGCCTTCGGTGCTCCTGAGACCGGAGATCTACGTTACCGCAGCGCTTGCCGGCGCCGGCCTCTACACACTTGGCGATTTCGCCGGACTGCCGCCGCTTGCGTCGGGCCTGGCAGGTTTCATGGCGGCTTTCTGCGTGCGCGGCGGCGCGCTCAAATTCGGCTGGGCCTTTCCGTCCTACAAAAGCAAGCCTGGCCGGCGTCCGGAAGATATTCCCTGAATTAAGGTGTCAGGCCGCAAACCGCTGCGCTTCCCCGCCATAATAATTGACGTAGCGGGCGCCGATCTCCTTGACGGGCATCACCACGAACACGTCGACCGTCGAGAATTCACGGTCGATGACGCAGCCGTCGCCGATGCGCGCGCCGACGCGCAGATAGCCCTTGACCAGCGGCGGCATCGCGGCGATCGCCGCCTTGGCATTGACGGCCTCGATCGGCATCAGATCCATGGAACAATAGCGCCCGGCGACGGCACGCACGTCCCACGATGAATTCGTCCGGCAGTGGTGGGCAAGATAGGTCAGCGCCTCGGCATGTGCCGCCGGCACGGTGCCGTGGAACGACGCGCAACCGGTCATCACGCCGATGCCGTAATGGTTGATATAGGCCCAGATGCCTTGCCACAGCGCCTCGATGGTGCGCTTCGAGCGGTATTCCGGCAGAACGCAGGAGCGGCCGAGCTCGAGGAAGCGCTGGCCGGGATGCCGCGCGATCAGCTTGGTCAGCTCGAATTCGCCTTCGGAATAGAAGCCGCCGGCCGCCGCGGCAATCTCCTGCCGCAGCAGGCGGTAGGTGCCGACGATGCGGCGATGCTCGGGGCCGGAAAGCGAAGTATCGAAGACCAGCAGATGGTCGCAGAGGGGATCGAAGCGATCGGCGTCGCGACGGTCCTGCATCTGGAACAGGTCCTTCCTGGCGCCAAGCTCGTCGTAGAACACCCGGTAGCGCACCTCCTGCGCGGCAGCGATCTCGGCCTCGTTGCGGGCGAGCCGCACTTCGAGATTGCCGATGCGGCCGAGCGATGCGCCTTTTATGACGGCATCGGCGTTCCGGCCGACGAGCAAAGGCCCGCTGGCGTTCGGCCGAGCATCACATTCCGGCATGACTGTATGCACGAGTGATTCTCCTTCGAGCCATCCCTCTTGGCACGGGGATACGGTGTAGGTGCAACAGGATTGTGACAGTACCGTGATACGGCTCTGCGGGCAATACTTCGTCGGCTGGGTAATCTATCGACCGTCTATGTTGTGCCTCAGGCGGCCACTTGCCCTTCGACCGCATGAACCAGGGCATCGGGGTCGAGCGGCTTGGTGACGAAGCCGCTGGCACCGTGAGCGAGCACGGCGTGGCGGGTCTTTTCCTGGCTGTCGGCCGACAGCACCATAATCGGCACCGGCGGCACCGCGGTCTCCTCCTCATGGCGGCGGATGGCGGCGATGGCGTCCAGCCCGTCCATGACAGGCATGTGCAAGTCCATCAGCACCACGTCGTAGCGGTGCTTGTGGCCGGTGCTGATGACCGCCTCGACCGCGGCCTTGCCGTTGCCGACCACCTTCACGCGATGCCCGGCCTTCAGCAGCGTGGCGCGAGCCAGCATGGCGTTGATGTCGTTGTCCTCGGCGATCAGCACCGACAGGCCCTGCTGGCGGGCGCCAATGGCGTGCCCAGCCTGCGCGCCGCGCTTTTGCAATTGCGGCTCGGCGATGACCGGCGCATGGCTGGTCAAAAGCACGCGCAGCAGTGTCTCGCCGCGCACCGGCCTCGCCAGGAAGGTGGCGTAACCGTTGGCACGGAACTCGCCAAGCATGCCGCGGTCGGTGGGCGCGATCAGCGTCACTGCCTCGCAATCGGCAAATCCGCTCTGGCGCAGGCGCCTGAGCAGCCTGCCGTCGCTTTGCTCCATGGCAGCATCGATCAGAAGCACGTCGCAGCCCTCGGCGAAAGGGGTGGCCTGGGCGGCGGCGGTGGCCAGATCGACCGTGCCGCCATTGGCGCGAATGGTGCGGGCAATGGCTTCGGCCTCGACCAGGTTCTTCGACACGATCACCGCATGCCGGCCCGACAGCGGGTCCTGCCGGATCTGCGCCGCCTCGACGGCGGAAATAGCGGGAATATCGAAGACGAACTCGGACCCCTGGCCAAGCCGGCTCGACACGGAGATGGTGCCGCCCATGGCGGTCACCAGGCGCTTGGAAATGGCAAGACCGAGGCCGGCACCGCCATGCGCACGGGTCGAGGTGCCGTCAGCCTGTTCGAAGTCCTCGAAGATGCGCTCCATGTCCTGCTCGCGCAGACCGGGGCCGGTGTCTGAGATGGTGAAGCGGATGCGGTCGGTGGTTTCGGTGCGGACGCGGGCGATGCTTGCCAGGACACCGCCGCTGTCGGTGAACTTGACGGCGTTGCCGATGAGGTTGAGCAGCACCTGCCTGACCCTGCCGGGGTCGGCGGTGATCAACTGCGGCACGTCGGGTTCGACATGACAGCCGAGGCCGATATCCTTGGCAAAAGCCCGCGCCGCCAAAAGCTCGACGACATTGTCGGCGATCTCGCGCACCGACATCGGCTGCGGTTCGGGATCGAAGCGGCCGGCCTCGATCTTGGAGTAGTCGAGCAGGTCCTCGATCAGCGCCAGCAGCGCGCTGGCCGAGGTCGAGATGGCGCCGACATAGGTCCGCTGCTCGGGCGAAAGGCTGGTGTCGGCGAGAAGCCGGGCCATGCCCATGATGCCGTTCATCGGCGTGCGGATCTCGTGGCTGACTGTGGCGAGGAAGCGCGATTTGGCCTGGCTCGCATATTCGGCCCGCTCGCGGGCGGTGATCAGCGAGGATTCGGCGCGCTTGCGGGCAGTGATGTCGCGGGCGATGGCGCGATGCGAGACGGCGCCGCTGTCCTTGTCGCGGACCGACAGCTCGATCCAAGAGAACCAGCGTGGGCCGTCCGGCGTGCGAATGGCGACGTCGGTGGAACTCAGGCATTCATGGTCGGAAAACGCGGCGTCGGGGACGATGCCGACATCGATGCCCAGTTCGGCCAGGGTCTTGCCGGCAAGGTCGCGCTGGTCGGTTTCGACAAGGTCGGCGAAGACCTTGTTGGCGTAGACGATGTGGCCGTCGCGGTCGCGGTGGACGACGAGATCGCCGAGTGCATCGATCAGACCGCGAAAGCGCTCCTCGCTCTCCTGCATCTCCCACATGCGGTCGGCAAGCGTCTCGATTTCGGCGCGGCTGCGGGCGGTCGTGGCATCGAGCAGGGCCACCGCGCGGCGCTCGGTGCGCCTGTTGCGCAGATGCATGGCGAGCCCGGCGATGGCTGTCGCCAAAAGGCCGATGGTGATGAAGATCGGCGCTCCGGTCAGATGCGAAAGGCCCGCCAGCACGACGATGGCGACGAGCGTCAGGAAGGGCAGGCCTTCGCGGTTGGAGGCCGGCAGTTCCGGCGCCAGCGGCGGCGCGGCGATAAGCTGCCGTCCTGGCGCCTCGGGGGCCGTCCCGTCGGCCCGTTCGGCTGGTTCCGCCTCTCTGATGCCGGGTTCCGCAATCATACGGAACTCCTGCCAGACAGAGCTTATCGAAGGTTGTGGTTGATCGTTCGAATTTTAGCGGTCGCGCTCTTTTTTGTCCCTTTTGGGCTCACATATCCACCACCACGCGGCCGCGGATCTTGCCCTCGACGATGTCATGCGCGGCGCCGATGATGCCGTCGAAGCCGATGCTCGTCGACAGGCTGGCAAGCTTTGTGTGGTCGAGATCGGTGCCGATGCGGCGCCAGGCCTCGAGGCGGACCGCCTTGGGCGCCATCACCGAATCGATGCCGAGTAGCGAGACGCCGCGCAGGATGAAGGGGGCGACGCTTGCCGGCAGGTCCATGCCGCCGGCAAGGCCGCAAGCGGCGACGGCGCCGCCATAGGAAGTCATCGACAGAACGTTGGCCAGCGTGTGGCTGCCGACCGCATCGACGCCGCCGGCCCAGCGTTCCTTGGCGAGCGGTTTTGCAGGCTGGGCAAGCTCGTCGCGTGAAATTACTTCCGCGGCGCCAAGGTCTATCAGATACGGGCTTTCGGCAGCGCGGCCGGTCGAGGCAATGACGTGATAGCCGAGGCTGGACAGGATCGAGACCGCGACCGAGCCGACGCCACCGGCAGCGCCGGTCACCACCACCGGGCCGCGGTCGGGCACGATGCCGTGGCGCTCCAGCGCGATGACGCAAAGCATTGCGGTGTAGCCGGCGGTGCCGACCGCCATCGCATCATGCGAACTCATGCCGTCCGGCAGCGGCACCAGCCAGTCGCCCTTGACGCGGGCGCGTCCGGCAAAGGCGCCGAAATGCGTCTCGCCGACACCCCAGCCGTTCAATATGACCTTGTCACCCTTGCGCCAGTCGGGACTGGAAGACGAGATGACGGTGCCGGCGAAATCGACGCCCGGCACCAGCGGCCAGCGGCGGATCACCGGCGCCTTGCCGGTGATTGCAAGGCCGTCCTTGTAGTTCACCGTCGTCGCCTCGACCGCGACGGTGACATCGCCTTCCATCAGGTCTGCTTCGGTAAGCTCGGTCACCGCGACCGACTGGTTTTTCTCGGCGTCGCGCGAAACGAGGATGGCTTTGAAGGTTTCGGGCATTTTTTCTCCTCGGGCTTGCAGATCAGAATGTGCGGCGCCAGGCGAGTGAGGTCAATCGCCCGACGTTCCGCGCCGCCAGCCAATGAGTTCGTCGAAGACGACCAGCACGGCACCGACCGAAATGAAGGCGTCGGCCAGGTTGAAGACGGCGAAGGACCAGACCGGCGTATGGAACAGGACATAGTCGATGACATGACCATAGGCAGCGCGGTCGATCAGGTTGCCGAGTGCGCCGCCGACGATCAGCGCGAAACCGATGCGGGCGAGCAGGTGGCCGGGCGGCGTGCGGGCCGCAAGATAGAGCACGAAGGCGACCACCAGAACCGCGACGACCACCAGGCCGGTGTCGCCGAAGGACGAAAACAGCGAGAACGCGATGCCGGTGTTGTAGGTGCGGTACAGCGCCAGGAACGGCAGCAACTCGAGCCGTTCCTGAAAGGCAAGGCCGGTTTCGACCAGATATTTCAGCCACTGGTCGAGCGCTATCGCGGCGACCACCAGAAAAGCGTAGGGGCTCCAGGATTTCATGGTCTGCAGTTTCACGGCTTGGGATGTCATGATCCGGCGTCCTCAGGGCCGAGCTTCAGTGCGCCGCGCCGGATCTCGAACAGCATGACGCCGGTGGCCACCGCAAGGTTGAGCGAATCGGCGCGGCCGGCCTGCGGTATCCGCAGCAGCTTGTCGCAGCTTGCGGCAAGCTCGTCAGGCAGGCCTTGCTGCTCGTTGCCCATCATCAAAAGCACCGGGCCTTTTGAAAAATCGACAGAGCGGTAGTCGACCGCACCCTTCAGATGGGTGCCGGCGACAAGGCCGGGGAAGCTCTTTCGCCAGGCGAGAAAAGCCTCGGGCGTCGCCTTGGCGACCGGCACGGCGAAGATCGAGCCCATGGTGGCGCGCACCGTTTCGACCGAAAAGGGATCGGTGGTCTCGCCGACCAGAATAACGCCCCTGGCTCCGACAGCGTCGACGGTGCGGATGACGGTGCCGAGATTGCCGGGGTCGCGCACACGATCGAGCGCCACCCAGATGTCGCCGTCACGGGCGCGGATGTCCTTCAGCGGCAAGAATTTCTGCGAGAACACGCCGACGACCATTTGCGGATTGTCGCGACGGGTGATGGCGACCAGCACCTTTTCCGAGACTTCAAGTACGGTGCCGCCGGCTGCGACCGTGCGCGCCGCGACCTTTTCGACTGCCGCATTGCCACGTCCGGCCTTGGCGAAGACCAATGTCCTGATCGACCAGCCAAGATCAAGCGCGTCGATGACCAGCTTCAGGCCTTCGGCAATGAAGGCATTCTGCTGGTCACGGAATTTCTTCAACGCGAGCGCCTTGATGTCCTTGACCAGCGGGTTGGCGAGGCTGGTGACTTCCTTCACCTGCCCTGGCGCGCCCGCGTGCCGTTCGTACGCACTCATTCAAGCCACCCAGCGTGAGAACAACGATGTCGAAAGCGCCCGACCGGCAGATTTCTCGCGGATGATCAATTCGCCCGATTCGACCGTGCCACCCATGCCGGCGAAGGTGTCGCGCATCAGGGCATGGATGGCGAAGAAGGAGGCGCGGATCGAATAGGCGGTCAGCACCACGGCGAGCGGCTTCGGCGTCAGGATCGCGCGGCAGATGTCGGTCAGCGCCGGCAGGTCCTCAAACAGCTGCCAGACCTCGCCTTTCGGTCCGCGGCCATAGGCCGGCGGGTCGAACAGGATGATGTCGTAGCGGCTGCCGCGGCGCTCCTCGCGTTCGGCGAATTTCACGGCATCGTCGACGATCCAGCGGATCGGCTTTTGCGACAGGCCCGCCATCTCCTGGTTTTCGCGCGCCCAGCCGATCGCCTTCTTGGAAGCATCGACATGGGTGACCTCGGCGCCGGCACGCGCCGCCGCCAGCGAGGCAAGGCCGGTGTAACCGAACAGGTTCAACACCTTCACCGGCCGTTTTGCCGCCGCGATCAGTTCGGCCATGTGGTCCCAATGCGAGGCCTGCTCGGGAAAGACGCCGACATGGCGAAACGACGTGAAGCGGCCGAGATAGTCGATGCCGTCGTGCTTCATCGGCCAGGTCTCGCCGAGCGGCGTCTTGGGGAAGCGCCAGCGGCCGATGCCTTCCTCGTCGGTATCGCCGGTGAAAATGGCGTCGGCGCGCTCCCAGTCCCTGGCCGGCAAAGCCTTTTGCCAGATCGCCTGGCCCTCCGGCCGAACGATGCGGTAAGGGCCGTATTGCTCGAGTTTTTCTCCGGCGCCGCTGTCGAGCAGCGCGTAGTCCTGATTGGGGCCGACCTCGAGGATCAGCGGCAGATGTTCGGCAGGCAGCGCGCCATCGCGGCGGGATAGAGGTCGCGGCGCGGCTTTCGGCTCGGACCGGTTCTGCGGTTTAGGCTCCGAGCCGACGGTCAGGCCGGCATCGCGCCGCCGCGGCTGCTCCGCCCCGCCCTTCGTGGGCGGGCGGCTGTCGCGGCGTCTGTCGCGAAAAGGTTTCAAGAAGGCGCATCTCCGGACGGCGGCTTGGCCGCTTCTGCCACAGCGTATTGACCGGCGCAACAAAAGGGCTGCCGACGTGTGCAACCGGATCAGCCGCGCCTGATCGACAGCAGGCCGATTGCGAGCGCTATGAAACCAACGGCCTTGAAGCCGGTGACGACCATATGGCCGCTTTCCCAGCGGCTCCGGATCGTTTCGAAATTGTCCGGGATCGGTCCGGGCACCCAGGTGGCCAGGACATCGTTTGCCGGTTTTACCAGGGTAAACCACGCCACCAGGGCCGTCAGATAAAGCACGGTGGCGGCCAAGACCCACCAGAATGCCGGGCGATCGCTGCGCAGTATCCAGGCGAGGAGGCCCGGACAGACGATCGCCGCCACGTCCAGCGGTGCGCCGATAATCGCGAAGAATTGGAACTGAGCGTTGAAGACAGTGGTGTCACGCCAGAGCGAAGGCGACCATCTGGTCAGCCGCGGCACCGATTCCAGCACATGGGCAAAGGACGGCCCAAGGCTGAGCGCAGCGACGATGGCGGTCAAAACCGACCAGAACAACAGAAAACCGCGTATATCCATAATGGCCAGACAACGGCGTCACGGCGCAGACGTTCCGGGTCGGCGATCATCTTGCTTGCCGCCGAAAGCGCAGGCGCACTATCGTCCATTCAAATTGGGCATCTATCAACCGGGTTGCGATCCATGTCCCGCGCCGAACGCCTGCTCGACCTGATCCAGATCCTGCGCCGGCATCGCCGGCCGGTCAGCGGCCGCAGCCTTGCGGGCGAAATGGGCGTGTCGATCCGCACGCTCTATCGCGATATCGCCACGCTGCAGGGGCAGGGCGCGCCGATCGAGGGCGAGGCGGGGCTGGGTTACGTGTTTCATGCTGCCGCCCTTGATGTTCACCGATGAGGAGATCGAGGCGATCGTTCTCGGTTCGCGCTGGGTGGCCAAGCAGCCGGACTGGCGGCTTGCGAACGCCGCCACCGACGCACTGGCCAAGATCGCGGCGGTGCTGCCGGACGATTTGCGCGAAGAGCTCGACGCCTCGACGCTGCTGGTCGGGTCGCGCACCGAGGTCACCGAAGGCATCGATCTCGGCGTGGTGCGGCAGGCCATCCGGGAGGAGCGCAAGCTGAGCTTTGTCTATCGCGACGCCGGCGGTGCTGCCTCCGAGCGCACCGTCTGGCCGTTCGCACTCGGCTTCTTCGACAAGGTGCGCGTCGTCGCGGCCTGGTGCGAGATGCGCCAGGATTTCAGGCACTTTCGCGCCGATCGGATATCCGGCCTCAACGCCACCGAGATGCGCTATCCGCGCCGCCGTCAGGTACTGCTCAAAGAATGGCGGGCGACGCTCGACACGCCAAACTGAGGCTGCTGCTCACTTAAGACTGCTGCCAGAATCTGGCAGTGGCGTACGCTATGCTCCGCCAATCGAAACCATCTGGAGAGCAATTCATGACACCGCCCAATTTCGTCATCCTCTATGTCGACAAGCCTGAGCAAAGCGGCGCCTTCTACAGCGCGCTGCTTGGGCGGCAGCCGGTCGAGACCTCACCGACCTTCGTGCTGTTCGTGCTCGACAGCGGCTTTAAGCTCGGCCTCTGGTCGCGTCACACCGTGGAGCCGGCCGCCGCGGCAGCAGGCGGCGGCGCCGAGATCGTCTTTGCGCTGGACACGCCTGACGAGGTCGATGCCACTCACGCCGACTGGTCTGGACGGGGTCTGACCATCCTGCAGAGCCCGACCGACATGGATTTCGGGCGCACGTTTGTCGCGCTCGATCCGGACAACCACCGGCTGCGGGTTTATTGGCAAAGGGAGTAAGGCAGTAGGGCAGTAGGGCAGTAGGGCAATAGGGCAGTAGGCGAGAGCAAAGTAGCACTAGGCGCGGCGCCGCACGATTAGCACGGTTTCCTACTGCCCTACTCCCCTACTCTTGCCCGATACACGGCAATGCCGGCGGCGAGGTCCTCGAGGGCCGCGCCGACCGACTTGAACAACGTGATCTCGTCGTCGCTCTGCCGACCTTCTTTCTGGCCGCGCGCCAGTTCATAGAGGTCGGCGACGATGGCTTCCGGCTTCAGAACCCCGGAGGCCAGCGGCTGGACGATATCGCCTGCTTCCTTGGTGGCGCCGGCGCGGGTGTCGACATAGACGCGGGCGCGTGCAATCGCGTCGTCGTCGCTTTCGCGCATCGCCGGTGTGAAGCCGCCGACCAGATCGACATGGGCGCCGGGCTTCAACAGTGCCCCCTTGATCAGTGGCATGGTGGTGATGGTCGCTGACGACACGATATCGGCCTTTCCGAGTTCGGCGTCGAGATCGCCTGCTGCTTCGGCCGCAAAACCCTCGGCACGCAATTTTGCCGCGACCTTTTCGGCATTGGCCGGCGTACGGTTCCAGATGCGGATGTTCTTGATTGGCCGCACCGCCGAATGCGCCTTTGCAAGGAATGGCGACAGCGCGCCGGCGCCGACCACCAGCAGCCGCGATGCGTCCTCGCGGGCCAGATAGGAGGCGGCCAGCGCCGAGGCACAGGCAGTGCGCCACTGTGTCAGCCTCTGGCCATCGATCAAGGCCTGCGGCTCGCCGGTGGCGCCGTCGAGCAAGAGGTAAAGCCCCATCACCGCCGGCTTGCCGACGGCATTGTTGTCGGGCGACACGGTGACGATCTTGACGCCGATATGGCCATCGGCCGAGGTGCCGGCTGCGTTGAAGTCGGTCCAGGCCGGCATCAAGAGCAGCGTCGAGGCGGCGCCATCGGGCCGCTCGACCGTGTGATGGTGCCTTACCGGCTGCACGGCGCCATCGCGAAAAGCGGCACGCAACGTCTCGACCAGCCCGGAAAAGGTCAGCGCGCGATCGACCTCGGCGGCGGAAATGGTCAGCATGAAAGGCTCCGTGGAGAACTAGGCCGGTTGTGCTTCAGGCCCGAGCCGCGGCTCAGTTCGTCGGCTTCGGCAAGGCTGGGCCCCGCGACGCGGTGGGCGCGCGGCTGACCGCCTGGCGCAGGTTCTCGGCCTCGGCGCCGCGCTGGCGCGCCAGCTTGCGGTAGCGGCCCTGCTTGATCCAGGTCGCCAGGCTGCCGACGATCATGCCGATGGCCAGCGCCAGGAACAGGAAAATGAAGAGCGGCACGGTCAACGTCAGCGCCGGATTGCCGGGATTGAACGGATCGAGTGTGAAGGCCACCGGTTCGCGGTTGGCGACGGCCAGCGCAATCAGGATGACGGCCAGCGGCACGAAAACCACGATGAGAATGAAGCGATTGAACATGTTTTTCCGTTCGGAAGAAAAGGCAGGAGCGGTGGCGGGCGCCTCGCCTATTTGCCTCCGTTCAGCCTTTCACGCAATTCCTTGCCGGTCTTGAAGAACGGTACCCATTTCTCCTCGACCTCTACGGATTCGCCGGTGCGCGGGTTGCGGCCGGTGCGGGCAGGGCGGTTTTTCACCGAAAACGCGCCGAAGCCGCGCAACTCGACCCGGTTGCCCTCGGCAAGCGCGTCGGTGATTTCATCGAAGATGGCGCTGACAATGTTTTCGACGTCGCGCAGGAAAAGATGCGGATTACGCGTGGCGATGATCTGCACAAGTTCGGATTTGATCATGAAAAGGCTCCCCGTAAAAGCAGTGCCGCCGAAATTATCAGAATGATTTTATTTGGTTTTTCACTCGTCCCAAGCGGTTCCTCAAGGGTGCCAGACGGAAACGAGACCGTCAAGAAACAAGCGGTCCGCTCCAATTTCGTGAAGGACGTCGCCGCCATGGCCGGGCAGGCCAAGCGCAGCACCGACGGTCTGCGCCATCGTCTTGGAGAACAGGAAACCCCCGTGTTTTTCCGTGTCCTTCCATTCCACCACCTTGAGCTTGGCATCGACACCCTTGCCTGCAAGCCAGTCGATCGCTTCGGCCTCGCCGCCGACCGCGTCGATCAATTTGTTGGTGACCGCCTGCCGGCCGGTGAAGATCGACCCGTCTGCGAGCGCCAGCGCCTCCGGCTTGGTCATATTGCGGCGCTCGGCGACGATGCCGACGAACCAGTCGTAGCTGTCGAGGATGAGCTTGCGGACCATGGCGCGCTCATCGTCATTGGTCGGCTTGAAGGGAGAAGGCGAGGCCTTCAAGGGCGAGGATTTCACCTCCTCCAGCTTGACGCCGAGCTTGTCCATGAGGCCGCTGACGTCCGGGTACTGGATCAGCACGCCGATCGAGCCGACGATCGAGGATTTGCGTGCGACAATATGGTCGGCCGCAGTGGCGATCATGTAGCCGGCCGAAGCCGCGAGCGTGCCGACCTCGGCCACCACCGGCTTGTCGGCGGCGAGCTTGCGCACTGCCTCATAGATCGACTCGCCACCGACCGTGGTGCCGCCGGGTGAATCGATCGACAGGATCACAGCCTTGACGCGCGGCGACTGACGGATGGCCTCCAGCCGCTTGATCAGTTCTTCGTCTTCGGTGATGGTGCCTTCGATCTTGACCTTGGCGATGTGGTCGACAGCCGCGCCGGTGAAGTCGTCACCATAGATCCACGCCGAAAAGGCGATCAGCCCGGCTGCGGCGACGATAATCGCCGCAACACGCCAGAATGTCAGCTTGCGGCGCAAGCGGCGGCGGTCGATCAGGTCGTCGGCTTTCAATGCCATGGTCAGCCTCGTAGTCGGTGGGAGCAGATGCTTTTAAAGCAACCATTCGCGCCCGGCTACCGTTTCCTGACGACCTTGCGCCAAAGGCCGTCTTAGGCATTCGCGGCAAGCCTCAACCTGTCACGTTGCACAGGCTCTAACACTGTGCGCCCATATCTGGTATGAGGTACAGGCTGCGCTGGGGCCATTTTCATTGTACAGGGGCGGCTGTCACATTTTTGCGGTTTTCCTCGGCTTGTGCTTGCTTGAGGGCGCCGGCACCCCACCTATAGGGCGGCCTGGCGGGCAGGGGTTTAGAAGAAGCAGTCATGTTAGCGGGACCAATCGAACCGACCAACACCGAGACGGAGTTGGCTCCCAAGGCCGCAGGCCGGGCGCGGGTCGACGCGTTTGACATTGCGCAGCGTCATTCGCGCCGGGTCCGGATCCTCAAGCTGGCCGTGCCGCTGGTCGCTGCCGTGATCGCGGTCGCGTTTCCGGTCTATTCCTATCTCATGGCTCCCGCTGCAATCGAGGTGCAGGCTGATGGCGGCGCCTTTGCCAATGGCAAGCTGGTGATGGCCAATCCCAAGCTCAACGGCTTCACCAAGCAGGACCTGCCCTATTCGATGACGGCCCTGCGCGCCATACAGGACGTCAGCAAACAAGGCATCATCGATCTGGAAGGCATCAAGGCCAAGCTGCCGATTGCGGCCGACAACACGGCCGCCATCGATGCCACGCACGGCACCTACGATCGCGACGGCAACACGCTCAGCCTGACCAGCGACGTGACCGTGTCGACCACGGATGGTGTGGTGGCAAAATTCAAATCAGTCTATCTCGATATGGGCGAAGGCACTATGAAGACAAGCGAGCCCGTCGATGTCAGCCGCGGCGGGTCGCGGATCAGGGCGGATTCGATGTCGGTCCAGGACAATGGCAAGGTCCTGGTTTTCGAGAACAAGGTGCGCGTCGACATCGATCCCGCCAGTTTGAAGGCGGCAGAGGCAAAGAGCGGAGAGACCAATGCGGTTCAGTAGTTCGGCACGGCGCCTCGCCGCGATTTCGGCGTTGACGCTTGGGTTGCCCTTGGGGCTGACCTTCGGGACGGCGCCGTCTCTGGCGCAATCCAGTGCCACCAGCCAAATGTCTGGTCTCAGGCTGTCGGGCGACAAGCCGATCCAGATCGAAAGCGACAAGCTCGAGGTGCGCCAGGCGGAAAGCGTCGCCGTCTTCACCGGCAACGTCAACGTCGTCCAGGGTCCAACCGTGCTCAAGGCCGGCAAAATGACGGTCTATTACGTCAGGGACGCAGGCGCCGCCAAAGGCGCCCAGCCCGCGGGTGCCGCGGCAATGACCGGATCCGCCAACATCGACCATCTCGAGGTCGACGATAAGGTCTACATCAAATCGGACAATCAGGTTGCCACCGGCGATCGCGGCACCTTCGACATGAAGACCGAAGTGCTGGTGCTTTCGGGCAGCAAGGTCGTGCTCTCGCAAGGCGACAACGTGCTTGTCGGCTGCAAGCTTACCGTGCAGATGAAGAGTGGCCTTGCCCAGGTCGACGCTTGCGGCGGCCGCGTCATGATGTCGATCACGCCGCCGGCGAAGTCCGGAGCAGCGAAACCCTGATGACCGGCATATCGTCGTTGCTGGCGCGTCTTCCAGGGCGCGCCGCCAGCAAACTTGCGGCACCGGCCAGGGTCACCGTCGAAGCGGCAAAGTTCAAGGGAACTTTGATCGCCAAGGGGCTGACCAAAAGCTACAAGGGCCGCAAAGTCGTCAGCGGCGTGACGCTGGGCGTGCGCGCCGGCGAGGCGGTTGGGCTGCTTGGCCCCAACGGCGCCGGCAAGACGACCTGTTTCTACATGGTAACCGGCCTGGTGCCGGTCGATGAAGGCACCATCGAAATCGACGGTTTCGACGTCACGTCGATGCCGATGTATCGCCGCGCCCGTCTCGGCATCGGCTATCTACCGCAGGAAGCCTCGATTTTTCGCGGCCTGAATGTCGAGCAAAACATCCGGGCCGTGCTCGAAGTGGTCGAAAAGAGCCGCAAGGAACGTGAGCGCCTGCTCGACGAATTGCTCGAGGAATTCCATATCAGCCATCTGCGCAAGGCTCCGTCGCTGTCGCTCTCCGGCGGTGAGCGGCGACGCCTCGAAATTGCCCGTGCGTTGGCAACCCGCCCCGCCTACATGCTGCTCGACGAACCTTTCGCCGGCATCGACCCGATCGCCGTCGCCGACATCCAGCAGCTCGTGCGCCACCTGACGGCACGTGGCATCGGCGTGCTGATCACCGACCATAATGTCCGCGAGACACTTGGCCTGATCGACCGCGCCTACATCATCCATGCCGGCCAGGTGCTGACCCATGGCCGGGCCGACGAGGTGGTCGCAAATGCCGATGTGCGGCGGCTTTATCTCGGCGAGGGATTTACGCTCTAAATGCGAAATTCCGGTTCGAGCGGGATTTCCGGCGTAGTCCAGCAGCTTTTTCTTCAATTTTCTGCCTGAAAATGCGCCGGCAGGCGAGTTTTACCGCTCCTCGCCTTGACAAGCAAAAGCCGGGCCAGTTTCTATGCTGGCCTGCAAAAGTCCTTCCAGCAGTGCGGGTGCGTAGACGGAGCGTTTGAAACCGAACCATGGCGTTGGCGGCAAAACTACAGCTACGACAGTCGCAGTCGCTGGTGATGACGCCGCAGCTGATGCAGTCGATCCGCCTGCTCCAGTTCACCCATCTCGAGCTGGAACGCTTCATCGACGACGAGATCGAACGCAATCCCCTGCTGGAACGCGCCGAACCGCAGGAGGACGCCGCCAGCGACCAGGCGCAGAAGGGCGACGCCGCACCGGAACCAGCCGCCGACGGCGACTGGTTCGAGGCGGAGACGGCGTGGAGCGCCGAGGCGATCTCGGAAAAGCTCGATACGTCGCTGGAAAACCTGTTTCCTGACGATCCGGGTACGAGCGAGCGGCTCGGGCCCGACCTGACGGCACAATGGAAATCGGCGTCCGGCAACGGTTCCACCTCTTCCTCCGACGGCTTCGACGTCGCGGATATGGCGGCGGCTGCCATCACGCTGCGCGACCATGTCGGCGAGCAGGTGGCGCTCGCGTTTGCCGATCCGGCGGCGCGCCTGATCGCCGGCGAGCTTGCCGACGGCCTCGACGAGGCCGGCTACATGCGTGCCGACATGGCCGAGATCGCGGCCCGCCTCGGCACGGACGCCACGGCGGTGGCAAAGGTCCTGGCGGTCTGCCAGACATTTGAGCCCGCCGGCATCT
This sequence comes from Mesorhizobium sp. M0751, assembly GCF_040320265.1. Taxonomy (NCBI): domain Bacteria; kingdom Pseudomonadati; phylum Pseudomonadota; class Alphaproteobacteria; order Hyphomicrobiales; family Phyllobacteriaceae; genus Mesorhizobium; species Mesorhizobium sp. M0751. Next base: position 82,713 of record NZ_JAMYPH010000017.1, read on the forward strand.
TCGCCCGCGACCTCGCCGAATGCCTGTTGCTGCAGCTTGCGGTGCGCGACCGGCTCGATCCGGCGATGAAGGCGCTGATCGCCAATCTGGAACTGTTGGCACGGCGCGATTTCCAGACGCTGAAGCGGATTTGCGGCGTCGACGAGGAGGATCTGCTCGACATGCTGGCCGAGATCCGGGCGCTCGACCCGCGGCCGGGAATGGCGTTTTCGCGCGGTGCCAGCGATGCGATCGTGGCCGACGTCGAGGTGCGCGCAGCCAATGACGGCAGCTGGACGGTCGAGCTCAATGCCGAGACGCTGCCGCGCGTGCTGGTCGATCACATCTATTTCGCCCAGGTCACGCCACATGCGAAAAACCAGGCGGAAAAGGATTTTCTCGCCGAATGCCTGCAGAACGCCAACTGGCTCACACGCAGCCTCGACCAGCGGGCGAAGACCATTCTCAAGGTGGCCTCCGAGATCGTGCGCCAGCAGGACGCTTTTCTCGTCCACGGCGTGCGGCACCTGAAGCCGCTCAACCTGCGCACGGTGGCGGACGCCATCGGCATGCACGAATCAACGGTCAGCCGGGTCACGGCAAACAAATACATGCTGACGCCGCGCGGTGTGTTCGAACTGCGCTATTTCTTCACCGCCTCGATCGCTTCGTCAGGTGGCGGCGATGCGCATTCGTCGGAAGCGGTGCGCGACCGCATAAAGCAGCTGATCGACGAGGAGAAAGCCGTCGATGTGCTTTCCGACGATGCTATCGTGGACATGCTGCGGGAAAGCGGCGTCGACATCGCTAGGCGCACGGTGGCCAAGTACCGGGAAGGCATGAACATACCCTCGTCGGTGCAGCGGCGGCGCGAAAAACGCGCTTTGGCCAGCGCCGGCCGTTGATCTCCGGCGGAATTTCCACAGCTTTCGCCCTTCATTGACAAGCGGCAACGAAGTGGCTAGAAGCCCGCCCGCATGAGACGGGCTGGCGACTGGATTTGAGTTCGCTGATGCCCGCACGAGAGATGGTCCGTCACGACGTAGGCCACGGGACGGCCAAGAAGGCGGCTTGTGATCAACCGGAAAGTTCGGATCTAAAATCGGCGCAAGTGACGCCGCAAAAGCTTGTGCGCGCGGACCACGAGTATAAACTCGGGACAGTTTGAAGCCTGAGCAAGGAAGGTCAGTTTTCAGATGACACTGCGCATATCGGGAAAACACATGGATATCGGCGATGCGTTCCGTACGCGCATCAACGACCGTGTCGGGGAAGTGATCGGGAAATATTTCGATCGGGGCTTTTCAGGGCAAATCGTAGTCGTCAAATCGGGGTCGCGCTACACGGCCGATTGCATGATCCGGCTGGACTCCGGCGCTTCGCTGCAGGCGACCGGCGATGCCCAGGATCCAACGCTTGCCTTCGATACCGCGGCAGACCGTCTGGAAACGCGCCTCAGGCGCTACAAGCGCCGGCTGAAGTCGCACAATTCAGGCAATAGCAACGGCGAGCTCACGGACGTCGCCTATACGGTGATGGCGCCGCTTGCCGACGACGAGGAGGACATATCGGAGAATTTCGCGCCGGCCATCGTCGCCGAATCGACCATGACGCTGCGGACCATGTCGGTGGCGTCAGCGGTGATCGAACTCGACACCAAGGACAGCCCGGTCCTGGTCTTCCGCAATGCCGGAAACGACCATCTCAACATCGTCTATCGCCGGCCGGACGGGAATATCGGCTGGATCGACCCGTCCACGGCCAAGGTCGCGCAGGGGTAAAGACCAGCCGCACGCGAGCGTGGGGACTGGCGACGGCAGGCGAACAAGGGATTTCAAGCATGGATCTGAGCGATCTCGTCAGCGTTCCGGCAATCATGCCGGCGTTGAAGGCGAACTCCAAAAAGCAGCTGCTGCAATTGCTGTCCGAAAGGGCGGCGGCGATTTCCGGCATTCCGGAGCGAGAGGTGTTCGATACCATCCTGCAACGCGAGCGCCTCGGCTCGACCGGCGTCGGCAACGGCATCGCCATTCCGCACGGCAAGCTGGCCGGGGTGAAGCGGATCGCCGGCGTTTTTGCCCGGCTGGAGACACCGGTCGACTTCGAGGCCCTCGATGATCAGCCGGTCGACCTGGTGTTTCTGCTTTTGGCTCCCGAAGGTGCCGGCGCCGACCACCTCAAGGCGCTGTCGCGCATCGCGCGGGTGCTGCGCGATGCCGACACGGTTGCCAAGATCAGGGGCACGCGCGACGCCGTGGCCATCCATGCGCTGCTGTCGGACACGCAGGCCTCGCACGCCGCCTGAGGTTTTGATTAAATCCGTTGGAGGGCCGCCGTGAGCGGCCCTGTCCGTTTCCAACCAGATCGCTGCGCCGTATTTGTCAGTGGATAGCGACGTTAGTGGATAGCGACCGGGGTCAGATCGTTTTCCAGCGCGCCAGCCAGCGCCCGGTCGCGAGCGTCCGAAAGCAGGATCGGCTGGCCATTGGCGGCAAACAGGGCCCACAGTTCCAGCCCGGGGGCGATTTCGCCGAGACCCGGGAAACGGCCGCGCAGATCGTCGCTCGACACTTTCCTGAGATAGGCGACCGAACCTTCGCCGAGATGGGCGAATTCGCCGCTGGTCATGATAATATTTTCGTTAGTTCTGGTCATTTCAAGCCTCCTTGCCGCGAGACGCCGCTCAAGGCCATCCCGCATGAGAGCTATCGGCAAAAATCAGTCTTTCACCGATATGTTTATTTTTCGTACCAGCCGTTCGGATTCCGGCCGATCGAGATCGATCGACAGAAGGCCGTTCTTCAATTCCGCCGCAATCACCCGCATGCCGTCGGCCAGCACGAAACAGCGCTGGAACTGGCGCGCGGCGATGCCGCGGTGGAGAAATTCGCGCTCGGTGTCGTCGTTCTGACGGCCGCGCACGACCAACTGGTTCTCCTCCGTTGTGACATCGAGATCGCTCTCCGCGAAACCGGCGACGGCGAGCGTGATACGCAGCCTTTCGGTTTTGCCGTCGGCACCGCTGAGGCGCTCGATGTTGTAGGGGGGATAGCTGTCACCGGACTTTGCCAAGCGCTCCAGCGTCTTTTCCATGGAATCGAAACCGAGGAGAAGCGGGCTGGAAAAAGGCGTCATTCGGCTCATGTTACAGTGTCCTCTCAAGAGCGACATAAAGTGGAAAAACCCGGATGGCATTTTTCCCGATGGTCTTGATATGGTCCGTCGCCCGGCAGACTTCAAGCCGTCACTCGTCCCGCCCAAAAAGACTTGCCAAAACAAGGAATTGAAATGCCCCAATCCCGCAGGATCATCATCGACACTGACCCCGGCCAGGACGATGCCGTCGCCATATTGCTGGCGCTCGGCAGCGCCGAGCTGGAGATCGTCGGCATCACCGCGGTGGCCGGCAACGTGCCGCTGAAACTTACCGAAAAAAACGCCCGCAAGATCTGTGAGCTGGCCGGCCGGCCGGACGTCAAGGTCTATGCAGGCGCCATCCGGCCGCTGGCGCGCGAATTGGTCACCGCCGAAGAAGTGCATGGCAAGACCGGCCTCAACGGACCGCAACTGCCCGAACCAAAGATGAAGCTGCAGGACGAGTATGCGGTCGATTTCATCGTCGAGACGCTGATGAACGAGGAGAGCGGCACGATCACGCTGTGCGCGCTCGGGCCGCTCACCAATGTTGCGCTGGCGCTGATCCGCGAGCCGAAAATCGCGCCGCGCATCAAGGAGATCGTGCTGATGGGCGGCGGCTTCTTCGAGGGCGGCAACGTCACGCCGACCGCCGAGTTCAACATCTATGTCGACCCGCATGCCGCCGATGTCGTGTTCAAGTCCGGCATTCCGATCGTGATGATGCCGCTCGATGTCACCCACAAGGCGCTGACCACCGCCAAGCGCACGAAGGCCTTCCGCAAGCTCGGCACCAGGGTCGGCACGGCCACCGCCGACATGCTGGAATTCTTCGAACGTTTCGACGAGGAAAAATACGGCACCGATGGCGGCCCGCTGCACGATCCTTGCGTCATCGCCTATCTGTTGAAGCCGAAGCTGTTCAAGGGTCGCAACTGCAATGTCAGCGTGGAAACCGCCTCGGAGCTCACTATGGGCATGACGGTGATCGACTGGTGGGGAGTGACCAAGCGGCCGAAGAACGCCATGGTGATGCGTGACATCGACCACGATGCGTTTTTCGCGCTGTTGCTGGAAAGGCTGGGGCGGCTTTAGCGCCGTCGTTCATTTCCGAAGCAGACGATACGTTTCGGTGTCGTTCACGCGACGCTGTCGCTCGATCAAAACTTGCGAGCCGATGGCGCGCGGCGCGCTCGGGTCGCCATATACGAACACCAACAGGTTATTTTCTTCGAGGCGGATTCCGTAAAGATAGCGGAACCCGTCACCGACCGCACTTTCGGGATTTGGGGAAGCGTTGAGGACGTTGACCACAGTGCCTGGCACGCGCTCCACATCGACGATGGGGCTGCTCCGCCTTGCAATCAGTGCGCCGATTGCCAAAAATGCAGACGCCCACCACAACGCTGGTGATAATGACGCCCCGGAGGTTCTCCCGCAGTATCAGCAAGGTGAAGGCCAGCCGCGTTCTTGCCATGGTTCAACTTGCAAACCGGTAAAAGACGAAGCCATTGTCGCGCGTTACGCGCTCGATGCCGACGCGCGAGCCGATCAGATGCGGGAGGTCGTCGTAAACCAGGACCATCGAACCGTTCTCAAGGACCAGTAGATATTGGATATTCTGCCTTTACCCTGTCCACTTTTGATCGTTGCATCGACCGGGTCGACCGACCGGATCGGGCTCGCGTCATTTGCCCAGAGCCGACGGAACCATCAAAGCGAACAAAGCACCGATCAGGATCACGCCAAACGCGTTCCTTTTCAAATCCGCGTAAGTCCACGGCATAGACATGAATCCCCAACTGTTGATCCATGTGGTGGCCTGAAGGCCGACTTTCAATCGGCCTTCCTATTCCAGGATGTTGCTGTTGGCGTCGCCGGGCTCGCGGCAGTTACTTCGCCTTGGAAAACGCCAGCCATAGGCCGCCTCCGACGAGGAAGCTGCCGCTGATTCGCGACAGCAGCTTGACGCGGCCGGCCGACAGCAGGCGTCCGGCGCGGCCGGCGGCCAGCGCGTAGGTCGAATCCGACACTGCGGCGAAGATCATGGCGGTGAGACCCATGACGCCGATCTGTAATGCGTAATTGCCTTCAGGCGCGATGAACTGCGGAAAGAAGGCGCCGAAGAACACCAGCGTCTTCGGATTGCTGATCGCCACCAGCAGCCCCTGCAGGAAGAAGCCGCCACGCGGCTTTTTTGCCGATCCGTCGGCGTTAAGCTTGCCTTTCGAGCGGAACATTTGCACGCCCATCCAGATCAGGTAAGCGGCGCCGATCAGCCGGACCCATTCGAACCAGTGGCCCATGCCGGCGATCAGCGATGTCAGCCCGATGCCGACAATGGCGATCATGATGGCTAGCCCGGCCTGGGTGCCGGCGACATTGGCGAGCCCGGCGCGCGAGCCGTGGCGAATGCTGTTGGCGATGATCAGCGTCACCGTCGGCCCCGGCACCAGGATGATGACGATGCAGGCGACGACGTAGGTGGCGTAGAGTTCCAGCGACATTTTTCCCTCCGCAGAATGCCGCTCGTGCGGCGCGCTGTCGCGATCAATGCATGGCGATGAGTTGCGAGCAAGTCGGCGAGGCGCCGACAATGCGGAGCTGATTTCAGCAGGCACCTGCCTGCCATGGCAGCCTTGCCTCATAGGCGGCAGCCGCCCTCAGCACGGAGAGGTCACCGCGCGGTCGCCCGATCAATTGCATGCCCATTGGCCTGCCCCTGGCGTCGAAGCCCGCCGGTACGTTGACCGCCGGGCAGCCGCCCAGCGTGGCGAGCGCTGAGACCTGCATCCAGCGGTGATAGCTGTCCATGGCACGCCCAGCCACTTCCCTTGGCCAGTGGGTGAGGACATCGAAGGGAAAGACCTGTGCGGCTGGCAGCGCAATCAGGTCGAAACGCTCGAAGAGCGATAGCAGCATTCCGTGCCAGGACGAGCGCCTCACCGTGGCGGCATGGATCTGCGGCGCGGTGAGGCGCATCGCTTGTTCCACCTCCCAAACAGCCTCCGGCTTCAGCAGACTGCGTTTCAAGGGATCATCGTAATGCGCCTTGAGCGCACAACCACTGCTCGCCTGGCGAAGCGTTACAAAGGCTTGCCACAGCGCTTCGAAGTCGAATTCCGGCATCAGTGGCTCGGCCTCGAAGGATACACCCGCGAACCGGCCGAGTGCTGCCTCGCAAAGCTGTAGAATGCCTGCTTCAACCGGCAGATGACCGTCGAGATCGCCGAGCCAGGCGATACGCCCGCCGGCCGCCGGCGTTTCCACCCCTTCGAGAAACGAGCCTGGCTTATCATGCGACAGCGGCGCGCGAGGATGATAGCCGGCCTGCACGTCGAGCAGCAGCGCCATGTCGCGCACGTTACGCCCCATAGGCCCTTCGACGCCCATCTGCGCATGAAACACATCAAGGTCAGGGCCAGCCGGCACCAATCCCTGCGACGGGCGGAAGCCATAGACATTGTTGTAGGCAGCGGGATTGCGCAGCGAGCCGCCAAAATCGCTGCCATCGGCAACGGGAACCATGTCGAGCGCCAGCGCGACCGCCGCACCGCCGCTCGAGCCGCCGGCGGTCAGCGCCGGGTCGAATGCGTTGAGCGTCTGTCCGAACACGGTGTTGTAGGTGTTGGAGCCGAGCCCGAATTCGGGAACGTTGGTCTTGCCGATGATGATCGCGCCGGCCTTGCGGACGCGCTCGACGAAGAAATCGTCTTCCTCAGGCACGAAATCGACGAAGATCGGCGAGCCGAAGGTGGTTCTCAGGCCTTTTGTCAGCGCAAGATCCTTAATCGCGATCGGCAGGCCGAACAGCGATCCGGTATCTCCTCCTCGCGCCAGATGGGCGTCAGCGCTGTCGGCCTCGCGCAGGATGTCGGCATGCTCACGCAATGAAACGATAGCGTTGACCAGCGGGTTCACCGCCTCGATCCTGTCGAGGAATGCCGCGATCACTTCGCGCACCGAAAGTTGCCGGCGCCTGATCTTCTCGGCAAGCTCCACGGCAGACAGGCGGCAGATGTCGCCGGCGGGCGGCGCCGAATGCTTCGTGGTCGGGCGCGCGGCTGTCATCCCGCTTTAGCCTGCAGATTTCTGCAGGGCGGCATCGACGTCCCTGGCCAGCGGGATGGCCGGCTGTGCACCGGCTTTCAGGCAGGCCAGCGAGCCGGCTGCGGCAGCGCGTGCTAATGCCTGGTCGAGCGACAGGCCGGCTGCCAGCCCGGCGGCGAAATAGCCGCAGAACGTGTCGCCGGCGCCGACCGTGTCGAGCGGGGTGATCTTCAGCGCCGGAACCATCAGGAGATCGTCCGGTGTTGCCGCCAGAACGCCGTCCGGGCCAAGCGTGACGACGATGGTGCGGCCGGTTCTCGCGGCATAGTCGCGCATCCGTGCCGGGCGGTCGCGGCCGCTCAACGACAGCGCCTCGCCATAGAGGTCGAACTCGGTTTCGTTGGCGACGAGATAGTCGGCCTTGCCGAGGAAGCCGGCCGCGTCGCTATGGAAAGGGGCGGTGTTGAGCACGGTGACCGCGCCGGCCGTCCTTGCCGCGTCAAGCGCCGTCTCGACCGTTTGCAGCGGGACTTCCAACTGCAACAGCACGACATCGCCGTTTTTCAGGAAAGCTTTGGAAAGGTCACCCGGCACGACCGAATCATTGGCGCCCGGCACGACAGCGATCACGTTCTCGCCGTCGGCGCCGACCATGATCAACGCGGTACCGGTCGAGGCAAAGGTCTCGCCGACGCCGGACAGGTCGATCTTGCCGTCGCGCAGCAGCGCCAGAGCGTCGCTGGCGAAGCTGTCCTTGCCGACGGCGCCGACCATGCGCACCTTGGCGCCGGCGCGGGCGGCGGCCAGCGCCTGGTTGGCGCCTTTGCCGCCGGGGGCAGTGGCGAAACCGGAGCCGCGCACGGTCTCGCCGGGATCGGGCAAGCGGTCGACACTGGCGATGAGGTCGAGATTGATGGAGCCGATGACGACGATCAAGAAGTGCCTCCCGCTAGCGCATATCACTCTAATTGCGCGGGAAGCTACTCCGTAAGATCGCTGCTTGTCACCCTAGCGGTCTTCGCTCCTGTCGTTCCATTCGTTGGCTTCAAGAGACCTGTCCCGCCTCCCAGCCGAGGATCGCGCGTTTGCGGGTCAGACCCCAATGATAGCCGGTGAGCGCGCCGGACTTGCCGAGAGCCCGGTGGCACGGCACGACGAAGGACATCGGATTGGCACCGACCGCGGCACCGACAGCCCGGCTGGCGCTCGGTGCGCCGATACGCGCGGCGATCGAGGAATAGGTGCAGGCCTGGCCCATCGGAATGCGCAGCAAGGCCTCCCAGACACGGACCTGGAAGTCTGTGCCGATCATGACAACGCGCAGCGGCTGGTCGGCGCGCCACAGCGACGGATCGAAGATGCGCGCGGCATAGGGCGCCGTTGCCGCCATGTCCTCGACATAGGTCGCATTCGGCCAGCGGCTGGACATGTCGGCAAAGGCCGCACGCTCGCCGCCGGGGTCGTTGAAGGCGAGGCCGGCGAGGCCGCGGTCCGTCACCATGATCAGCGCGATGCCGAAAGGTGAGATATGATAGCCGTAGCGGATGGTGAGCCCGGCGCCGCGGGTCTTGTAGTCGCCCGGCGACATCGCTTCGTGAGTGACGAACAGATCGTGCAGCCGGCCTGGGCCGGACATGCCGAGTTCGAACGAAGTTTCCAGCAGCGGCATGCCGGCATCGAGCAGTTTGCGCGCATGATCGAGGGTGACGGCCTGCAGAAAAGCCTTGGGCGACAGGCCGGCCCAGCGGGTGAACAGCTTCTGCAGCCCGGTCGGCGTCTCGCCGACCTCCTCGGCCAGCACTTCCAACGAAGGCTGGTCGCGATAGTCGAGGCTGATCTTTTCGATGGCACGACGGACGATTTCGTAGTCTCCACCTTCAGGCGTGATGTCCTTCTGAAGGATTGCTGTCGTTTTGAGAGGCATTTGGGCGTTCATGGCAGTATCTCCTTGAGTGCGAATATCGTCCTTCGCGGCGCCGATCACCACCCGAAACTTGCTTTCCCGCGGCATGTACCCAGATAGAGCTGGGCTTGAATGGGGAGGACGGTCGTGGCTGGTGAAAAAGTAAACCTGACCGGGGCAAAGGAGACTTTGCTTTTGACACTTTACGGCAAGGCGCTGGAGAGCCGGCTGCCCAATTCGCTGCTCAGGGACTACTTTGCCGACGAGGCGGTGCGCAACATCGACTATGATTTCTCACGGCTCAAGGTCGACAACAATCTCGGCATCGGTCTAGCAATCAGGGCAAAGACGCTGGACGTCTGCGTTCAGGACTTTGTCGCCCGAAATCCTGACGCCATCGTACTGCATCTGGGGTGTGGGCTCGATACGCGCATATTCCGTATCGACCCGCCAGCCGGCGTGGACTGGTTCGACGTCGACTATCCCGAAGTCATCAAGCTCAGGCGCAAGCTCTATCCCGTGCGGGATCACTACCACCTGATCGCTTCGTCGGTCACCGAACCGGGATGGCTGAACGAAGTACCTCGGCATCGCCCGGCCATAGTCGTGGCGGAAGGCCTGACTCCCTACCTGGGCGCCGAGGAGGGGCGGCAACTGTTTTCTCGTTTGGTGGGACATCTCTCGAGCGGCGAACTGGTTTTCGATGCCTATAGTCGCCTGGGCCTGAAGATCATTCGCCTCAATTCCTCCTTCCGCGCCACCGGCGCCGAGGTCCATTGGAGCATCGAGAACCCGCATGAATTGGAGCGAGCCGTTCCGAAGCTGCGGTTCGTCGAGGACATCCCCGCCTATAAGCCGGAACATGCCACTCGCATGCGCTGGTTCGCGAAACTGTTTGTTCGCCTTTGGAAATACGTTCCGGCATTGCGCAAGATCGGCAGGCTGTTGCGCTATCGGTTCTGAAACGCTGGCTCAGCGCGCCTTGGCGGTCGCCAGAGCGCGCGAAAATGCGGTGGCAAAACTTTCGCGGTCGTCGGGGTTGAGAAAGCCGCCGATCGAAACGGTTTTTCCTTGCGCCTCGACCGCCATTCTGGTGATGCCGATCTCGGCATGGCGGGCGATCGAAAAGCGCGCCCAGAACGGATTGAAGCGGTGTGCTTCCGATTTGCCTGACGGGGCAGTCTTGCGGATGTCGAGGCTGGTGCGCGACACCGATACCTCCTCGCGAGCCCGGGCGGCACGATAATTGGCTCGGAAGGCGATGTAGACGGCGATCACGTCAAGGCCGAAGAAGCCGAACACCGGCCAGGCGCCGCGCGACAGAAAAAACGCTCCGGTCACCAGCCACAGGAACAGCAGCGCGCCCATCAGTATGGCAAAGCCGGTCTTGCCCAGCGACCGGTGCGGTGTCAGCAGCGCCTGGAAGAATGGCTCGTCGGCCTGAAATGAGGCGTTTGTGTCGCTCATTACAGAATATTATAGGAAGGCAATGACAAGCCCCAAGCCCAAAAGCTCTTCGGCGCTCAAAAAAGAACTGTTGCCCGGCCGCCGCGATGGCTCGAACGCCAAGCCGCGTCCGCGGCCCGCAAGATCCCGGGCGCTTTACAGCGCGGCCGAGGTGCATGAGATTTTCCGGCGCTTTTCCGTTCAGCGGCCGGAGCCGAAAGGCGAGCTCGAACATATCAACGCCTTCACGCTGTTGGTGGCGGTGGTGCTTTCGGCGCAGGCGACGGATGCCGGCGTCAACAAGGCGACGCGGGCGCTGTTCAAAATTGCCGACACGCCGCAAAAGATGCTGGCGCTGGGCGAGGCCAGGCTCGGCGACCATATCCGCACGATCGGGCTGTGGCGCAACAAGGCCAAGAACGTCATCGCGCTGTCCGAGGCGCTGATCCGCGACCATGGCGGCGAGGTACCCGAGGATCGCGATCAGCTGGTCGAGCTGCCGGGTGTCGGGCGCAAGACCGCCAACGTCGTGCTCAACGTGGCATTCGGCCAGCATACGATGGCGGTCGACACGCACATCTTCCGCATCGGCAACAGGCTCGGCCTGGCGCCGGGCAAGACGCCGGAACAGGTCGAGCAAGGTTTCCTGAAGATCATTCCGGATGAATATATGCGGCATGCGCATCATTGGCTGATTCTGCACGGCCGCTATGTCTGCAAGGCGCGCAAGCCGGATTGCCCGGCCTGCGTCATCGCCGATATCTGCAAGGCCAAGGAAAAGACGACCAGCGTGCCTGCACCGCTGGTCGAGATCGCGCCGCTCGGGCCAGTAGAGGCGGCTACTGAATCAGTGCCAGCCAAGTGACTCTGAAGTTTCTCCTATGTGGCGCCGTCCACGTTCAGGAGCTCTCTTCGACAAACACTTCCTCGCGCTTCTTCCTGACCGCGGGGAGAAACACGATGACGAGCACCGCAAGCGCGATGAGGAGCAGGCTGGCGCTGATCGGACGCGTTACGAAGGTGCTCGGATCGCCGCGCGAGAGGATCATGGCGCGGCGCAGGTTTTCCTCGAGCAGCGGGCCGAGCACGAAGCCGAGTAGCAGCGGCGCGGGTTCGCAGCGCAGCTTGGTCAGGAGATAGCCAAGCAAGCCGAAGAAGGCGACGGCATAGAGGTCGTAGACGTTGGTGTTGACGCTGTAAACGCCGATCGAGCAGAACGCCATGATGATCGGGAAGAGCACGTAATACGGGATCGTAAGCAGCTTCACCCAGAGCCCGATCAGCGGCAGGTTCAAGACAATCAACATCAGATTGCCGATCCACATCGAGGTGATGATACCCCAAAACAGCGCAGGCTGTTCGATGGCGACATTGGGGCCGGGCACGATGCCCTGGATGATCATCGCGCCGATCATCAGCGCCATTACCGGGTTAGCCGGAATGCCGAGCGTCAGCATCGGGATGAAGGAGGTCTGAGCGCCGGCATTGTTGGCCGATTCCGGCCCGGCGACGCCTTCGATGGCGCCCTTGCCGAATTCCCCCGGATTGTTCGAGACACGTTTCTCGACGGTGTAGGAGGCAAAGGCGGCAAGGATCGCGCCGCCTCCCGGCAGGATGCCGAGCGCCGAACCGATGATCGTTCCGCGCACGATGGGAGCCGCCATGCGCCGAAAATCTTCGCGGGTCGGCATAAGGCCTGAGATCTTTCGGATCAGCACGGAACGCTCATGCTCGTTTTCGAGGTTGCGCAGTATCTCGGCGACGCCGAAGACGCCGACCGCCACTGCGACGAAATTCAGCCCGTCGGCATATTCCCGGATGCCGAGCGTGAAGCGGGGCGTACCGGTGTAAATATCCGTGCCGGCAAGTCCCAGCAGCAGGCCGAGCACGACCATGGCCAGTGCCTTGACGATCGAGCCGTGGGCGAGCGCGACGGACGAGACCAGGCCGACGATCATCAGCGAAAAATACTCGGCCGCGCCGAATCTCAGCGCAATCGCCGTCAGCGGCGGGGCAAAGATGGCGACGAGGAAGGTCGACACCGTGCCGGCAAAGAACGAGCCTATCGCCGCGGTCGCCAGGGCTGCTCCGGCGCGGCCGTTCCTGGCCATCTGATAGCCGTCGATTGCGGTGACGGCCGACGAGGATTCGCCGGGCATGTTGATGAGAATGGCGGTGGTCGAGCCGCCATACTGCGCGCCGTAATAGATACCGGCGAGCATGATGAGAGAGGAAACCGGGTCGCCGATCTGGAAGGTGACCGGCAACAGCATGGCGATGGTTGCGGTGGCGCCGATGCCGGGCAGGACGCCAATCAGCGTGCCGAGAAGGACGCCGATCAGGCAGAAACCGAGGTTTGCCAAAGATGTGGCTGTCGAAAAGCCGAGTGCGAGGTTGTTGAGGAGTTCCATTTCATCTCCTCACAACGATAGTGGCAGCCATGGGCCGAAACGCCGGAACGGCAGGCCGAGTGCGTAGCTGAAGACGACGAATGCGAACAGCGTCAGGCCGGCTGACAGCACGAGTGCAGTCAGCGGCTTCATACGGCCGCTGCCGAACGATGCGATCAGCGCCGTCAGGAAGATCGACGGGATGAAGCCGAGGCCGCGCACCGTCAGGCCGAAGAAGATCGGAGCAGGCAGGATAAACAGCATCCCTCGCCACGCAATGTAACCGATCGGCTCGCTTTCGAAACGCACCGCTTGGACGAGGATGGCAGCGCCAAGCAGGATCAGCACGATCGCCAGCACCAGCGGGAAATAGCCCGGCCCCATGCGAAAGGCGGTGCCGATTTCGAGGCCCAGCGACTGCAGCGCGAAAAAGGCGCCAATAAAGATCAACAGCGCGGCGCATATGCCGTTGGTTCTGTCGATCGCGAAAGGTTTCATGGCGTCCTCCCGGCCTGCCTCAAGGGCGTGCCGATGCCGGTGTAAAAACGGGCGCCGGCGGCGCCCCGTCAAAACCTTTAGTCGGCGTACTGGCCGGCCGCTTCGATGATCGGCTTCCAGCGCGCGATCTCACTTTCGAGCTTGGCCTTGAGCGCGGCCGGCGTGGCATCGGCCTCGGGCGATGGCTTGGTGCCGAGTTCGGCAAATCGGGCGACGACGTTCTGGTCCTTCAGCGCCACCTGCAGAGATTTCGACAGGCGTTCGGTGATCTCGGCCGGCGTGCCCTTGGGTGCATAGATGCCGTGCCAGATGCCGACCTGCACCTGGGGAAGGCCGGCTTCTATCGTCGTCGGCAATTCCGGCAGCACGTCCAGGCGTTGCGGCGACGTTACGGCATAGGCCTTGATCGTGCCGCCCTTGATCTGCTTGGTGGTATTGGTCGTCTGGTCGCACATGATATCGACCTGGCCGCCGAGAAGATCGGTCATGGCCGGGCCGGTGCCCTTGTAGGGCACAGTGACCAGCGGCGTGCCGATGGCGCTCATGAACAGCATGCCGCACAGATGCGAGGCGGCACCGATCCCGGCATTGGCAACGGTGATGCTGTCCTTGTTGGCCTTGGCATAGTCGACCAGCCCCTTCAGATCGGTCGGCTCGAGATCCTTGCGGCCGACGATAGTCATGGGCACCTCGGTGACGAGGCCGACATATTCGAAGCCGTTCAGCGTGTCGTAGGCGAGCTTTCTGTAAAGCGTAGCACTTGTCGCCATGCCGATGTGGTGGAGGAGCAGCGTGTAGCCGTCAGGCTCGGCATTTGCGACGCGGCCAGCGCCGAGCGTGCCGCCGGCGCCGCCGACATTCTCGACGATGACCTGCTGGCCGAGGTCTTTCGACATAGCTTCCGCGACAAGACGCGTGACGGTATCGGTAGGGCCGCCGGCCGAAAACGGCACGACAATGGTGATGGTGCGTTCGGGGTAGGTCTGCGCGCCAGCGCCCGACGGGTAAATCATGGCGGCCGCAGCGACAGCCAGCGCGGCGATGAATTTTCGCATCGTGTTTCCTCCCGGGATATGATTGCCAACCGCTGCGCGGGTTCCTCTAAAACCGACTGTAGATGGAGCAATAACTAGCGCAACCCGACAAATGACAATCGGGCTCAAACGGCAAACTGCACGTTTGTCCGCGCAAATGAGTGGGAAGGTTGGGCCGTGCGATACCCTTCCTCCAAACTAGTAGCCATAGCCGCGCGCCATCGCCGCCGCGAACACCGGGATCAACAGGAAGATCGATGCCTCGGTGCGGACATAGGTGCGAACGGACGCTAGCTCCGCCGCAGGCACCTGGAAGCCGGGACTGGCGCTCGCCTGCCTGTTCCAGGACAGGAAACGGATGGTCGGGATAATCGACAACAGGCCGACAATGGCGAAAGCGGCCATCTTTGCCCAGAACATCCAATTGTAGACGTAGAATTCCCAGCCTTTCAGACCATAGACGACGCGGCCGATGCCAATGACGATGATCAGCATGGCAATGATGCCGTAGTGGCGGTCGATGCCGACGAGCCGCTTCAGCGTCGCGACGGACAAGTCGCTGCGGATCAGGACGAATTCGGCGCCGATGATGCCCGCCAGCGAAAACACCAGCAGATGATGGAAGATGGCAAGCACAAGGTCGGTGGTGTCCATGCTGTTTCCCCTCTGTCGGACGGCAGCGCCGAAACCCAACGCGCCTGAACCAATACTGGAGAAAAACTAACACTGCCTGGCAGGATTCACATCAGCCTGGAAGATGATCTACACAGCCTTGGCTCTTGTTTTTCGCAACGGATTTGGATTTCCCGTCTCGTGCGTGTCGCTGTCCCCACTTTTGGAAGACCTGCATTAGGCACCGGCAACACAACCGAGACATGACCATGGCCAGTCCGCAGACAATTGGCGCTCCAGTGATTGAAACCTCGCGCACGGTCCTGCGGCCGCACCGGCTTGACGATTTCGACGCCTATGTCGCCATGTGGGCCGATCCCGTTGTCACCCGGTTTATCGGCGGCAAGCCGCGCACGCGGGAGGAAAGCTGGATGCGCTTCCTACGCCACGCCGGCCTGTGGTCGCTTCTGGGCTACGGCTTCTGGGCGATCGAGGAAAAGGCGACCGGCCGCTTCATCGGCGAGGCCGGCTTTCACGATCTGAAACGCGACATGACGCCGTCGCTCGAGGGCATTCCGGAGGCCGGCTGGGCTCTGGTTTCGGGCGCGCATGGCCAGGGGTTGGCCAGCGAAGTCGTCGCACGGGTGCTTGCCTGGGGCGACGAGATGTTCGGCGCCGCGAAGACCGTCTGCATCATCGATCCGGAAAACACCGGATCGCTGAACGTCGCGGCAAAATGTGGTTATGGCGAAGTGCTGCGAACCGTCTACCAAGGCAAGCCGACCATCCTGCTGGAGCGCCAACCCTGACGGATGCTGTTTGGCACTGCCTGCCACGTCGTCGTCGGGCATCGAGTTCGCCTGCCTGAAAATCGCACAGGCCGATTGTGCCGCATGCGGAGTGTTCTGTCTTTGACAGGAAGACGCAAACTCTGCATGAATTTTATCGAGCGGGTCTTAAGTCAGGCCACGTTTCTGGCAGGCACCGGAGGAGGTGTCGCGATTTGGAGGAATCCCATGCTGAACAGACGCCGATTCTTGATGAGCACCGCGGCAGCAGGTGCTGCCGGACTCGCGGCATCGCATTTTATCCCCGCCTTCGCGCAGGACGCGCCGCAGCTGCAGATTTTCGTGCCAGCGGCGCCGGGCGGCGGCTGGGACCAGACGGCGCGCGCCATGGACCAGGTGCTGCGCAGCGAAAAACTGATCTCCGGCTCGCAGATCACCAATGTCGGCGGTGCAGGCGGCACTGTCGGCCTGCCGCAGTTCGTCAACCAGTGGAAAGGCAAGGGCAATGCGCTGATGGTGGCCGGCATGGTCATGGTTGGCGCCATCATCGCCAACAAGGCGGCCAACAACCTTACCGAAGTCACGCCGATCGCCCGCCTCACCGGCGAGTTCGAGGCGCTTGTGGTGCCGGCCGCCTCGCCGTTCAAGACGGCCGCGGACTTTGTCGCTGCCCTCAAAGCTGACCCGACGCAGGTTCCGGTCGCTGGCGGTTCGGCCGGCGGCTCGGACCACATCTTGTTCGGCCTCATCGCCAAGACCGTCGGTGTTCCGGCTACCAATCTCTCCTATGTGCCGTTTGCCGGCGGCGGCGAGGCGCTTTCGGCGCTGCTCGGCAACCAGGTCGCGGCCGGCATCTCCGGCTATGGCGAGTTCGCCGAACAGATCAAGGCGGGTGCGCTGCGGCTGCTGGCCATCTCCGCCGACAAACGCCAGGAGGGCATCGATGCGCCGACGATGAAGGAAGCCGGCATCGATGTCGAGTTGTTCAATTGGCGCGGCGTCTTCGCACCGCCCGGCGTCTCAGACGCTGACAAGGCAGCAATGATCAAGCTGATCGAGACCATGGCCAAGAGCGACGCCTGGGCCACCGAATGCAAGAACCGCAACTGGACGCAGATCCTGCTTACCGGTGACGATTATGCGAAATTCGTCGCCGAAGACACGGCCCGCATCGGGACGATCCTCAAGGACCTCGGCCTGGCGTGATGCTCTCGGCAAGGAGCGGCCTGCGCCAACCCTTGCCGACTTTCGCCAGCCGCATGGACATACGCGGCGCCGGAGGTGAAACTACGAGATCGGCCGAGTGAGACCGGTCCAAGGAGAACCGGCCCCAAGGGACCGACATTGGGAGGACGATGATGAGCACCAGCGACCAGCGGGCGCCGCCGCGCCTTGCAGTGCCCGAACTGCTGATCGGCGTCGGGCTCCTCGCCTGTGCGGGTGCGGTTGCCTGGCAGACACTGGCAATCCCGGTGTCACCGCTCTATTCCAAGGTCGGTCCGACCGTCTTTCCCTACATCACCATGACCGGGATGGTGATCCTGTCGCTGCTGCTCATCATTGCCGCCTTGCGGGGCGGCTGGCAGCCGGACGACGAAAAGGAGACGCCGACCGACTGGAAGGCGATGGGCATCGTCGCCCTCGGACTGATCGCCAATCTGGCGCTGATCCAGCCGCTCGGCTTTACCGCCGCATCTGTCATCATGTTCGTTCTCATCTGCCACGGTTTCGGCAGCCGGCGTCCGCTGCGTGATGTGCTGCTGGGGCTGATCCTGGCGCTGGCCGCCTATTTCGGCTTCGCCAGAGCGCTCGGCGTCAATATCGGCGCCGGCTTCATCGAAAACCAGCTGAACGCGATCGTCGATTCGGTCGTCGCCATGCTGAGGGGCTGACGCCATGGAAACGCTCGGCCATCTCGCGCACGGATTTTCCGTCGCCTTCTCACCGATCAACCTCATATGGTGCCTGGTCGGCACCACTCTGGGGACTGCGATCGGCGTGCTGCCCGGCCTCGGGCCGGCACTGACCATCGCGCTGCTGTTGCCGATCACCTATCAGGTGGCGCCAGAGGCATCCTTCATCCTGTTTGCCGGCATCTACTACGGCGCCATGTATGGCGGCTCGACGACATCGATCCTGCTCAACACGCCTGGCGAAAGCGCCACCATCGTCACCGCGCTGGAAGGCAACAGGATGGCCCGCTCCGGCCGTGGCGGTGCGGCCCTGGCGACCTCGGCGATCGGCTCCTTCGTCGCCGGCACGCTGGGCACGATCGGCGTTGCCTTTCTGGCGCCCATCGTCGTCAAATTCGCGCTGGCCTTCGGCCCGGCCGAATATTTCTCGCTGATGGTGCTGGCCTTCATCACGGTTTCGGCGGTGCTCGGCTCGTCGTCGGTGCGCGGCCTGACCAGCCTGTTCGTCGGCTTCGTCGTCGGCATGATAGGCGTCGATCTGCAGACGGGGCAGCCGCGCTTCACCTTCGGCATGAGCGAATTGTTGGACGGCGTCGACGTCATCGTCGTCGCGGTTGGCCTGTTCGCCGTTGGCGAGACGCTTTACATGGCCTCGCGCCGCTATGCCGGCAAGGACGACATCGTGCCGTTGAAAGGGTCGCTCTACATGACCGCGGCCGAATGGTCGCGCTCGTGGAGGCCATGGCTGCGCGGCTCCCTGATCGGCTTCCCGATCGGCGCCATGCCGGCCGGCGGCGCCGAAATCCCGACCTTCCTCTCCTATGCCATCGAGAAGAAACTCTCCAGACACAAGGAGGAGTTCGGCACGGTCGGCGCCATCGAGGGCGTTGCCGGGCCGGAAGCGGCCAACAATGCATCCGCGGCCGGCGTGCTGGTGCCGATGCTGACGCTCGGCCTGCCGACCTCGGCGACGGCCGCGATCATGCTGTCGGCATTTCAGAGCTACGGCATCAATCCGGGGCCGCTGCTTTTGACGACGCAGGCCGACCTGGTGTGGGGGCTGATCGCCAGCCTGTTCATCGCCAATGTCATCCTGGTCGTCCTGAACCTGCCGCTGATCGGGCTTTGGGTGCGATTGCTGAAGATCCCGGCGCCGCAGCTCTATGCCGGCATCCTGGTGTTCGCCACGGTCGGCACCTACGGCATCTCGCAATCGCCGATCGACCTCGTCATCCTCTATCTGCTCGGTGCCGCCGGTTTCCTAATGCGGCGTTTCGATTTCCCGACCGCGCCGGTCATCATCGGCATGATTCTCGGGCCGCTTGCCGAAACGCAGTTCCGCCGCGCGATGACCATCTCCAACGGCGATTGGACGGTGTTCTACAAGCATCCACTATCGCTGACGCTGCTGACGCTGGCCTTCATCGGGCTGGTCGGACCGCATATCTGGGCCTACATCGAGCACAGGCGCATGCGTGGACCGGAGCACGTGCCGGGCGATGCCTGAGCTGTTCGTGACGTCATGACAGACCTGCTTTCCGGCATCCGCATCCTTGACCTGACAAATGTGCTGGCCGGCCCGTATTGCGCCTACCAGCTGGCGTTGCTCGGCGCCGACGTCATCAAGGTCGAAACGCCGCAAGGCGGCGACCTGGCGCGCCAGCTCGGTGCCTCTCCGGAGCTCAACCGGGCGGGCATGGGCGCTTCGTTCCTGGCGCAGAATGCCGGCAAACGCTCGGTGGCGCTCGATCTCAAGCAGGAGGCCGACCGCGAACGCTTCCTCGATCTGGTCGCTTCGGCCGACGCGCTGGTCGAGAATTTCCGCCCCGGCGTAATGGACCGGCTGGGGCTTGGCCATGCCAGGCTGAAAGAGGTCCGGCCAAGCCTTGTCTATTGTGCGATATCGGGCTTCGGCCAGACCGGGCCGATGCGCGACAATCCAGCCTACGACCAGATCATCCAGGGTCTTTCCGGCATTATGAGCATCACCGGTACACCGCAAACGGCGCCGCTGCGTGTCGGCTATCCCGCCGCCGATACGCTTGGCGGGCTGGTCGGGGCGTTCGCCATTACCGCCGCATTGGTCAAGCAGAAGACGACAGGCGAGGGCGCGTTCCTTGATGTCTCAATGCTCGAATGCACGCTTTCTGCGCTCGGCTGGCCGGTGTCGAACTATCTGACGACGGACGTCGAGCCACAGCCGATGGGCAATGAAAACATGACGGCCGCACCGTCTGGCGCGTTTCGCACCGGCGACGGCTTGCTCAACATCGCCGCCAACAAGCAAGAGCAGTTCGTCATACTGTGCCGATTGATCGGTCGGCCGGAGCTGGCCTCGGATGTCCGCTTTGCCGAGCGCGAAACGCGCAAGCAGAACCGGATCGCATTGAAGGCGCTGATCGAGGACGCCCTGGCGAACGGCTCTGCCGCCGCCTGGGAGGAGACGTTCAATCGCGCCGGCGTGCCGGCAGGCCGGGTGCTGACAATCCCGCAGGTCCTGCAAGAGCAACAGGTGATCGAGCGCGGCATGACGGCGCGCTTCCAGGCTGTGTCCGGGATGGACAGGCCGCTCACCGTGGTGCGCGGCGGCTTCATGGTCGATGGCGAGGCACCTTTGCCGAGCAGGCCGCCGCCGGGGCTGGGCGAGCATATGGACGAGGTCTTTGCCGGCCTGCCGCCACGCGCCAAGAAAAGAGCGAAGGCATGAGCGGCGAGGAAAAGAAGGCATGAGCGACACGGAAAACAAGACTGGCCGTGCGCGCGGCGAGGAATGGTGGCAGACCGGCATCATCGAGATGCGCCCCGGCGTCATCCGGCTGCGCGGCTATGAAATCCAGGATCTGATCGGCCGCGTCAGCTTTCCGGCAATGATCTGGCTGATGCTGCGCGGCGAACTGCCGAGCGAGGAGCAGGCGGCGCTGCTTGGCATCGCGCTGGGTGCTGCCGTCGACCATGGGCCGCAGGCGCCGTCGATCGCCATCGCCCGCATGGCGATCACGTGCGGCGTCGGCATCAACAGCGCCATGGCGTCGGCCATCAACGTGCTTGGGGACGTGCATGGCGGCGCCGGCGAACAGGCGCTGTCCTTCTACGGAGACATCGCCGCCCAACTGGACGCCGGTGTGCCGCTTGCCGAGGCCGTGTCGGCGCGGCTTGATCGTTTCCTTGTTGGTGAAAACGGCTATGTGCCGGGACTCGGCCATCGTTTCCACCCGGTCGACCCGCGAGCCCCTCGCCTTATCGAACTGACCCGCGACTTTGCTGCGCGCGGCGTCGTCAGCGGGCGCTTCGCCGACATCGCCGAGAGGGTCGAGGCCGAGGTTGCGCGGCGCAAGGGCAAAAAAATCCCGCTCAATATCGATGGCGCCACGGCCGTCATCTACGGCGAGCTCGGCTTCCCGCCGCCGCTGACGCGGGGCCTCTTCGTGCTGTCGCGCTCGGTCGGCATCCTCGCCCATGCATGGGAACAGTCGCAGGAAAGCGACCGCAACAAGGGGCCACTGCCGCGCGAATGGCTGTGGGCCTATACCGGCACGCCGGTGCGGCCTCTGGCCGAGGAAGACGATGGCAATCAGTGAGGCATCGGTTCAAGAGACGGCGGCGGGCGCTGGAACCAATTCCATCCCGACACAGCCGGGGCGGGGCTCCATCTTCTATTGGGCGTGATCTTTTCCGAGAACCGGATTCTGCTTTTCGGGATTATGCTCCAGCTCGGGAATCCCGATGTTCCTCACCAGCGTCGAAAGATCCGGCTCGTCGATCAGCAACGCTGCGTCGGTCGGTGTCAGCCATGCCCGCTGCCGTCTCTCGGCTTCCTGCCAATTGGCAAGTTCCTCGGTTACCTCAAGCAAATAGACGACGACATCGACGCGAACGAAGCGGTTCGTCAGCCGCTTCCAGTAGTGGTAGGTGCCGGCCGGCTGTTTCAGTGTTTTGCCGAGAACACCGGCTTCTTCCTGTGCTTCGATGGTGGCTGCCTTGCGGCCGCTCTTGCCCTTCATCGGCCAGCCCTTCGGTACGATGAAGCGCCTCGTCGTTCGCGATGTGACCAGCATGACCTCGACATCGCCGTGCTCGTTCAGCCGAAAGGGAATCGCCGCGACCTGACGAACCCCGTCGCCCTTCCTTGCCTTGCGTACGACCTTCTTCTTGCTGGCTGCCATTCGATAATCCAGTCGAGGCGGTGCCCAGACGGCAAGGGCAGCGTTGCAAAGTCGCCCGCTTTCAATGGGGCGCAAGCGGAGCGGTTTCCCCAGTATATAAGTCGGCTAAATAAATGAAAGGGACCGGTCGTCAGCGACAAGTGCTGACAAAGCCGCTCCCCGACGGCAGCAACTGGCAAGTTGGCCTCATCTGCGGCACCTCCTGCCGTTGCGGTATTGGGATTTGGCGATCCTGGGCACGGTACTGCTGTTGCTGCTGCTGGTATTGCTGCCGCCGCAGCCTGTTCTCCAACATCTGCAACTGGTCTTGCTGGATTAACACGTTGCGGTCGGCCGGACTGACGACCTGTGCCGATGCAGCAGGATTTACGCCCGACAGCATCGCTGCAGTCAGCACTGCCGACCCAAAAAACTGCAATTGACGGAGCCGCGGCATTCGTTCATTCCCGCACAAACCAATCTCCCTTAATATAGGGCTTTTGTCCGACGACGCCATGGCCGCCGCTGATCTGAAGTGGATTGGGAGAGGCATTGCGGCTTCGGATGCTCGTCGCGTCAATCGACTTCGCGCAGCCGGTATCCGACGCCGGTCTCGGTGGTGATATAGCGGGGCTGGTCGGGCATTTTTTCGATCTTTTGCCTGATCTGCCGGACGTAGACCCTGAGATATTGAACGTCGGTGGAGTCGCCCCAGACCTGCTTCAGCAGGAACTGGTGGGTGAGAACCTTGCCGGCGTGCTGCACCAAGGTGCGAAGAATGTCGTACTCCTTCGGCGAGAGCTTTATCTCCCTGTCCTCGACCTTGACGATGCGCTTCACCAGATCGACGGAGAGGTCGCCGGTTTGGAACACCGGTCTCTCACCCTGCTTCTGGAACTTGTGGCGAAGCGCTACGCGGATGCGTGCCACAAGCTCGTTCATACCGAACGGCTTGGTGATATAATCGTCGGCGCCGAGTTCGAGGGCCGAGACGATGCCGGCCTCGTCGGTGCGGCTGGAAAGGATGACCACGGGAATATCGAGGCCGTCGTCGCGCCATTTGCGCAGCAAATCATGACCGCTCATGCCGGGCAGGCCGAGATCGAGCAGGATCAGGTCCGGTTTTTCCGCCGCCATAAATTCGATCGCCACGTTGGCGTTCGGCGCCTCGCTGATCGCATAGCCCTGGCTGCCGAGCCCGACGCGAAGCAGTTTTCGGATCGGCGGTTCGTCGTCGACCACCAATATCCTGACGTCCAGGCTCGTCATGCCAGATCGTCCATATTCTGATGGCCTGCATCGGGTTCGCCGAGGTTGGGCAGCTCTGTCGGCACCACCTGCATCTTGATGGTGAAAACCGCACCAGAGCGGTCGGTTCTGTTTGCCGCCGAGAGAGTCCCGCCCATCGCTTCAATGAAGCCACGGCAAATCGACAATCCGAGCCCGGTGCCGGCACGCACCTGGTCGCCCTTGCGCACACGGTAGAACGTGTCGAAGACGCGCTCCAGGTCTGCCGGCGGAATGCCTGGTCCCTCATCCATTATCTGCAGGATGACGAAGCCGTTGTCGGCCCAGGCCTGCAGGCGGATCGTCGAACCTGGGGGCGCGTATTTTGCAGCATTGTCGAGGAGGTTGAACAGCACCTGTTCGAACAGAACGGGGTCAACCCGCAACATCGGCAGATCCGATGGAATATCGATCTCGGTCTTGTGCTCGCCGACGATTTTGCGGGCCCGATGCAGGGCTGAGCCGACAATGTCGCCGAGATAGTGAAACGCATAATTCGGCTGCATCGTGCCGGATTCGATTTTGGTCATGTCGAGCAGGTTGGCGATGAAGCGGTTCAGCCTTTCCGATTCATCAAGCACGGTCGACAGCAGTTCCGCCCGGTCCTGCTCGGGAAGTGCGGCCTCGAAGTGCCTGAGTGTTCCGGCCGCGCCCATGATGGCGGCAAGCGGCGTTTTTAAATCGTGGGAAATGGAAGTGAGCAAGGCCGAGCGCAGACGATCTGCCTCGGCCGCAAGCTGGGCCCGGTCAACATCGGCAACGAGCTGGATGCGCTCGATGGCGACCGCCGCCTGGTCGGCGAGCGCATCGAGCAGACGCTGCTGCTCGGGTGTTAGCAGCGGACCTTGCTTGTCGTTGTCGAGGCCGACAACGCCCACTGCCGTGCGTCCGGTCCGCAGGGGCAGATAGAGGCGTTTTGCTCCGGGCAGGGTGTCGGCGCCGCGCCCGGCGGCGCGGTTATGCTCCCACGCCCAGCGGGCTGCTGCGATATCGGCCTCGGCCAGCGTGTCGTCGGGCGGGTAGCCGGCTTTGACCGCGATTGTGCCGTCCTCAGGCAAAAGCAGCACCACGCGCAGCTTCAGCATCAAGGCGATCTGGAAGGCAGTGGCCCATAGCACGTCGTCCAAGGTGCCGGCGCCGGCGAGCTTCTTTGAAAACTTATAGATGTCTTCCGTGGCGCGCGCCCGTGAGCTGGCGGCGATCGCCTGACGCTGCACCCGCGCCGTCAGATTGCTGGCGATAACGGCGACAACAAGGAACACGGCAAGCGCAACGATGCTCTCCGGCTCCCTGATCGTCAGTGTGTAGCGCGGCTCTAGGAAAAAGTAATTGAATGCAAGGGCGCTGACGACACAGGCGTACAAGGCTGGCCAGAGCCCGCTCGTTACAGCCGATGTGAGCACCGCCAGTAGAAAGACAATGGCCAGATTGCGAACGTCGAGAAACTGGTCGAGAACAGTGCTGAAGGCGAGGGAGCCCATGACATAGGCTGTGGCTAGCAGGTAGGGCCTAACCTGAAACTGCTTCTGCTCGGTTGCCGCGCTGACATTTTTCGAGGGTGCGTCGGTGCCCTTGTCGGTTCCCGAAATTACATGGACGCTGATGTTGCCGGCGTCGCGGATGAGATCATAGGTGAGCGAGCCTTCGATCAATTCGCGCCAGCGCGATCGGGTCGGCCTGCCGATCACGATATGGGTGAAGTTGTTCGCCGTCGCGTGGCGAACGATGTCTTGCGCGACGTTCTGACCCGGAATGGTCGTCACCTCGGCACCGAGCTGCTCGGCAAGGCGCAGTTGCGTCGCCAGCCGATCCTTGTCCTCCTCGGGCATGGCAGCTGAACGAGGGGTATCGACATGAAGCGCCGTCCAGGGGGCGCGGAGCCGGTCGGCCAACCTCCGCGCATAGCGTACACGGGCCGCCCCGCCCGGACGCGCATCGACGCAGACGAGTACCCTTTCCCCCGCCGCCCACGGTCCCGGAATGGCGTGGGCCTGCATATGGTTGAGCAACTGCTCGTCGACACGCTGGGCGGTGCGGCGCAGCGCCAGTTCCCTAAGCGCCGTCAGGTTACCCGGCGAGAAGTAGTTCTCGATGGCGCGCTGGGCGGTGCTGGGGATGTAGACCTTGCCTTCCTCAAGCCGCTTGATCAGGTCGTCGGGGGTGAGGTCGACGATCTCGATGTCGTCGGCCTGGTCGATGATGGAGTCGGGGATAGTTTCCCGCACCCTGATGCGGGTGATCTGCGCCACGACATCGTTCAGGCTCTCGACGTGCTGGATGTTGAGAGTCGTGTAGACGTCGATGCCGTGCGTCAGGATTTCCTGGACGTCGAGGTAGCGCTTGGGATGACGGCTGCCTGGCGCGTTGGTATGGGCGAGTTCGTCGACCAGTACCAGCGCCGGGCGCCGGGCGAGGATGGCGTCGAGGTTCATCTCCTCGAGGACCCGCCCCTTGTAGTCGATCTCAAGGCGAGGAATGACCTCGTAGCCTTCGACCAGCGTCTGGGTTTCCTTGCGGCCGTGCGTCTCGACGATGCCGATCACCACGTCGACTCCGTCGGCCAGCCTGGCGCGGCCCGACATCAGCATCTCGTAGGTCTTGCCGACACCGGGGGCGGCGCCGAGAAATATCCTCAGGCGACCGCGCTCCTCCCGCTCGGCATGCGCGAGCAGCGCGTCGGGAGACGGCCTGGTTTCGGCGGTGCGGCTGTCGTCTGGCATAAGGGTCAATCATGAACGGCGCCGGCTTCGGTGTCGATCCCGGCGCCGCCTTTCATTGTTTCATCGCATCGTCCAGTGCAAGGTTGAGGGCCAGCACATTGACCACCGGCTCGCCGATGAAGCCCAACTCGCGGTCCTCGACTTGGCTGTCGACAACCGATTTGATCCTGGATTCATCGACGCCCCTGGCCTTGGCCACCCTGGCAACCTGAAAATAGGCCGCATCGGGGCTGATATGCGGATCGAGCCCGCTGCCGGACGTGGTGACCAGATCCATCGGCACCGGCTGGTTCGGGTTTTCTGCTCTCAACTGTTCGGCGTCGCTCTTGATACGGTCGATGAGCCTCGGGTTGGTTGGGCCGAGATTCGAGCCGCCGGAGGCGGCGGCATTGTAGCCGTCGCCGGCAGCCGACGGGCGGCCATGGAAATAGCGGTCGCTGGCGAAAGCCTGGCCGATCAGCTCGGAACCGACGAGCTTGCCATCCTTCTCGATCAGGCTGCCATTGGCCTGGCACGAAAACAGCGCCTGGGCAATGCCGGTCATGCCGATCGGATAGACCAAACCCGTCAGAACGGTGAAGAAGACGATCATGACGATCGCGGGCCTGATTTGATTGAGCATCGACGTGGTTCCTTATGCGAGACCGAGAGCAGTGATGGCCATGTCGATCACCTTGATGCCGACGAAGGGGACGACGACGCCGCCGAGGCCATAGACAATGAGATTGCGGCTGAGCAGGGCACCGGCGCCGACCGCGCGGTATTTGACGCCCCTCAGCGACAGCGGGATCAGCGCAATGATGATCAGCGCGTTGAAGATGATGGCCGAGAGGATAGCGCTCTGCGGCGTCGCCAGATGCATGACGTTGAGCGCTTGCAGTGGCCCGGCAGTCTGGCCCGGGGCGATGTAGAAGACTGCGAATATTGCCGGGATAATGGCAAAATACTTGGCCACGTCGTTGGCGATGGAGAAGGTGGTCAGCGACCCCCGCGTCATCAGCAGCGCCTTGCCGATTTCGACGACCTCGATCAGCTTGGTCGGATCGCTGTCGAGGTCGACCATGTTGCCGGCCTCGCGCGCCGCAACCGTGCCGGTGTTCATGGCAACGCCGACATCGGCCTGGGCAAGGGCCGGCGCATCGTTGGTGCCGTCGCCGCACATCGCGACCAGCTTTCCCTTGGCCTGTTCGTCGCGGATTAGCTTCAGCTTGTCCTCGGGCGTCGCCTGGGCAAGGAAGTCGTCGACGCCGGCTTCCGCCGCTATCGCCGCCGCGGTCATCGGATTATCGCCGGTTATCATCACCGTGCGGATCCCCATGCGGCGCAATTCGGCAAAGCGTTCTGCGATGCCGCCCTTGACGATGTCCTTCAGGTGGACGACGCCGAGCAGGCGCCCGTCGCGCTCGACGGCCAGTGGGGTGCCGCCGGATTTGGCGATCTCGTCGGCGATCCCCTGGAGGTCGCGGACGGTGTCGCTGCCGGGGCGCGTACTGCCTGTGGCAACGGTCGAGAGGTTGACGTGGGCAAGCACCGCATCGACTGCGCCCTTGCGAACCGTGGAGCCTTCCAGATCGACGCCGCTCATGCGGGTTTGCGCGGTGAAGGGCACGAACGTCGCGTGAAGGCTTGCCATGTCGCGGGCGCGGATGGCGTATTTTTCCTTCGCCAGGACGACGATCGAGCGGCCTTCCGGCGTTTCGTCGGCAAGCGAGGCAAGCTGGGCCGCGTCGGCCAGTTCCTGTTCGGTGACGCCCTTGACCGGACGGAATGCCGTCGCCTGGCGGTTGCCCAGCGTGATGGTTCCGGTCTTGTCGAGCAGCAGCGTGTCGACGTCGCCGGCCGCCTCGACGGCGCGGCCCGACATGGCGAGCACGTTGAAGCGCACCAGGCGGTCCATGCCGGCAATGCCGATCGCTGACAGCAGGGCGCCGATCGTGGTCGGGATCAGCGTGACGAACAGGGCGACCAGCACGGTCACCGAGATATAGCCGCCCGAATACGAGGCGAAGCTCGGGATCGTCGCCGTCGCCAGCACGAAGATCAGCGTCATGCCGACGAGCAGGATGTTGAGCGCGATCTCGTTGGGTGTCTTCTGGCGCTCGGCGCCCTCGACCAACGAGATCATGCGGTCGAGGAATGTATGGCCGGCAGCCGCAGTGATGCGCACGCGGATCCAGTCGGACAAGACCTGCGTGCCGCCAGTCACCGCCGAACGATCGCCTCCGGATTCGCGGATGACCGGTGCGGATTCGCCGGTGATGGCCGCCTCGTTGACCGATGCTACGCCTTCGACCACCTCGCCGTCCGAGGGGATGATGTCGCCGGCTTCGACAAGCACGATGTCGCCGACCTTCAGGCTGGTGCCGGGCACCAGTTTGAACTTGCGGCGGTCGCCGCCGTTCAACAGCTTGGCCTGCGTCTCGGTGCGCGCCCGACGCAGCGAGTCAGCTTGCGCCTTGCCGCGGCCTTCGGCCACCGCTTCGGCGAAATTGGCGAAGAGCACGGTGAACCACAGCCAGATGATGATCTGCAGCGTGAAGCCAAGATCGCCGCCGCCGGTAACGAGATCCTTGACGAACAGCACGGTGGTTAGCGCCGAGACGACGGCGACGACGAACATCACCGGGTTCCGCATCAAGGTGCGCGGGTTCAGTTTTCTGAAGGAACCGGCGATAGCGGGCCACAGAATGCGGGTATCCATGATGCTCACGGATTTCGACGGGCTCATTTGGTGGCTCCAGTGTCGATGTTGTTGACCGGTCGATCGTGTGCCGAACGAAGGTGCGGCGGCCCGTAAGCCAGCAGCCAGATCACGATCAAGGCTGCCGCAATAGCGAGGAATGTGGACAACGTCGGGAAAGGAGGGGGCGTTTTCTCCCCCTCCGGCTCGGGGCGATGCCGGACCTTTCGAGGTATGATCTTGAACCAGGGCATGGCCGTTTCAGAATGTCTGACCGTGAATCATCGCCAGGTGCTCGACGATCGGTCCGACCGCCAGGGCCGGGAAGAAGGTCAGGCCACCGACGATCAGGATGACCCCGACCAGCAGCCCGACGAACAGTGGACCGTCGGTCGGGAAGGTGCCGGCGGAGGCAGGGACCGTCTTCTTCGCAACCAGCGAGCCAGCAATCGCCAACGCTGGAATGATGACCAGGAAGCGGCCCATCAGCATGCCGATGCCGAGCGTTATGTTGTACCAGGGCGTGTTTCCGCTGAGACCGCCAAAGGCGGAGCCATTGTTCGCCGCGGCCGAGGTGTAGGCATAGAGAACTTCGGAGAAGCCATGTGGACCGGTATTGGCGATGGAAGCAACGCCGGTCGGCAGCACCACCGCGATAGCGGTGAAGATCAGCATTGCCAGCGGCAGGCAGAGCACGGCCAGCATCGCCATCTTGACCTCCTTGGCCTCGATCTTCTTGCCGAGATATTCGGGCGTACGTCCGACCATCAGCCCGGCGACAAAGACGGCGATGACGATGAACATCAGGATACCGTAGAAGCCGGCGCCGACGCCGCCGACAATGACCTCGCCGAGCTGCATGTTGATAATCGGGATCATGCCGCCAAGTGCGGTGAAGCTGTCATGCATGGCATTGACCGCGCCGCAGGACGCGGCCGTGGTGATGACGGCAAACAGTGCCGACAGGGCGATGCCGAAACGGCTCTCCTTGCCCTCCATGTTGCCGCCATCGATGCCCAGCGCATGGACGAGCGGATTCCCAGCGGCTTCCGCCCAGTAGCAAACGGCAACGCCGGCGATGAACAGCACGCCCATCGCCGATAGAATTGCCCAGCCCTGGCGCTGGTTGCCGACCATGCGGCCGAAGACATTGGTCAACGCCGCGCCGAGGGCGAAGATCGTCACCATCTGGAGCAGGTTGGAGATCGCGTCGGGATTTTCGAAGGGATGCGCTGCATTGGCGTTGAAGAAACCGCCGCCGTTGGTGCCAAGCATTTTGATAGCGATCTGCGAAGCGACAGGCCCGACTGCGATGGTCTGCTGCGCACCTTCGAGCGTCGTCGCGTTGACGTAGGCAGCGAGCGTTTGCGGCGTGCCAAGATAGACATAGACCAGCGTCAGGACGATGCAGAACGGCAAGAGCAGATAGAGCGTGCAGCGGGTCATATCGACCCAGAAATTGCCGATGGATTTGCCTGAGGCCCTGGCAAAGCCGCGGATCAGCGCGACCGCAATGGCGATGCCGGTCGCCGCCGACAGAAAGTTCTGCACGGTCAAGCCGGCCATCTGCACGAGGTAGGACATCGTGCTTTCGCCGCCGTAGTTCTGCCAGTTGGTGTTGGTCATGAAGCTGGCGGCGGTGTTGAAGGCCAGCCCAGGTTCGACGGCGGTCATGCCGGCCGGATTGTAGGGCAGGCCGCCTTGCAGCCGTTGCATGAAATAGAGCACCAGGAAGCCGGCCAGGTTAAAGAACAGCAGGGCCGCCGCATAGGAGGTCCAGTGCTGCTCCTCGCGCTCGCTGGTCCCTGATATGCGGTAGAGCCCGCGCTCGAGCGGGGCCAGAATTGACGACAGGAATGTGCGCTCGCCGCTGAAAACGCGATGCATGTAGCCGCCGAGCGGCTTGGCCAGCAAAACGACGATCCCGCAATAGACGAGGATCTGCAGCCATCCGTTGATTGTCATGGGGTTGGCTCCTTGCCAGCGGAGATCAGAAGCGTTCCGGGCGAACGAGGGCGTATGTCAGGTAAGCGAGAAGAAACAAGGTCACGGCGCCACCGAGGATATAGTCGAATAGCATGTTACGGTCCCCTAAAATTATAGCTTGTCGCAGGCTTTGATGTAGCCGAAGCATAGAGCAAAGAACGCAATTCCAGTCGCGATAACAACTATGTCCAACCGTGCATTTCCCTATATTTGTTTGTTCCGTAAACTTAGACAAAACTATCCAAGCCCGCGCGCCGCATCATATCGGCGGCCGGATACATCGCTCCGGCGAATATGGATCAAAGTGCCATAAAGGTTCGAGACGGGACGCCGAGCAAAGAAATTAAAATCCCATAAGGATTTCGCCGCCTCGGCGCTGGCCACAGCTTTAGGAGGGAGGTGCGCACCGGCGCGCGAAGCTGCCGGGATCAGTCCGCGCGGGTATAGATCACCGCGTAATCGTCCGTATAGGCCCGCTTCCAGCCCAGTTCGTCGAAGAACGGAATGCGGCTGTCGTCGGCGGTCAACAATGCCCAGTCTATCGCATATTTGTCGAGTTGGGCTTTCAGGATTGGCTTGCCCCGGCTGTGCCCCGTCTGCTCATCCGTTTCCGTAAAGCCATTCAGGAAGAGCTGATCCGCGCGGCCGTCGATAAACGTCTTGATGCCGTGGAAAATCAGCGTGCCGCCGAAATCGTAGGAGTTCAGCAGATTGCCCGACAGATTATGGGTTTGGGCGAAGGCCAGTGCGTCTCTCGCCGAGGTCTTCTGGCTCGGCGCGACCGGATAGGTCGTGAAGGCGGCAGCCGCCAAAACCGGCAAAACGGCAAGTCCAGCGCAAATCCTGGAAAATTGCCGTGCGAAAAATTGTTCAAGTCCGTCGCGCTTTTCCGCCGCCCATTTCTCGGCTGAAAGCGCTGGATATTGTTGCGCGACCTCGACGGCAAGGACCACCGGCACGAGAAGAAAGAACAGATACATGAACCGTATGTGGGTGAGATAGACGTGCAACGTAAAGGCAAGGAACAGCGCCTTGGCCCAGCCAATGCGCAATCTCGACACGAGCAGCCCGAAAAATGCCACCAGAAGGGCCACCTCCTGGAGGGTATGCCGCGAGGCGTCGAATGGCTGCCACTCCGCAATGTAAGGCACCGCCTCATTGCCATAGGCCACGGTGAATGTGGCGAGTATGGCCTTGACGCCATAGGGATTGAGCAGGCTGACCAGCGGGCAAAGCAGCCCGAAAGCGATCCACTTGGCCAGCAGCCGAGGGTTCGACAAGCGCGTGCGCATGACGAGGTCGAGGCCGGCGAAGGCGGCGATGACGAAACCGAAGGTGAAGGTGGCATGGAGATTGGCCCACAGGCAAAGCAGCGCCAGCAACCATAAAGGCGGCGCTTTCTCGTTGCGTGCGGCCTGGAAAAGACCGGCGGTCCAGACGACGATGATAGGCAAGGTAAAGATGTGCGGCCGGGCGACGTAGATCGGCCCGATCACCAGCGCGAGAACCAGCGTCACTCCTATCGCCAGCGTCGGCTTCAACCACGCGCTGAGATACCACGACGTCAAGAAGATCGTCAGCGCGATTACTGCAGTCGCCAGCAGCACCACGCCGTTCCAGCCGCCGGCTTCAAAGGCAATTGCAAGGAGAACCTGGCTAAGCCATTCCTTGGCGATCCATGGCTGGCCGGCAAAAGTGTAGGAATAGATGTCGACAGTGGGGAATGTGCGGCTTGCCAGCATATCCATGCCGACCTTGATGTGCCACCAGCTATCGGGATCCTGCAGGAGGGAGGTGGCAAAGGCGAGGAGCGCCGCCGCCATCACGACCGCCGCCAGCAGGCAAAATACCAGCCTCACATGCCGTATGTCGTCTATCGACGGCCTCGCCTCACCAGATATCCCGCGCATATGCCATCCCTGAGCCGCGATAGCGGAAGGGATAGGCCGAATTTGTTAGAAAACCGATAAGCCGCAAGATTGCGGCCACAACCCTGTGCCGCGCTTCCAACCGGCTTGGCGCGTTCAGCCCTCGGCCTTGAAGTTCTTGGCTTCCTTCTCGACCTTCGGGCTGTCCTTGCCGTGCTTGCGCATCAGATCCTTCGCCTGCTTCGGCGAAACGTCGGTGGTTTCGGCCAGACGCAGAGCCTCCTTTTCGTCCGGATCGCGCGTCTTGCGGTCGGCCATTGCGGTTTTCTTGTCAGCCATTACGACGCTCTTATGCTCTCGGCGATTTCGTTCAGCACCTTGCGGTCGGTGCCGTGGCGCTTGATCAGCGTGCGTGCCTGATCCGGGGTGATGCCCGCTTCCTCGGCGAAGTGACGTACCTCGTAGTCTTCGCCGCCCGCCACTCGTGAGCGGTCGCGACTGTCGGTCTTGTTTTTGTCGTCGGCCATGGCAGCTCTCCTCATCTCAACGAGAGCATAACGGGCAAGATTTCAGCGAGTTCCTTCGTGCGTGTCGCCCAATTACCGCCTTCGGGCATGACCCGGCATGAGCAGCGGTTTTGCTCAAAGCAAGGTCTTGGCGCCAGGCCGACCTTCACGCACAAACAGGCTGGCCTCTTTGGCGGCGCTGTCAACCGCCCGCCGCTATTCCTGGGCGCAGCCTGGTATTCGTTCCGGATTGCTAATGGGAGCGATGGTCGAACATGACGCCCATGGTCCTACCAACGGCCGTCATGACGATAAGCTCGACGAGATCGTCGTCACTGTCGCCGCAGGCAGGGGCCGTCCTGCGAACGATGTCCAGCATCGCCCTCGTCGATATGGTGTCGCCGGCGCCGAATCGTGAAAGCGCAGATGAAACAAGCTCTTGGGCCGTCAAGTCGGCGAAAGCCATCCGCTGCACCACGTTCATTGGCTTCCTCCCACCATGAACCCTCTCCCGGGAGAATGATACGCCGAACGTCGCATTTCGCCAGCGAAATGGTGGTCCTACCAGCGTGGGGCCAGCGACCGAAATCGTCGGTTTTGCGTGGGGCAATCCGGGCGCGAGGCGGCAGCGCTTTTGTGCCATGTCACTTCGCCAAAGACCGATCCCGGCGGCCGGGATCGGTCTCAATTTTACTTGGCAGTCTGATTGCTTGACAGTGTGGTCTGCTCGGTTGCGGCTGAAGCCAGCGCGGCAAGAGCCACGATGCGGGCAGGACCAGGACGGTTCGTCGTTCCACGGAAACGCCGAACCGGTCTGGCTTTTTTGTTACACAATTCCGGACGGAAAACCGTCACACATTTCCCGGAATTGCTCGTCTTGTGACTCTAGGCGGCAAGGTCGCTCGGAAGCTTGCCGCCATTCTCGGCCAGCTTTTTCATCAGTGCGTCGTGCAGCCACAGATTCATCGTTACGGTGTCGTTCATGTCGCCGGTGTAGTTCAGCTCGTGCGCAAGCTCCTTGCGGGCGCCGAGGCTACTGTCGATATTCAGAGCCTTCATCAGATCAACGATCGAATTCTTCCAGTTGAGCTTCTGTCCCTTCGCGGCCACCGCCTTGTCGAGAATGGCAGCGATGTCCGGAGCAGAGGACGGCGCGGCCGGCGCTGCTGAGGCCGGGGTTGCAGCCGGGGCGGATCGGGTAGGCGCCGTCGGCTGGGTGGCCGTGCTCGAAGCAGGCGCGGGAGACGGTTGCGCCAGTGGCGCTTCGGCCGCAACCGCGTTTCCAAAAATCGCACCTTTGATACTGTCGAAAATGCCCATTGCTATCTCCTGGGTTGGCCTGACGGTGTGTTGCCTTGACGGTCGGTGAGGCGACCGTTGCCGAATGCCGCATTGAGCGCCCTGGTTGTACCGGACCACGAACGCAACGCAGGGGCAACCCCAAACTGGCTAAAAGGTAAAGGCTTGGTTGTATTGGGGAATCGGCTCAGTGATCCTGCCCGAGAGTAGAATAGATTGGATCGCGGCTCGCCGACAAATCGTCACGCGCAATGGGCGAGGAAACGGTTGGCAGTCAGTTTTGCTGACGCAGACCAGAAAAATCATTTAGTTTCGTGTTCGCAATTCGCTGAGAGGAACGAAGCCATGACAGCAGTCGTCGCATCCGACAGGCTCGAACGTTCGCTGGTTTGGGCAGAGGACGACCCGTCGGTCAAATGGGCCGGCGCCTTCGCGGCTTACGGCGGGCACGGCACCACCCAGTCCTCGGTCATTGTCTACGAGATCGAGCCCGGCAAGCGGCTCGGCTGGCACAGCGACGCCACAGAGGAGACGCAATACATCATCGCCGGCACCGGCGAGCTACATATGGAGGGCGGCACCACCCACCCGGTCGGGCCCGGCAGCGTCCTGGTACTTCCGACGCCGGTCCGGCACGACCTCGTCAACACCGGCACCGAAACCCTGCGCGCCGTCGCTTTCTTTGCGGCGGCGATGTTCACGCAGACATTCGACGATGTCATGCTGCCGCCGAAATCCCATGTCCTCGGCACGCCCAATCGTGCGGGCTGAATGCGTGCCGGCGAGAATCATCACGCCTGCGGATTGCGGACTTGGAGCTGATATGAGCGCGCGCGCGGCCGGCAAGCGGTTCGGCATCGTTACGCGTCTGCGTCAAGGGCCGACCGGCTGATGGCGCCCGTCAAGGTCGACCCCGCCAAGGTGCGCGAGTTCAGGGACGCGGAAAGCTTCCATGCCTGGCTTGGCGAGCATCACGACAGCGAGGACGAAGTCTGGATCAAGATCCACAAGCTCGATTCGGGACTGCCGTCGATTACGCCGAAGCAAGCCATCGACGTGGCGTTGTGCTGGGGCTGGATCGATGCGGTGCGAAAGGCGTTGGACGGCAAAAGCTACCTGCAGCGCTACACCCCGCGCGGCAAGAAGAGCACCTGGAGCCAGATCAATGTCGACAATGTCGCCCGGCTGATCGAGGAGGGCCGGATGACCGAGCACGGGCTGAAACAAGTCGAGGCAGCCAAGGCAGATGGCCGCTGGGCGCGCGCCTATAGGAGCGGCAAGGAGATGAAGATCCCCGACGATCTGCAGGCGGCAATAGACGCCGAGCCCAGGGCGAAAGAGATGCTGGCAAAGCTAAGCGGGCAAAACCGCTTCGCGCTCGCCTTCCGCACCCACAACATGAAGACCGAAGCGGGACGCAAGAAGAAGATCGCGGCTTTCGTGGAGATGCTGAAGCGCGGCGAGACGATCTATCCGCAACGAAATCGCGATTCTGGATGAACATTTGGCCGCGCTTGTCTCCGGCATCTCGTGCTTGTCCCTGTCGGCGAGCCCCGAATGCGGCCGGATCGCAGATCAGGCGCACCTTCGATCCTGGCGATGTCGCCGACGACTTGTTTTCGACGAGCGTCGCCCGGCACTTCGACACCAGCTCTCATTCGTTTAGTTGATGCAGGAAAAAAGTCCCGTCCTCACAGTCGACATAGTATATTAGCAGGCGCTGTTATGAGGTTTTTGCCCGTTCAGGAGCCGACTGGCACGTGGGCCGTGTTTGATGCGACCGTGGACGTGCCTGCGAATTTCGCTGGCAGTTGCCTTATCGGCCTGCCGCGGGAGCGGGCGGAGTGGCTCGCAGCAAGAGCCAATCGAGATGCTGCAAAAGGCACTTCGATTTGCCGGTTGTCAGTTGCCGGGCCAGCACAAGCCGCGGTTCTTGGACTTAGACCGATAGGAGAGACTTCGATGATGCACGAACAGGTAATGGAAGCTGCGTTGGCAGCCAGAAATCAGGAAGTGGATATTTGTGGTGTCTTCGACATCACCAACAAAACCGATGCGCCAATTGGCTCTCGCCGATTGGGCGAGGCTATCCACTTTGTCGCCAATGCACCTATTGTTGGCTATGACGTTCACGCCGCCGTGATCAGATATGGCCCACTCGGAACCCCCAGCCTCAGAGCAACAGATTGCGAACAGCTGTGGGAGAAGTTTGGCGAGGCTTTGCTGCAACACTGACGGGCAGACCTTTGGCGCGTGTGGCACGACGATCGTGCAGGACACTTCCCTGGCGAGAACGACATGGAAGCCTGGCCGGTAATGTTGCAATTAAATTAGCGTGAGTGCATATTTTTTGCTGGCTGGACTCGCAACCGGCCAGGCCCGGCGGCCGACCGCCAACGGGCTGTCAGGCCGGCGACAAATGGTGCCGCAGGCCCGACGGTCCCTTGGCAAAGATCGCTGGAACCACAGCATGATGCGGCGGCAAAACGGGTTTGGGAGAATGACATGCCTAAGGTTTCGGAACTCTTTTTCAAGACAGCTATCGTCTTTCTAATTCTGGGAATTGCAGCTGGCCTGCAGATGGCAATTTCAGGCGATCACGGCGCGTTTCCGGCTCACGCGCACATCAACCTGCTGGGATGGGTCACCAGTGCAATATTCGGCGGCTATTATGCGCTGAACCCGGCGAAGGCGGCCCGCAGGAGCGCGATGATCCACTACGGCGTCTACAATCTCGGCCTGGTCGTGATGCTGCCGGCGCTTTACCTGATGCTGCAGGGAAATCCGGCGCTCGAGCCGATCGTCGCCACCGGCTCAATGATTGTCGCTGTCGCCGTGCTGATCTTTGCCTTCGTGGTTTTCTCCAGCGAAACAGAGCGCTCAGTCTCGGGAATACAAGCGGTCCCGCGCTAGACGGGGCGGCGATAGTGCCGAGTCGACCAAAGCCCGTGCTTCTGGTGAAGCGCGGGCCGATTGGTTGTAGGCTGATCTGAGGCAAGGGTGCGGCGAGATGAAAGCCGCTCAGTAGCCTTCGCGCGCCCCTCTGCCTGCCATGCTGCTTATCGCGGCCTTCATTCTGGCGTTGTGCCTGCGTCCCTAGGAAGGTGAAAATATCGACACTTCTTGGATCTTCGCCGAAACGACTGCCTTGTGCTTTTGGGGCGCGACGCCCAGCGAGCGCAGGTGCGACGTTGATGCAGCCTTGTTGTTGGCGACGCAGCACGACGGGGTCATCGTCAAACGACGGTAGAGCGCGCGGACCTACTGTTGCGCGAACCGGTCCCCGAGCGTGTTTGCTTCGGCCAATCTTGCCAGCGATTGTTCGACTTTCTGCGCCGAGGCGTCTGTGCGCTTGATGTGCCGTATCATTTGCTGCCTCAACAGCGCGAGCCTTGCGACGCGATATTCGTCGCCGTATCTCGCAGTTTCAAGGTGGAGGGTCGCGAGCATCATGGGTCAATTCTTCCGATCGATCTTCGTCATGCGTTCCCGGGCCTCAATCACGCGTTTTTGCTCAGACCGTATGCGGTCGCACAACGCGAGATTGACGGCGACACAGCCATCGTTCAACAACAGTTCATTCGCACGCTTCAGCGAGCGCTCGGCCCGTTTAACGCGCAGCCTGGCATTGGCCAGTTCGAAGCTAAAAATATCAATCATCATCATACCGCTTCGTTTGCGGTCCCTTCGATTGTTAACCGGCGTCGATCCCATTTGTTCCGACTGCACGCGGCGCAGCAGGAAGGAGCTTGTCTTTCGCCCGTGCTGGGCCGTTCGCGATGGCGGGGCATGCTAGGTGGGCGGGCTGGTGCAAGGCGAAGGTGTGAAGGCCTGGCCCGTAGTCACGTTCTGTTCACTCTGGCTAATGTAAGCTGGCCGCCTAGAATTCGCCGCGAAGGTGTTTGACGCGGAGCTTCACACCAGGCTTGACCCAATGCGCCGCGAGCACAGCCATGTGGTCACCGTGGCTCGAGTGTCAGCAGATGTGGTAAGGGTGAGTGTCGGCGAGTAGCAGAGGTCCAGCAACAATGACTTTGAGGCGAACCAGAGCTTACGGCACATCCGGCTTGGTTCTAGCGGTTTGCACTGTGTTTGCTTGGCAGAACGCCGCTGCCGCTCAAAATTGCGACGCAGCCGCGACGCCTGGCGTCAATTGGCAAGAGTGTGACAAGAAGCTTCTCATCCTAGATGGACAGGACCTGAGCGGGGCGAACCTGTTCGGTGTTGATTTCACTTCGACCGACCTCAGGAACACCAATCTCCGTGCGGCAAATCTTGAGAAGGCAACTCTTGTGCGTGCTTCCTTGGCCGACTCGACCGCCAAAGGCGCCCGGTTCGACAGAATCGAGGCCTACAGGACCGACTTCAGCCGTATGGACGCGCAGGGCGCTGTGTTTGCGAGCGCAGAAATGCAGCGCTCGAATTTCCAGGACGCCAATCTGACCAATGTTGATTTCACAAAGGCGGAATTGGGTCGTGCGCAGTTCCATGACGCCGATATCAGCGGCAGCCGCTTTTCGTTTGCCAATCTCGCACGCGCGGACTTCCGAGGAGCGAGGTTCACCGCGCCGATAGACTTTGACCGCGCCTTTTTCTTTCTGACCCGTATCGAGGGCCTCGACCTTTCCAATTCGGCGGGTCTGTCCCAGTGGCAGCTCAACATGGCTTGCGGAGACGCGCGGACCGAGTTGCCTTCGGGCTTGACGAGGCCTGAAAATTGGCCCTGTCAATTCCAGCAGGAATAGTTGTCGGCAAGGAACTGCGGCAATGCTGCGCCGGAGAGGATTCGAACCTGTAACTTTGTGCCGCGGGCATGCCCATTAAGGTCGAAGCCACCACCCGAGACGGCGAACTCCGGATATCCCTGTCTAATGCCGGAGAGCCCATTCCGCACGAGACAATGCAGGGGATCAGCATTAAGGAATATAATCCTCCCGTTGCGGCGAGCCCCTTCAACGGAAAATCGCCATGACTCGAAAGACCCTCGCCGACACTCTGTCCGCCCGCGAAACGATCTATTCAATTGTGCGCACCCGATGTGCTGCAAATCGACGAAACGTGACATCCAGGCGCTGATTGACAGGCTC
Source organism: Mesorhizobium sp. M0751 (assembly GCF_040320265.1). Classification (NCBI taxonomy): domain Bacteria; kingdom Pseudomonadati; phylum Pseudomonadota; class Alphaproteobacteria; order Hyphomicrobiales; family Phyllobacteriaceae; genus Mesorhizobium; species Mesorhizobium sp. M0751. The sequence continues at coordinate 122,036 of NZ_JAMYPH010000017.1, forward strand.
GGCCATGACCACGGCTCGATGCATGACGACTTGGTCGGGCTCTTTGTCTGCTCAAATTGCAAGGCTGCCGGCCGTGACCGACCTTCTTCGCATGCATTCCTGACTACGAAGGCCATCAGCGGGCGCGCAATCGCGACTGGAAGCCAACTTTGGAACGAAGGGGCTGAAAGTGGCCGGCGCCGCTTGGGGGGCGTTGGGGTAGATTGCCTGTAGGCGCCGGCGGGGCGGATTGGGGTCCGCAGACGCGAATCCTGGGGGCTGCCCTGCGGTTTTTCCGGACACTCCGATTCCCAAGCAAAGTCAACAAAGGGGCGGCGGCATGGTGGCGGAGCTTCATCGTTTGCGGACGTTAGGAACGGAAAGGCCGCAACTCACAAAGCGAAACAATAACAGACGCTTAAGTTGGTATCTGGCGGAGAGAGCGGGATTCGAACCCGCGTTACGGTTTCCCGTAAACACACTTTCCAGGCGTGCGCCTTCAACCACTCGGCCACCTCTCCGTCTTTAGCATTTTCGACGCGGCCGGTTTCGCCGCGCGGGTTGGGGAGATGCATCTCCTTTGGGATTCCGGACCGGAATTCCGGCCGTGGGCGCCGTCGACCAGCGGATACCCTTTCCCGCACCTGAGCCGTCAAAGCAACAGGCGCGGGGCTCATCTAGTCGATCCGGTGCCGAATGCCAAGACATAACGATAGTCTATTCGCTTTGCCGGATACGGATGCTCACCCCATGTTACCGGTGCACCGGTAGGGAGCCTATCGAAAGGGGCGGCCGAGGTGTGCTCGCCGTCCGGCGCGCCGCCGGTTCCGCGGAACCGGCGGTCGCGGGTTCAACTTCGCGTGTCGCGATTGCAGGCGAAGCAAGTAGATCCTATCTAACAGTCCGACACGACATTCTGATAATCTCCTGGGGAGGAAGGGTCTGGATGTTCCGCTTCATCTTTCGTCTCGCTGCAATGGTCGCGCTGTCGGTTTCGGTCATCATGGCCGTGCTCGATGCGACCCGCTCGGTGGCGGCTTCGGCGCTGGTGATGACCCCGCTTAATACCAGCTGGCTTGCGGTCTCGCCGGATACGCGCAGCGCCTTCGAAAGCTTCGTCCGCGACAAGGTCAATCCGCTGCTGTGGGATGGCGCCATCGCCTGGGTGCTCAGCCAGCCCGGCTTCGCCGTGTTCGCGGTGCTGGCGTTCATTCTTTACGCCATCGGCTACAGGCGGCAGCGCCCCAGCGGGCGGTTTGCCGCGACCTGAAATTCCAGCTTTCCCGGACCCTGCGTTCGTGGACCGGGAAAAGCTCAACCAAGAAGAAAAGGAAACCGCACTATGTTTCTCAGCGACATGCTGAACAAGAAGCTCAACCTGCCGAAGCCCTCCGAGGCGCTGCCCGGCCGCGACCGGTCGATCCCGACTGCATCGAAGCACTTCGTCTCGAACAGGCCGCTCAAGGGTCCCTATCCCGAAGGGCTGGAGACGGCGATGTTCGGCCTGGGCTGCTTCTGGGGCGCCGAGCGCCTGTTCTGGCAGGTCGAGGGCGTCTGGGTCACGGCGGCCGGCTATGCCGGCGGCGTGACGCCCAATCCGACCTATCAGGAAACCTGCACCGGGCTCACCGGCCATGCCGAAGTCGTGCTCGTCGTCTACGATCCGAAGATCGTGTCCTATGCCGAGCTTTTGAAGCTGTTCTGGGAAAGTCACGACCCGACGCAAGGCATGCGCCAGGGCAATGATGTCGGCACCACTTACCGCTCGGCGATCTATACGTTCAATGACGCGCAGTACCAGGCTGCGATCGCCTCGCGCGATGCTTACGAGGCCTCGCTGCGCGGTGCCGGACGCGGCAAGATCACCACCGAGATCGCACCGGCGCCGGAATTCTACTTCGCCGAGGAAGACCACCAGCAATATCTGGCGAAGAACCCCTACGGCTATTGCGGCCTGCAGGGAACCGGCGTCTCCTGCGCCATTCCGGCCGCCGTCTCCGCCTGATTTTACGCCCCTGACGCAATGAATATGCTGTGGCGCCGCGTTGCGGCGCCATGCTTTTCCAAAGGGTCAAAATTCCACGTGAATTTTGTTTCGGGCCGTGCCAGATTGACCCGAAGCGGGAGGAAGACACTCCTGCCTGACGCCGCATGCCCGCCGGAGAACCGGGCCGGCATGCGGTGCATAATGGACAAATAACCGACAGGGGTGTGGATCACATGAAACGTATCGTTCTCGGCCTTATGGCCGCAGCTGCAATGGTTCTTCCGGCCTTCGCCGCGGACATTCAACCCGCGATCCTCTACGATCTCGGCGGCAAGTTCGACAAGTCGTTCAACGAGGCGTCCTTCCACGGCGCCGAAAAGTTCAAGACCGAGACCGGCATCCCCTATGTGGAATTCGAGGTCAGCAATGCCACCCAGCGCGAGCAGGCGTTGCGCCGCTTCGCCGAGGACGGCCGCAATCCGATCGTCATGGCGGGCTTTTCCTGGGCTGACGCGCTGGACAAGATCGCCACCGAGTTCCCCGACACCAAATTCGCCATCATCGACATGGTCGTCGACAAGCCCAATGTCCGCTCCCTGGTCTATAAGGAGCAGGAAGGCTCGTACCTCGTCGGCGTGATGGCGGCGATGGCTTCCAAGACCAAGAAGGTCGGCTTCGTCGGCGGCATGGACATTCCGCTGATCCGCAGGTTTGGCTGCGGCTATGTCGGCGGCGCCAAGGCCGCCGGCGCCACCGACGTCATCCAGAACATGACCGGCGATACGCCGGCAGCCTGGAACGATCCGGCCAAGGGCGGCGAGATCGCCAAGACGCAGATCGACCAGGGCGCCGACGTGGTCTACGCAGCGGCAGGCGGCACCGGTGTCGGCGTGCTGCAGGCGGCGGCCGACGCGGGCAAGCTCGGCATCGGTGTCGATTCCAACCAGAACGGCTTGCAGCCCGGCAAGGTGCTGACCTCCATGGTCAAGCGCGTCGACGTTGCCGTCTACAACACCTTCATGGATGCCAAGAACGGCAAGTTCACAGCCGGCGTCAACGATCTCGGCCTCAAGGAAGGCGGCGTCGACTACGCGATGGACGACAACAACAAGGCGCTTGTCGACGATGCGATGAAAGCGGCGGTCGAAAAAGCCAAGGCCGACATCATCGCCGGCACCATCAAGGTGCATGACTACATGTCGGACAATGCCTGCCCGTATTGATTGATCGACATTGCAGACTGCCGAGCCGCCGGGTGAAAGCCCGGCGGTTTTACATTTCAGCCGCTCACCAGTGCGGCGGCTTGGTTACCGGCACGTCGGGTGCGGCTTGTTCCTCCAGCGCCAGGAAGCGCTCGGCCAGCGCGTCGAGCTTGCGCTGCATGCGCTCGATCACCTTCCACTGCTCGGCGATCTGGCCGGACAGTTCCTCGATCGTCTTCTCCTGCTCGGCGGCGCGGATTTCCAGCGTAGTCAGCCGGTCCTCGGGCATGGTCATTTGAAATCCTCGATCAGACGATTGTGCAGGCTGCGGCCACGTTGGAAATTGACAAGCATGGCGGGATTTGTCGAGAGTGAACCCTGCTCCGCCCAATTGGCACAGACCCAATTGGCACAGACTGGGCGTCATGCTAGGCGTTTGACCAAGCGGTAAAAAAATAACAGTGGGAACAGGCTGCATGGCGCAAGCCGCAATCGAGCTGATCGGCATCGACAAGAGCTTCGGCGCCGTGCGCGCCAACCGCGACATCAATCTGGAGATTATGCGCGGCACCATCCATGGCATCGTCGGCGAAAACGGCGCCGGCAAGTCGACGCTGATGTCGATCCTCTATGGTTTCTATCAGGCCGACTCCGGCGAAATCCGTGTCGGCGGCCAGCCGGCATCGATCAAGACGCCGAACGATGCGATCGCGCTCGGCATCGGCATGGTGCATCAGCATTTCATGCTGGTCGACAATTTCTCGGTGCTGGAAAACGTCATTCTCGGCGCCGAAAGCGATGCGCTGCTGAAGAAGAGCATCGCCAAGGCGCGTTCCGAGCTGGAGCGGCTAGAGCGCGAATACGGGCTCGAAGTCGATCCCGACGCCATCATCGAGGAATTGCCGGTCGGCCTGCAGCAACGCGTCGAAATCCTCAAGGCCCTCTATCGCGGCGCCGAGATCCTGATCCTCGACGAACCGACAGGCGTGCTGACGCCGGCCGAGGCCGACCATCTGTTCCGCATCCTCAGGCAGTTGAAGGAGCAGGGCAAGACGGTCGTGCTGATCACCCATAAGCTGCGCGAGATCATGGCGATCACCGACACGGTGTCGGTGATGCGCCAAGGCACGATGGTGGCGACACGCGAAACCAGGAAGACCACAGTCGAGGAGCTGGCCGAACTGATGGTCGGCCGGCGTGTGCTGCTGCGCGTCGAGAAGGGCGAGGCGAAGGCCGGCGGCGTCAAGCTCGCGGTCAAGAACCTGACGGTGAAGGATTCCCGCGGCGTCACCATGGTCGACGACGTCTCCTTCGACGTCCATGCCGGCGAGATCGTCGGCATTGCCGGCGTCGCCGGCAACGGGCAATCCGAACTGCTCGAGGCGATTTCCGGCATCAGGCACGCCGTGTCGGGCTCGGTCATGCTGGACGGCAAGCCGATCGACCTCACCGGCGCCGCCGATCCCGGTGAGTTGCGCGAGCGCGGCCTCGCCCATGTGCCGGAGGACCGCCATCACGTCGGCCTGGTGCTGGCCTTCGAGGAGAACGAGAATTCGATCCTCGGCTACCAGGACGACGAGCGCTATCTGAAGGGGCCGTTCCTCGACATCGACGCCATCCGTAACGATGCCAGGGACAAGATCGTCAAATACGACATCCGCCCGGCCGACTGCCGCCTCAAGACCGCCAATTTCTCCGGCGGCAACCAGCAGAAGATCGTGCTGGCGCGGGAAATGGAACAGGATCCCGGCGTGTTGATCGTCGGTCAGCCGACGCGCGGCGTCGATGTCGGCGCCATCGAATTCATCCACAAGCGCCTCATCGCCATGCGCGACCAGGGCAAGGCGGTGCTGGTGGTTTCGGTCGAGCTCGACGAGATCCGCTCGCTTTCCGACCGCATTCTGGTGATGTTTGCCGGCCGCATCGTCGGCGAGCGCGGCCCCGACGCAACCGAGGGCGAGCTCGGCCTGCTGATGGCCGGCGTCGAGCACCGGGAGGCCGCCGAGTGAGCACTCCCTATGCCAAGCTGCCGGCCTGGGCCGATTACGTGCTGATCCCACTGATCAATCTGTTCGTCGCCTTCGTCGTTGCCGGCTTCGTCGTCATATTGGTCGGCGAGAACCCGCTGCGCGCAGCGGTCGTCCTGGTCGAGGGTGCATTCGGTCGCGGCCAAGGCATCGCGTTCACGCTTTTCTATGCCACCACCTTCATCTTCAGCGGGCTTTCGGTGGCGGTTGCGGCGCATTGCGGCCTGTTCAACATCGGTGGCGAGGGCCAGGGCTATATCGCCGGTCTCGGCATCGGCATCATTTGCCTGGCCTTCGACAGCGTGCTGCCCTGGTGGCTGACCTTCCCGATTGCCATTATCGCCGCCGCGGCAATGGGCGCGCTGTGGGCGCTGATCCCGGCCTATCTGCAGGCCAAACGCGGCTCGCACATCGTCATCACCACCATCATGTTCAATTTCATCGCCGCCAGCGTCATGGTCTATGCGCTGGTGGGCATGCTGAAGCCGCCCGGCTCGATGGCGCCGCAGACGCGCACCTTCCTCGAAGGCGCACAATTGCCGAAGCTCAACTGGGTCATCGAATTGTTCGGCGCCAAGATCCGCTCGGCGCCGTTCAACGTCAGCTCGCTGCTGGCATTGGCAATGGCCTTTTTGGTGTGGGCCCTGATCTGGCGCACCAAGCTCGGCTACGAGATGCGCACCTATGGCCACAGCCCGAAAGCGGCGCGCTATGCCGGCATTTCGGAGATACGCATCATCATCATCGCGATGATGATCTCGGGCGCACTGGCCGGCATGATGGCGCTCAACCCGACGATGGGCGACCAGCACAATGTCGCGCTCGAATTCGTTTCGGGCGCCGGTTTCGTCGGCATCGCGGTGGCGCTGATGGGCCGCCTGCACCCGGTCGGCATCGTGCTGGCGGCGATCCTGTTCGGCATGCTCTACCAGGGCGGCGCCGAGCTCGCCTTCGAGATGCCGGCGATCAGCCGCGACATGATCGTCATCATCCAGGGCCTCGTCATCCTGTTCGCCGGCGCGCTCGAGCATATGTTCCGGCCCTACGTCCAGGCGCTGTTCGCCTCGCTCAGCCCGAGATCGGTCGGCATGGAAGCGGTCAAGGGGAAGGGCGCCTGAGATGGATTTCTTCAACGCCATCGTGCAGGTCCTGGACTCGACCATCCGCCTGTCGGTCCCCTTGCTGCTCGCCTGCCTCGCCGGCCTCTATTCGGAGCGGGCCGGCGTCTTCGACATCGGGCTCGAGGGCAAGATGCTGGTCGGCGCCTTCGCCGGTGCGGCCGCCGCCTCGGTCTTCCACTCGGCTTATCTCGGCCTCGGCATGGCCATCCTCATCTCGGTTGCCTTCGCGCTAATCCACGGCTTTGCCTCGATCACCCATCGCGGCAACCAGATCGTCTCTGGTGTCGCGATCAATTTCATTGCCGCCGGATCGACGATCATGCTCGGCCAGGCCTGGTTCCAGCAAGGCGGGCGCACGCCGGCGCTGGCCGCCGGCGAGCGCTTCGAGGCGATCATCTGGCCGGGCGCGGAAGCGCTCAGGAGCGTGCCGATCCTCGGGCCGATCTATTCGGAACTCGTCTCCGGCCACTCCGTGCTGGTCTATCTCGCCTTCCTGGCCGTGCCGTTCACCTGGTGGGTGCTGTTTCGCACCCGCTTCGGCTTGCGCCTGCGCGCCGTCGGCGAGAACCCGGCCGCGGTCGATACCGCCGGCATATCGGTCGCCTGGCTGCGCTACCGGGCGCTGATCTGCACCGGCGTGCTCACCGGCATTGCAGGTGCCTATCTGTCGATGGTGCAGAATGGCGGCTTCGTGAAGGACATGACCGCCGGCAAGGGCTATATCGCGCTGGCCGCGCTGATCTTCGCCAAATGGAAACCGGTCAACGCCATGTTCGCCTGCCTGCTGTTCGGCTTCCTCGACGCGGCGTCGATCCGCCTGCAAGGCACGCCGCTGCCGCTGATCGGCAAGGTGCCGGTGCAATTCATGCAGGCGCTGCCCTATGTGCTGACCGTCATCCTGCTTGCAGGCTTCATCGGCAAGGCAATCCCGCCGCGCGCCGGCGGCGTGCCTTATGTCAAGGAACGCTGATTTATCATGGCTCATGATCTGTTCGAAGCGGCGAAAGCCGCCATGGCCAAGGCCTATGCGCCCTATTCGAAATTTCCGGTCGGCGCGGCGTTGCGCACCGAGGACGGCCGTGTCTTCACCGGCGCCAATGTCGAGATCGCGTCCTATCCGGAGGGCTGGTGCGCCGAAACCACCGCGCTCGGCCACTACGTCATGGGCGGCGGCGGCAAGATCACGGAAATCGCCGTGATCGCCGAACGCGTGGCAAAATGCTCGCCCTGCGGCGGCTGCCGGCAGCGGCTGGCGGAATTCTGCCGGCCGGAGACGAAGTTCTATCTCTGCGATGATAGCGGCGTGGTTGAGACCGTGACCATGGGCGAGTTGCTGCCATACGGGTTTGAAGGCGATGTGCTGAAATGAAGGAAGCGCTCGATCACCTCGTCGAAAGGCTGGACGGGCTGGCGCCGACTACCGCCTTGGTGCTGGGGTCAGGGCTTGGCGGGCTTGTCGACCAAGTCGAGGATGCGGTGCGAATCTCCTACGCCGACTTGCCGGGGTTTCCCCGAAGCGGAGTCAGCGGCCATGCCGGCGAGGTGGTGGCGGGGCTCTTTGCCGGCACGCCGGTGCTGATGCTGTCCGGCCGGGCGCATTATTACGAGCACGGCAACGCGGCGGCGATGCGGCCGGCACTCGAGGTGCTCGCCGGCCTCGGCATCTCCAGGCTGATCCTCACCAACGCCGCCGGTTCGGTCGATCCCGGGATGGGCCCGGGCTCGGTGATGCTGATCACCGATCACATCAATTTCTCGGGCTCCAACCCGCTGATCGGCGAACCGAGCGACCGCCGTTTCGTCGGCCTGACCGAAGCCTATGACGCCGGTCTCCGCTCCGCCATCGAGCAGGCGGCGAAGGCCACCGGTACCAAGCTGCACAAGGGCGTCTATATGTGGTTCTCCGGCCCATGCTTCGAGACGCCCGCCGAGATCCGCATGGCGCGCGTCATGGGCGCCAACGCCGTCGGCATGTCGACGGTGCCGGAGGTCATTCTCGCCCGCTTCCTCGGGCTGCGCGTCGCCGCGTGTTCGGTCGTGACCAACCTTGCCGCCGGCATGACCGGAGCCGAGCTGTCGCACCAGGAGACCAAGGACATGGCACCGGTCGGCGGCGCGCGGCTGGCGACCATTCTGCAGCGTGTTTTTCAGGACGGGCTTCCGGAGCACAGGGTCGACGCCTGATGCTTCCCCAGGAAATCATCCGCCGCAAGCGCGACGGCCAGAAGCTCTCGGCTGAGGAGACAGCGTTCTTCATCGAGGGTCTGACCGCCGGCACAGTCACCGACGCGCAGGTCGGCGCCTTTGCCATGGCGGTGTTCTTCAACGGCATGAGCCGCGACGAGGCGGTGGCGCTGACTATGGCGATGCGCGATTCCGGCGATGTGCTCGACTGGTCGGATCTGCCCGGTCCGGTCACCGACAAGCATTCGACCGGCGGCGTCGGCGACAATGTGTCCTTGATGCTGGCGCCGATCGTCGCTGCCTGCGGCGCCTATGTGCCGATGATTTCCGGCAGGGGTCTGGGCCATACCGGCGGCACGCTGGACAAGATGGATGCCATCCCCGGCTATATCAGCCAGCCGGATGTTGCGCGCTTCCGCAAGACGGTGCTCGAAACCGGCTGCGCCATCATCGGCCAGACCGCCGATCTCGCACCCGCCGACGCCAGGCTCTACGCCATCCGCGATGTGACGGGAACGGTCGAATCGGTGCCGCTGATCACTGCTTCGATCCTGTCGAAGAAGCTGGCCGCCGGCCTCAATTCGCTGGTGCTTGACGTCAAGGTCGGCAACGGGGCCTTCATGGAGAAATCGCGCGACGCAACCGCACTGGCCAACAGCCTGGTCGACGTCGCCAATGGCGCCGGCCTTAAGGCCTCGGCGCTGGTCACCGGCATGAACGAGCCCCTGGCGTCCGCCGCCGGCAATGCGGTCGAGGTGCGCAACGCCGTCGATTTTCTCACCGGCCGCTTTCGCGACCGGCGGCTGGAGGACGTGACGCTGGCGCTGGCCGCCGAGATGCTGCAATCGGCAGGCCTGGTGTCGTCCAACCAGGACGGCCTGCGCCGCGCCGCCGAGACGCTGGCCGGCGGCCGCGCCGCTTCCATCTTCGCGCGCATGGTGGCGGCACTGGGCGGTCCCGTCGACTTTGTCGACAATCCGGAAAAATATCTGCCGAAAGCGGCAACGGAATTCGCGGTCAAGGCGAGCGCGAACGGCTTTGTCACCGGCATCGCGACCCGCGAGATCGGGCTTGCCGTGGTCGGGCTTGGCGGCGGGCGGACGCGGCCCGACGACAGGATCGATCACGCCGTTGGCATCACCAGGCTGTTGCCGGTCGGCGCTGAAGTGCGGGCCGGCGAAGCGCTGGCGCTGGTCCATGCCCGCAATACCGGGGATGCCGAAGCGGCCGCGGCCGCCGTGCTTTCGGCGTATACCATCGGCACTTCCAAACCGGCCACGGAGAAAACCGTCATCCGGCGGATCCTGCCCCGCGGGTAGAGCCATTCCGACGGTATCGGATGGGTTCTATCTTTCTTTGGACCACGATCTTGTCCGAAGACTGGTCCCCAACTTTTCGCAGGCGCGGACCTGCGGTTCGGGATCACGTTCTACTGAACCAGCAGCAGCTTGCCGCCTTCGACCTGGTATTTTTCGAGCCGCTGCAGAAAGCTCATGCCGATCAGGTTGGTGTGCAGCGCCCTGTCGTCGAGCACGACGGCCTCGACGCCCTCGACGGTGATCTTGCCGATCTGCAGGCGATCAATCGTCACCACGGCGGCCTTGATCGCACCATTGGCGGTGTTGACCTGATGGCTGAAGTCCGTCGAATTGAGCGAGATGCCGATCCTGCGCGCGGTCGAGGTGTTGATGGCGACGAGCGTCGCACCGGTGTCGATCATGCCGTCGACCTGGCGACCGTTCAACTTGAAGAGCGACATGAAATGCCCGCGCGCGTCCGCGGTGACGACGACCTTGCGGCCGAGCGGCTGCGGCGTTGCCGGCCTGTCCGGGACGGCGGCGAGATTCAGGTCGGTTTGTGTGTCGGCCGGCCTGGCTCCGATGGCGGATTTCAACAGCCGCTCGATTACCTGTGAATTGGACTGATACACGATCGGCAGCGATGCCGACGTTCCGGCAAACACGCCAAGGATGAGAAGCTTGCGCAGCATGGACCGGCCTTTGTGGTTGCCGATCCTTAGTCCGACATGGTGTCTGCCGCTTTAACGAATGCGGAAACCAGCCGTTTGCGTAAACAATCGGTAAACGGATCTATTTGGTGCCGTACATGCGGTCGCCGGCATCGCCGAGACCCGGCATGATGTAGCCCTTTTCGTTGAGTTGGCGGTCGATGGAAGCGGTGAAGACCGGAACATCGGGATGCGCCTGGGTAAACCGCTCGAGGCCCTCTGGTGCCGCCAGCAGGCAGAGGAAGCGGATGTTGGTGGCACCGCGGCCTTTCAGCTTGTCGATCGCCGCGATCGCCGAATTGGCGGTCGCCAGCATCGGATCGACGACGATCACCAGCCGGTCGGCGAGGTCGCCCGGCGCCTTGAAGAAATACTCGACCGCTTCCAGCGTCTCGTGGTCGCGATAGAGGCCGATATGGGCGACACGCGCCGCAGGCACCAGATCGAGCAGGCCTTCGAGCAAGCCGTTGCCGGCGCGCAGCACCGAGGCGAAGACCAGTTTTTTGCCCTCCAGCGTCGGCGCCTCCATCGTCTCGATCGGCGTCTCGATCGTCGTCGTCGTCAGTTCCAGGTTGCGGGTGACCTCGTAGCCGAGCAGCAGCGAGATCTCGCGCAGCAGCCGCCGGAAGCCGGCCGTCGAGGTTTCCTTCTTGCGCATGATGGTCAGCTTGTGCTGGACAAGCGGATGGTCGACGACGGTGACGCCCTTCATGGTGTTCTCCAACTGCGCAAGTGAATGGTGAATGGTGAATAGTGAATAGTGAACTGGTTTGCGAGTCCTTGGTTGCGCGGACAAACTCGCGGCTGACGGACCGAAGCGCCGGGTGAACCATTCACCATTCACCTGCCCTTGGCGCCGAGCCTGCCCAGCAGCGCCGCCCTGGTCTTCCTGTCGACGAAGGCTGCCTCGATGGCCGTCCTGGTGACGGCGGTGAGCGCCTTGTCGTCCATCGCAAAATGCTCGGCAGCGATGTCGTATTCGCGTTTCAGCGAGGTCCAGAAATAGGGCGGGTCATCGGAGTTGAGCGTCACCTTGCAGCCCGCTGCCCGCAAGGCGGGGAAGGGATGGTCGGCGAAGCTGTCGAAGATTTTCAGGGCGATGTTGGAGCCAGGGCAGCATTCGAGCACGACGCCTTCGTCGGCGATGCGCCGCACAAGCTCGGGGTTCTCGATGGCGCGCACGCCATGGCCGATGCGAGACGGGCGGATGTGGTCGAGTGCCGCCTCGACGCTCTCCCAGCCCATCAATTCGCCGGCATGGACGGTGATGCCGAGGCCGGCCTCGCGGGCGATCTCGAAGGCCCTGACATAATCTTCCAGGTCGCCTATCCGCTCGTCGCCGGCGACGCCGAAACCGGTCACCAGCGGATGCCCGCAGCGCGCGGCGAAACGCGCCGCCCGCTCGATCGATTCGACACCGAAATTGCGCACGCCGGTGACGATCATGCGGCCTTCGATGCCGGTCTTCGCCTTGGCGCGGGCCATGCCTTCGCCGAGCGCGTCGGTATAGGCCTTTGGCGACAGCCCGGCCTTGTTGGCATGGTCGGGCGAGGTGAAAACCTCGGAATAGATGGCGCCGTCGCGGGCGAGGCTGGTCAGGTAATGGTCGGCCAGCCGCGCATAGTCTTCTTCGGTGCGGAACAGGTCCGACGAGAAGTCGTAGGCGGCGAGGAAAGAGGTGAAGTCGTGCCAGACGAAGGAGCCGTCCTGGATGTAGGGCGAGGCATCCTTGCCGTATTTCTCAGCCTGGCGGAGGACGAGTTCAGGCGCCGCTGCCCCTTCGATGTGGCAGTGCAGTTCTGCTTTCAAAGGCATTCAATTATCCCGTCAGGCTTTTTCTTATGACGCAAGTTCCTGTCGGAAAACCGTGTGACACTTTTCCGGAACCTGCTTCGAAGCGCGGCCGAACACCGCGCCTTAAACAATAGCGCCCGCACCATCGATCGGCTATGGTCCCGCCGATTTTATGGCGGATCAAAACGATGTCGGTTGAAAGAACCACTGCTGCGGGCGGCATGGAAACCTCCTATGGTTTCAAGCGGGTAGGGCCAGGCGACAAGCAGTCCCTGGTCAATGATGTTTTCCACAAGGTGGCGAACCGCTACGACCTGATGAACGACCTGATGTCGGCCGGCTTGCATCGATTGTGGAAGGACGCCATGGTCGCCTGGCTCAATCCACCGAAGCGGCCGGGCTGGAGCGTTCTCGACGTTGCCGGCGGCACCGGCGATGTCGCCTTCCGCATCGTCGAGGCGAGCGGCAGGCACGCTCATGCAACGGTTCTCGATATCAACGGCTCGATGCTCGCCGTCGGCCGCGACCGGGCCGAGAAAAAAGGCCTGTCGGCAAATACCGATTTCGTCGAAGCCAATGCCGAGGAACTGCCTTTTGCCGACGCTACTTTCGACGCCTACACCATCGCTTTCGGCATCCGCAACGTGCCGCGCATCGATGTGGCGCTTGCCGAAGCCTATCGCGTGCTGAAGCCTGGCGGGCGCTTTCTCTGCCTTGAATTCTCCGAGGTCGAGATGCCGCTGCTCGACAAGGTCTATGAAGCATGGTCGTTCAGCGCCATTCCGCGGATCGGCAAGGTGGTGACCGGCGATGACGAGCCCTATTCCTATCTGGTCGAATCGATCCGCAAGTTTCCCAATCAGCAGAATTTCGCGGCGATGATTTCGCGCGCAGGCTTCGAGCGCGCCTCGTTCCGCAATTATTCCGGCGGCATCGCCGCGCTTCATTCGGGCTGGAAGCTTTGAGGCTGGCCCGCATTTTCCGACGTGCCTTGCGCCAGTTCAGGAAACCGGCAGGGCAAAGCCAGCCATGAGCAGCATCGGCGCTGGTTTCAGGCTCGTGCGGGCCGGCTGGGTGCTTGTGCGCGAGGGCGTCATCGCGGCTTTGCCCGGTGACGAGCTCTTCGGCTTGCCGAAATTCGGCTGGCGCATGGCCCGGCTATTCACCCGCCGTCGGGCGCTTGCCTACGAGCGCGGCGACAGGCTGGCCAAGGCGGTCGTGCGGCTCGGCCCATCCTACGTCAAGCTCGGCCAGTTCCTGGCGACACGGCCGGATGTCGTCGGCAACGATATCGCGCTTGATCTTGCCATGCTGCAGGACAAGATGCAGACCTTTCCCAAGGCCGAGGCCATAGCGGCGATAGAAGCATCGCTCGGACGCAAGGTCGGTGAGCTCTATGCCAGTTTTGGCGAGGCCGTCGCCGCCGCCTCGATCGCCCAGGTCCATACCGCCGAAACCCTGCAGGACGGCGTCGTTAGGCGAGTGGCGGTGAAGGTCATCCGGCCGGGCGTGCGCCGCCGCTTCTTTCGCGATCTCGAAAGCTATTTCCTCGCCGCCCGGCTGCAGGAAAAGTACATCCCGTCGTCGCGCCGGCTGCGGCCGGTCGAGGTGACGGAGACGCTGGCCCAGACTACCAAGATCGAAATGGATTTGAGGCTGGAGGCAGCGGCTTTTTCGGAGCTCGGCGAGAATACCAAGGACGATCCGGGCTTCCGTGTGCCGTCGGTCGACTGGGAGCGCACCGGTCGTGACGTGCTGACCATGGAATGGGTCGACGGCATCAAGATGAACGATATTGCCGGCCTGACCGCCGCCGGCCACGACCTGAAAGCGATTGCCGCCAACCTCGTTCAGTCGTTTCTGCGCCATACGCTGCGTGACGGTTTCTTCCACGCCGACATGCACCCGGGCAACCTGTTTATAGAAGCCGACGGCACCATCGTCGCCGTCGATCTCGGCATTGCCGGCCGGCTCGGCAAAAAGGAGCGCCGCTTCCTCGCCGAAATCCTCTATGGCTTCATCACGCGCGATTACCAGCGCGTCGCCGAGGTGCATTTCGAGGCCGGCTACGTGCCGCGCCAGCACAATGTCGCCGCCTTCGCCCAGGCGATCCGGGCGATCGGCGAACCGATCCACGGCCAGCCTGCCGAGACCATCTCGATGGCCAAGCTGCTGACGCTGCTGTTCGAAGTGACCGACCTCTTCGACATGGCGACGCGGTCCGAGCTGGTGCTGCTGCAGAAGACCATGGTCGTCGTCGAAGGCGTCGCCCGCACCCTCGACCCGGCCTTCAACATGTGGAAGACGTCGGAGCCGGTGGTGAGCGGCTGGATTGCCCGCAACCTCGGCCCGCGCGCCCTGCTGGCCGATGCGCGCGACGGTGCCAACGCGCTGCTGGCGCTGGCCCGCCAGGCACCGGACCTCGCCGCCCGCACCGAGCGGCTGTCGCGTGAGATCGACCTGATGGCCGAACACGGCCTGCGCTTCGACGAAAGGACCGCACGCGCGATCGGCAAGGCCGAGGCGCGCTACACCCGCTCCGGCCGGCTGGCGCTGTGGGTGATCGCATTGACGCTCGTGTATATCGCCTGGCGTATTTTCTAGCGCTTGTTGCAAAGTGATTGCATTGCTATCATTGCACTCAGCAATTCCGGGCAAGGTGCAATCAGATGGCCAGCATCACGATCCGCAACCTTGATGACGAGGTCAAGGACCTGCTGCGCCGACTGGCGGCGGAGAATGGCCGGTCGATGGAAGACCAGGCGCGGGTGATGATCCGCGCAGCGGTCGAAGGTCAGTTCGGTTCGGCCGGTCGCATCGACCAGATCGAGAAAACACTGCGCGAACTGACGAGTTCGCAGAGTCCAGCAGCGCCGGTGGTCGCCGTCTCCAGCCCGCGAGGCATCCTCTCCGGCAAGCGCATCCTGCTGATCATCGGCGGCGGCATCGCCGCCTACAAGGCGCTCGACCTGATCCGCCGGCTGCGCGAGCGCGGCGCGGCAGTGCGGGTGGTGATGACCGCGGCGGCGCAGGAGTTCGTCACTACGCTGTCGGCCGGGGCGCTGTCGGCCGACCATGTTTTCACCGAATTGTTCGACCGGCAGGACGAGCACGACATCGGCCATATCAGGCTGTCGCGCGAGGCCGACCTTTTGGTCGTGGCGCCGGCCACCGCCGACCTGATGGCAAAGCTCGCCAATGGCCATGCCAACGACCTTGCCTCGACCGTGCTTATCGCCACCGACAAGCGAGTTTTGATGGCGCCGGCGATGAACCCGAAAATGTGGGCGCATCCGGCGGCCCGCCGCAACCGCGCGACGCTGAGCAAGGACGGCGTCGCATTCGTCGGCCCGGCGAAGGGCGAGATGGCCGAGAGCAACGAGGTGGGCGAGGGCCGCATGGCCGAGCCGCTGGAGATCGTCGCCGCGATCGAGGCGCTGCTCGACAGCCGGCCAAAGCCGCTGGCGGGCAGGAAGATCATTGTCACCTCCGGGCCGACGCATGAACCGATCGACCCGGTCCGCTACATCGCCAACCGGTCGTCGGGCAAGCAGGGCCACGCCATTGCGGCGGCGCTGGCCAGGCTCGGTGCCGACGTGCGTCTCGTCTCCGGCCCGGTCGGCATTGCCGATCCGGCCGGCGTCGCCACGCTGCACGTCGAAACGGCCGTCGAGATGAAGGACGCCGTCGAGCAACTGCTGCCGGCCGACGCGGCAGTGTTCGTCGCGGCTGTCGCCGACTGGCGCACTCAAAGTTCGGCCGGGGAAAAGATCAAGAAGGTGGCGGGCGAGGGGCCACCGGCGCTGCAGATGGTGGAAAATCCCGATATTCTCGCCGGTGTCGGGCATCACAAAAAGCGGCCGATGCTGGTGGTCGGTTTCGCCGCCGAGACGCAGGACCTGGTCAGGAATGCCCAGGCCAAGCTTGCAAAAAAGGGCGCCGATCTTATCGTTGCCAATGATGTCTCCCATGAAGATGGTTCCCCGGGCGTGATGGGCGGCGACCGCAACAAGGTGCGGATCGTCTCGAAGGCCGGCGTCGAGGAATGGCCGGAGATGAGCAAGGACGAGGTGGCGACGCGGCTCGCGGCACTGATCGCCGGCCGGCTGAAGACGGTGGTGGTTTAGTCAATCTCCCACCTTGTGGGGGAGATGGCCGGCAGGCCAGAGGGGGGCGCTGTCCCGCCGGGCTTTCAAAAGGGTTTTGTGCCGAGGCTGCTCGAAAGGAAACGGACTGCAGGAATCCGCGCTCTCTGTATCAAGTAGTTAGTTCCACATTTGGCGATCCTTCGCGCCCCCCTCTGCCCTGCCGGGCATCTCCCCCACGAGGGGGGAGATTGGCAGCTTCGTGTCGCTCGCCCCCGAAATCCGCAAGGCGGCAAGGCATCCCAGGATGCCGAGTGGCACGAACGCGAGGAACAGCCAGGTAGCAACATTTGCCGCGGCCTCGCGGTTCAGGCCTTCGGAAAAGCCGCTGGCGTTGGCGACGATGCCCGTCAGTGCCGCACCCACGGCATAACCGATGCGCTGCATGGTCGGCACAGCGGCCGAGGCGATCGTCTGCTCGCCTTCCTTGGCCGATGCCACGATGACACGCGTGACGAACGGCCAGGCGATGCCGAAACCGCCGCCTTGCAGCAAGGCACAAAGCAGGATCAACGGGATAGAGCCGGCCGGCACCGTATAGGCGAAACCGGCGACGCCCGTGGCGATCATCAGCGCCCCGCCGACGATGATCAGCCGCTCGCGTTCCGGCGGCGCATTGGCGACGAGGATCGACAGGATCGACCAGGCGATCGATTCGGCGGCGATGATGTAGCCGGTGGTCAGGATCGGAATGCCGTGCAGGCTGGTCAGAAGCAGCGGACCGTAGACGGTAAAGGAGCAGGTCGCCACCGAGAACGCGGCGACCATGGTCATGCCCGGGCCGACCGGCGAGCGCCATGAGAACAGCCGCGACGGGAACAGGCGCGAGCGCGGCTTCAGTGCGTTGATATAGATAAACAGCGCCAGGCCGACCAGGCCGAGGGTGAGCAGCAGCGACGAGCGCAGCAGGGCGATGTCGACGCCGGCGGTGGCAATCAGCACGACGCTGACGGCGAGGCAGCCAAGCGCCGCAAAGGGAAAGGGCGGCGCCGAGCCGCCCGTCGCCTGCGGCCTTGTCGCTTCAGGTGTATCGAGCACGATGAAGCTTGCCAGCGCCATCGCCGTGCCGCCGAGGGTGAAGACGCCGAAGGCCCAGCGCCAAGACAGCAATTCGGTCATGACCGCGCCGAGCACGGGGCCGCTGAAGGCGGCGACGCCCCAGATCGCCGACATGACGCCGAAAAGCTGCGGCCAGATCGCGCGGGCAAACAGCCGCTCGACCGAGACGAAGGCCAGCGACACCAGCGCGCCGCCACCGAGCCCCTCGATCAGGCGGCCGCAGAGGAACAGCGGCATCGAAGGCGCGGTGGCGCAGACCAGCGCGCCGGCGGCATAGAGCATTGCGGCGACCATCATGTTGGTACGCAGCGCGACATAGCTCACCAGCCGTCCGGCGGCCGCACCGGCAACGATGGCGCCGAGCTCGTAGATCGCCAGCGACCAGCCGACCAGTTGCACGCCGGCGAGTTCGCCGACCATGGCCGGCATGACCGTTGCCACCATGGTTTCGTTGGTGGCGTGCAGCAGGATGCCGAGGCTGATGAAGCAGAAGCGCGCCAGGTCGCCGCTCGCCCACAGCGCGCGCCAGTCGACCCTGTTTGTGCTTGTCTTGGTCATCCGGTCCCCCAGGCTTTGCTGGTCTGAAGTATTGGAGCGTTCTTCACGTCCAAATGAGTACATGCCGCAGTATGGGAGGACTTCTAGAACCTCAACCGTAGTTGAGATCAAGCGGTCTTGATCGCCGTTGACGTGGCGGATTTCAAAATTGTGCGATGGGGGACGATCACGAGGCGTTGAGATTCTGGTCAGACCGAAGACAAGCAATATTGGATCGCCGCAATCTTCGGTCACGGTAACGGCATGAACACAGTTGCCATGCCGTGATCTTTGAGCGCCGCAACTTTGAACATCAGGGCGGCCCGTCCTCTGCGGAGTGGGCCTGCCGGAATCTATGAGCCTTCGGCAGCCATTCGCAGGCCGACACCTACGCTCCCCGCCGCTCGGGAGCCATGCTGCGCCGTTATTTGAACGAGTGGATCAGGTCGAGCGAGGTGACGGCGACCGCCAGGTTGACGCCGGTCTGTGCCTGGACACTGAGCGGCTGCAGCGAAAAGGCGCTGTCGAGGCCGCCGACCAGGAGATTGGCGCCGCCACCGGTGACCACGCTGGCCTCGGCGTTCACGCCATAGTAGCTGCCGGCAAGGTCGCCTTCATCGTGGTTGCGGGTCGCCGCCAGAACCGCCCATACCAGCTGGCCCTGATGCGTCCGGCCGACATCGACGCCGAGCTTGGAAATCACACCGGTATAGACTTCAGAGGGGCCGCCACGATGCGGACGAAAGACACAGGAAACACCCTTGTTGGAAGTGACGAGATAGGCCGTGCCGCCGTCGATGGTGCAGTCGAGCACGCCAAGCTGGAGTTTGCTGGCGCTGGCGGGAGCGGCAACGACGGTCGTGGCGAGAACAGCGGCACAAGCGAGTTTCTTGATCATGGCAGGGTCCTTTCGAAATTGCCTTGTACAAACGGCTGAGCACGCCGAGCGTTCCGCCGAAAACTTGGCGCCAGCAAGGCGAAGCTAAACGCAGGGTTGTCGGAGTGCGGAAACGGAGGCCCGATTAACCGGCCGCTCAGCCGGCACTGGTGCGGGCCAGGCCGTCCTTGGCCGGCTGGTAGGTCGGATTGAGGTGCACGGCCTCGCGGTAGGATTTCGCGGCCCTGACCTTGTCGCCGCGCCGCTCGTAGATCAACGCCTGGTTGGACCAGGCCTCAGCATTCTTGCCGTCGAGCTTGATCGCCATGTTGAAGTCGGCGAAGGCATTGTCCTCGTCGTTCATGGCAAGGTAGGAGAGGCCGCGCCCGTTGTAAGGCTCGGAGGCGTCCGGCGCCAACGAAATGGCGGTCGAGAAATCCTCGATGGCAAAGGCGTGCTGGCCCTGACTCTGGTAGATCAGGCCGCGATTGTGATAGGCGCGCGCATCGGTCGTGTCGAGCTGGATGGCTTTCTGGAAATCGTTGAAGGCTTCCTGGACCCGGCCCGCCCTGCGGTAGAGATTGCCGCGGCCGATATAGGCGGCGTCATAGTTGGAATTGATCTGGATCGAGCGATTGTAGTCGGCGAGCGCGCTCGCCTGATCGCCGAGGAAGCGCTGGATGAGCGCACGGTTCGAATAGGCCTGGTAAAAATTCGGATTGAGCTGGATGGCGGTGTTGAAGTCCTTCAGCGCCGCCTGGTACTGGCCGCCGCGGCCATAGGCCGAGCCGCGCACATTGTAGGCTTCCGGATCCTGGGGGTTGCGCTGGATCACCGCCGACAGCGAGGAGATGTTCTCGCTCGAGCCTTGCGCCTTGTCGATGTTGTTGAACTCGCCGGTCGGAACACTCTGGCAGCTGGCAAGCGCCATCCCGGAAAGCAGGGCTGCCGTCAGGGCGAGGCCGCGCCACGCGGTTCTGCGCTCTACGGTGATTGCGTCCATGTCTGCCCTGTCCTTACTGCGCCGTCTGGTCCGTTCCCCCTCCGAACCGGCATCTCTCCCAACCGGTCCTCTCGGACCGGGTCGAACTCACAACAAAAAGGTGGCGGCGATTCCGCATCGCGCCACCTTGGATATCCTTGGAAAAGGACGAAAAATTGACGTCAGAACCGCGGCGGACGCGGAGCACCGGCACCGGCAGCACCGGCCGCGACCGGACGCGGCGTCATCGGCAGCAGGCCTTCGCGCTGGGCGCGCTTGCGGGCCAGCTTGCGGGCACGGCGCACGGCTTCCGCCTTTTCACGGGCGCGCTTCTCGGAGGGCTTTTCGTAATGTCCGCGCATCTTCATTTCGCGGAAGATGCCTTCGCGCTGCATCTTTTTCTTGAGCGCGCGAAGCGCCTGATCAACATTGTTGTCGCGGACGAGTACCTGCACGTGCAATCCTGTCTTTCGGGTTTGAAATCAACAGGCAAGCGGCCATAGCCGCAAGCCTCCGCGGCGCGTTACACCACGAATTGGGGCGGCTGATAGCAGAATCAAGGGGCTCTGTCCACAGCCGATTGAGAGGCGGTGCCGATCCCGAAACGAAAAACTCGCCTCGGGGGCGGGTCCTTGGTGTGAATCAGCACCATCTCAAGATTAGTAGCATAGCTGCCGGCACAAAGCAAGAACAAAATTCGCCTTGGGCCAGATAGGCGCCGCTACGCCGTGGCCAGGTGGAGCTGCTCGAAACCCTCGAAGAACTCGCCGTAGTCGCAGGTTATTTCCTCGCCGGCGGCGATGTCGCGGGTCGCGGTGGCCCCGCCATATTGCGAAAAGTCGGTGTTCGGCTTGTCGGCGTGGTTCATGAAGCGGCCATTGTCGACCTCATAGACCATGAAGCCCGGCCGGTCCGGACTGGGATAGGCATATCTGTCGAGCAATTCCTTGAGGTGCGGCGGCGCCGTCTCGTATCTTTCCATCGGGATCAGCCGGTCGAAGTCCGGATCGAGCCGCCAGATCTGCGCCCCTTTCCGGATCGGCTCGGCGGCGAACACGCCGACGCCTTCGATTGCGCTTGCAGCGATATACGTCCTGATCAGCAGCATGTTTCCAACCCGTTTTCGAGGAGAAGACGGAATCGTCAAATCGCCGGGAAAAGCAAGACCGGTTTTTCCGGCATTGCGGCTGGCGGGCTGACATTGCGGCTGGCGGGCCGACGCCAACCGCGAAACGCTTCACGTCCGGGTGATCGAGACGCCGCCGTCGGCGAACAGCGCCGCGCCGGTGGTGAAGCTCGATGCATCGGAAGCCAGATAGAGCGCCGAGCGGGCGATCTCGTCAGGCTGCGCGACGCGCTTCAAGGCGTGCAGGTTTTCGACGAAGGCTCGCGATTCAGGTGTCTTGAACGTTGCCGAAGGCGTGTCGGTGCCGCCCGGCAGCAGCGCGTTGACTCGAATCCCCTTGGCGCCAAATTCGGCGGCCAGCACCTGCGTCAATCCGATCAGTCCGGCCTTGCTCGCGGCATAGCTGGTCATGTCGGGCATGCCGACCGTGTAGCCGACGAAGGTCGAGGTGAAGATCAACGACCCGCCGCCGCGTTCGACCATCGCCGGCACCTGGTATTTCGCGCCGAGAAAGGCGCTGGTCAGATTGGTATCGAGCGTCTCGCGCCAGCCCTCCAGCGATAGCTCCGAAATCGGCCCCATCCTGCCGACCGAGCCGGCAATGTTGAAGGCGATGTCGAGCCCGCCGAATTTCTCGACCGCCAGGTCGACGAGGGCTTTCGCATAGGCTTCGTCACGGACATCGCCGGCAAGAGCGATAGCCGTGCCGTCGGCGTCTTCGATTTCGGCAACCAGCGTATCGAGTTCCGCCTGGCGGCGGGCGGCGACGACGAGCCTGGCGCCTTGCTCGGCAAAGAGCTTGGCCGTGGCGCGGCCGATGCCGGAACTGGCGCCAGTGATGATGGCGACCTTGTCGGTAAGTGCGAACATTTTCTGGATCCTTCTTTCGCGCCGGATTTTGCCGGCAATCGGGATGCTTGGTCGCAAATCGGGCCGGCGCGAGCCACCCGATACCTGCGCTGCCCTCGACAGCCCTTCTTGACGTCCGCTTGCCACCAGGCTACGGATCGTCATCCAAAACTCGCGGGTGGACGCGCCACCCATTCCAATGACCCCCCAAGACATAATGAGCAAGTTGTTGGCCCCCGGCTTCGAGGGCGACAGCGAGTTGACGTCCGCTCTTCAATCGGCATTTGGCAAAGGCTTTCCCCTTGAAAACCTCCGGCCGCTGCTGACGTCCGGCAACCTTCATACGCAGGCCGCCGCCGCGTACTTGGTGGCCGAAGCCAATTCCAAAATGAGTTACAAGATGAATTGCGTCGTCGCGGAGATCGCCGATCTGCTCGACAGTGAATCTTCGGGTATCCGGTTCGACGCGATCGAGGCGCTTCTGGGATGCACGACGCCGGCCGATGGAGCCGTTCTCGGTCGCCTCATGCTGCGGCTGGATGACGAACATGCCGGTGTGCGGTGGGGGGTCGTCCAGTTCATCTGCCTTGCGGAGCGCTGGCAGCTAAGGCTTGCGGTGGAAAATGCCGCTACCCTGCGTCCGGACTCGGCTTTCAAGACACTGGTCAATGCTTATGGTCAATATAACATGCCGAGCACCAAGGACCTGCCACGGTTGCTCGCGCATCCGGATGCCGTGTTGAGGCGCTTTGCTGCGGCAGTGGCTATCAGGCCGCGCCAGGTGATCATCGAGCGCTTCGTGGCCATGGTGGAGCAGTCAGACGATGCGGAAATTCGTAAAATCGCCGCCGATTGCCGTGAGGGTTATTTGCGGCCGATCTATGCAATCGGGCCGTCCATCCTGAAGCGTGCTCCGGCTGACCCGTCAAAAGGCGAAGCTCAGAACAGCGATCAGTGAAAGCACGGCGCAAAACGGCAAGCGCCGTCGCAAACGGTGCAAGGCGACTATTGCTTGAGCAGCCAGCCGAGCCGATCGAGCGAAAATGCGTAGCTGACGGCGATCAGCAGGGCGACGGCAATGCCGGCTGTCGTGTAACCAACAGGATGACGAGCTCGAGTACCAGCCGCACACCGCCCGGCACCGGAACCGGCGCCCGCCCCGACCGGCTCGGATCGTTCGGCACCGCGAACGTACCCCAGAGCGCGGCGGCAACGAACGGCAATGCCGCGGCAAGGGTCCAGCGCCACATGCCCGCTGAGAGGCTCCAGCCCGCCATGCCGAGGCCGAGCAAAGCGGCGAGTTCCAGCATGAAGCGCAATGTCAGATTCCACCAGACGTTAGCCACCGCCATAATCCTCCGATCGCCAGGCGACGGATAGTGATGGATGGCAATTGCATCAACCAGCCCGCATGCGGCTTTTTCACCACGGCGCAAAACGGCAAGCGCCGTCGCAAACAGTGCAAGGCTGGCAGCGCCGTTTCGCTAGTGATACAGCTCGCGCGCCGGGGTCGACCGATCCGCCCGGCCGCCATTTGCGAGGCCTGCGACGTTGAAGAAATACTCGGTATTCGCCATCGCCCGCGAGGCCATGCGCGGTCACAAGGGCTGGGAGGAACAATGGTCCTCACCGGAGCCGAAGAAGGAGTACGACGTCATCATCGTCGGCGCCGGTGGCCACGGCCTGGCCACCGCCTATTATCTCGCCACCGTGCACGGCGTCACCAACGTCGCGGTATTGGAAAAAGGCTGGCTCGGCGGCGGCAATACCGGCCGCAACACCACCATCATCCGTTCCAATTATCTCTATGACGAAAGCGCCGGCATCTACGACCATGCGCTGAAGCTGTGGGACGGGCTCAGCCAGGAGCTCAACTACAACGTCATGTATTCGCCGCGCGGCGTCATGATGCTCGCCCATAACATCCATGACATCCAGGTCCTGAAGCGGCACGTCCATGCCAACCGGCTGAACGGCATCGACAATGAATGGCTGACGCCGGAGCAGGCCAAGGAATTCTGCCCGCCGCTCAACATTTCGCGCAATGCGCGCTATCCGGTGATGGGCGCCTCCCTGCAGCGCCGCGGCGGCACGGCGCGGCACGATGCCGTCGCCTGGGGCTATGCGCGCGGCGCCTCGGCGCGCGGCGTCCACATCATCCAGAATTGCGAGGTCACCGGCGTCAAACGGGCGCCGAACGGCGCGGTCACCGGTGTCGAGACGACGCGCGGCTTCATCGGTGCCAGGAAGGTCGGCGTGGTTGCCGCCGGGCACTCATCGGTGATCATGAACATGGCCGGCGTGCGCATGCCGCTGGAAAGCTATCCGCTGCAGGCGCTGGTGTCGGAGCCGGTCAAGCCGGTGGTGCCCTGCGTTGTCATGTCGAACACCGTGCATGCCTATATCTCGCAGTCCGACAAGGGCGAACTGGTCATCGGCGCCGGCACCGACCAATATGTCTCCTATTCGCAGACCGGCGGGCTGCACATTTTGCAGCATACGCTGGACGCCATCTGCGAGATGTTCCCGATCTTCACGCGCATGAAGATGCTGCGCTCATGGGGCGGCATCGTCGATGTGACGCCGGACCGTTCGCCGATCCTGGCCAAGACGCCGGTGCCCGGCCTCTATGTCAATTGCGGCTGGGGCACAGGCGGCTTCAAGGCGACGCCGGGTTCGGGCCATGTCTTTGCCCATACGATCGCCAGAGACGATCCGCACCCGATCAACGCGCCCTTCACCATCGAGCGCTTCCGCACCGGCCGGCTGATCGACGAGGCGGCGGCGGCGGCGGTGGCGCACTGATGATGACCGAGATGGCCGTCGCCATGCCGCTGATGCTCGCCGGCGAGCAAGGCCTGTTCCATTTTCCGTCACCGGAAGAGGTGCGCACCCAGCCGATCAGTCGCGCCGGGAACGAGGCCGGCTGGCCGTTTTCCATCGACGACGGCATGCTGACCTGCGTCTGGAGCGGCGGGCGAAAGATCGTCTTCTTCTTCGAGGCCCGTCCTTCCGATCTGGATCCGGACGAGCCTTTCCAGCCGCGCGGCGTCATCGTCACCACCGATCCGGTCCAGCTGACCATCGGCAACATGGCAAATCGCGCTCTGTTTCGCCCTGCGGCAAGCATCGAGGAGCGCATCCGGCTCGTCGCGCCTTTCGTCACGATGGGTCAGAGGCTTTGCGACCAACCTGCCGGCGCTCGCGTCGGCCACGGCGAACTGTAGGACCAACCATGCTTCTCATCCGCTGCCCCTATTGCGAGGAAGAGCGTCCCGAGCTCGAATTCCGCAACGCCGGCGAGGCGCATATTGCGCGTTCCCCAAACATCGCCGGCGAGAGCGACGACGATTTCGAAAAGTTCTTTTTCATCCGCTCCAATCCCAAAGGCATCATCTATGAGCGCTGGCGGCACATGCATGGCTGCGCGCGGTTCTTCAACGCCGTGCGCGACACCGTCAGCGACAGGTTTCTGATGACTTATAAGGCCGGCGAACCGAAGCCCACGAAGCTGCCGGGAGCCGCCAAATGAGCGCGACGTTCCGCATTGCCGGCGCCGGGCGGCTCAAGCAGGCAAAGATAGCCGGCTTCAGCTTCGACGGCCGCCCCTATACCGGGATCGAGGGCGACACGCTGGCCTCGGCGCTGCTTGCCAATGGCGTCCATCTCGTCGGCCGCTCGTTCAAGTACCACCGGCCGCGCGGCTTCCTGTCGGCCGGCGCCGAAGAGCCGAATGCGCTGGTCGAGATCAAGCGCGACGCGGCACGCAAGACGCCGAACGTCCGCGCCACCGTACAGGAGCTATATGACGGGCTGACCGCACAGTCGCAGAACCGCTGGCCGTCGCTGGCCTTCGACATCGGTGCGGTCAGCAGCATTGCCTCGCCGATGCTTTCGGCCGGCTTCTACTACAAGACCTTCATGTGGCCGAAGGCCGCGTGGAAAAACCTCTACGAGCCCAAGATCCGGGCAGCCGCCGGTCTCGGCGTCGCCCCCGACCAGCCGGACCCCGACCATTATTCGGCGCGCTTCGCCCATTGCGAGGTGCTGGTGCTTGGCGGCGGTGCCGCGGGCATCGCCGCGGCATTGGCCGCGGCCGAGACCGGCGCGCGCGTCATCCTTGCCGACGAGCAGGCGGAATTCGGCGGCAGCCTGCGCTTTGAGAGCGGCGCGAAGATCGAAGGCCAGGACGGCTTTTCCTGGGCGCAATCGGCTCTCGCCAAGTTGAGCGCGATGGACAATGTCCGCGTGCTGCCGCGTACCACGGCCTTCGGCTATTACGCGCAGAATTTCGTCGGGCTGGTCGAGCGGGTCAGCGACCATCTGCAGAACCCCGGCCGCGACCTGCCGCGCGAGCGGCTGTGGCAGATCCGCGCCAAACGCGTGGTGCTGGCCACCGGCGCCATCGAGCGCCACATGGTGTTTGCCGACAACGACCGGCCGGGCATCATGCTGGCCTCGGCGGCGCGCACCTATCTCAACCATTACGGCGTCGCCGTCGGCAGGAATGTCGGCGTCTACACCGCGAACGATTCCGCCTATGCGGTGGCGATCGACCTGAAGAAGGCCGGCATCAACGTGGCGGCGATCATCGACCTACGCGACAATCCGACCGGGCCGGTGATCGACGAAGCGAGGGCGCTCGGCATCGAGGTCAATTTCGGCCGCGCGGTGATCCGCGCCGGCGGCAAGCTGCGGGTATCGTCGATGACCGTGCAGCCGAAGAATGGCGGCGGCGAACGCATCATCCCGGTTGACGCAATCCTGATGTCGGCGGGGTGGACGCCGTCGGTGCATCTGTTCTCGCAATCGCGCGGCAAGGTTGCCTTCAACGACGAGACCAAGCGCTTCGTGCCCGGAATTTATGCGCAGGATTGCGTCTCCGTCGGCGCCTGCAACGGCACGGACGGGCTGTCGGCGACGATCGACGAGGCCTATGCTGCGGGCGCCAAGGCGGCCAAGGACGCCGGCAGCAAGCCGGCCAAGGGCACCAAGCCGAAGGTCGATGCCAGCGAGAGCTGGTCGCGCGGCATGCTGGGTGCGGCACCCGGCGCCGGGGCGGATACGACGGTAAAGGCGTTCGTCGATTTCCAGAACGACGTCACCGCCAAGGACATCCGTCAGGCGGTGCATGAAGGCATGCGCTCGATCGAGCACGTCAAACGCTTCACCACCAACGGCATGGCGACCGACCAGGGCAAGACCTCCAATATGCACGGGCTGGCAATTGCCGCCGAGACGTTGGGCAAGCCGATCCCGCAGGTCGGGCTGACGACGTTCCGCGCGCCCTATACGCCGGTGACGTTCGGTTCGATCGTCGGGCACGCGCGGGGTCCCCTGTTCGACCCGACCCGCAAGACGGCGATCCATCCCTGGGCAGAGCGTCAAGGCGCTGTCTTCGAGGATGTCGGGCAATGGAAGCGCGCCTGGTATTTCCCGAAGCCGGGCGAGGATATACATGCGGCCGTCGACCGCGAATGCGTCACGGTGCGCAAGACGGCCGGCCTGTTCGACGCCTCGACGCTGGGCAAGATCGAGGTGGTCGGGCCGGATGCGGCCAAATTCATGGAACTGCTCTACACCAATCCATGGGAAAAGCTGGAGCCCGGCCGCTGCCGCTACGGAATCATGCTGCGCGAGGACGGCTTCATCTATGACGACGGTGTCGTTGGCAGGCTTGCACCCGACCGCTTCCATGTGACCACGACGACCGGCGGCGCGCCGCGCGTCATGAACCATATGGAAGACTATCTCCAGACCGAGTTCCCGCATCTCAACGTCTGGCTGACCTCGATCACCGAGCAGTGGGCGGTGATTGCCGTGCAGGGGCCTAAGTCTCGCGACATCATCGCGCCGCTGGTTGAGGGCATCGACATGTCGGATGAGGCGCTGCCGCATATGTCGGTGCGCGAAGGCCGGATCTGCGGCGTCCCGACAAGGCTGTTTCGCATGTCGTTCAGCGGCGAGCGCGGCTTCGAGGTCAACGTGCCGGCCGATTACGGCGAGGCGGTCTGGGAAGCGCTATGGGCCGAGGGCCAGAAGCACGGCGCCTGTGCCTACGGCACTGAGTCCATGCATGTGCTGCGCGCCGAAAAAGGCTACATCATCGTCGGCCAGGACACCGACGGCACGGTTACGCCGAACGATGCCGGCCTCGACTGGGCGGTCGGCAAGAAGAAGACCGACTTCGTCGGCATTCGCGGCATGGCGCGGCCGGACCTGGTCGCCAAGGGCCGCAAGCAGCTTGTCGGCCTGAAGACCAGGGATCCCAAGGTGGTGCTGGAGGAGGGCGCGCAGATCGTCGCTGACCCGAAGCAGGCAATCCCGATGAAGATGATCGGCCATGTCACCTCGAGCTATTGGTCGCAAAATTGCGGCCGCTCGATCGCGCTGGGGCTGGTCGCCGGCGGCCGCGATCGCATGGGCGAGACGCTCTATGTGCCGATGCCGAACGGGGTGATCGAGGTGGAGGTCACCAGTATGGTGTTCTTCGACGAGAAGGGAGAGCGCCTCAATGGCTAAGGCCGCTTTGAACACCGCCGCCGCCGGGCCGTCGGTCGAACGCCGTCCGGCTCTGGCCAGCCAGTCGCTTTCCGCTGCCGGCGTCACACTTGCCGTACTACCGCCGGCCGAGCGCATATCGCTGCGCGCGCCGGACGCCTCGATCGCGGCACTTTCGAAAGTGCTCGGCGTCGTCCTGCCGCAAAGGCCGAAAACCTCGGCGGCAAAGGCCGGGCGCACGGCCTTGTGGCTTGGGCCGGACGAATGGCTGGTCATCGACGAGAGCGGAAAAGACCCGCTCGCCGACTGCGCCGGGGTTTCCGCGCTGCATTCGGCGGTCGGCATCTCGCACCGCAACGTCGCCATATCGGTCACCGGTCCGGCTGCCGCGGTGACGGTCAATGCCGGCTGCCCGCAGGATTTGTCGCTCGACGCCTTTCCGGTCGGGGCGGCGTCGCGTACCGTTCTCGGCAAGGTCGAGATCGTGCTGTTGCGCACCGCGGCCGACGCGTTCCGCGTCGAATGCTGGCGTTCCTTTTCGGATTATGTCTTTACTTTTCTGTCGGAGGCAGCGCGCGACACGGCAGCATAGGGCATGTTCGCCGCGCCCGACTGTTCTGCGACAGCGAGCCGAGGGAGAATGCAAATGCCGTCGAACTCCGCGCCGAAGTCGCCGGCCAAGACGCCGGCTGTGCGCTCTTTCGAAAACGAGCAGCGCACCGGGACGGATATTGAAGAGGAACTCGAGGAAGGCCTCGAGGATACGTTTCCAGCCAGCGATCCAGTGTCGATCACCGGAACGGCCATTCCCGGCGCACCGGCAAGACCCGGCAAGCCCAAAAGCGTAGCGGGACAGAAGCGCAAGAGATAATTGGTCCGGCGGAGCCGGCCTCTGCTGGCGAGGCAACCGCTCAGGTTTGCGCGGCCCCTTATTCCGCTGCGTTCTGGCTTGGGTTCCTCGCCCCCACGAAAGTGGGGGAGAGGTGGCTCGGCGAAGCCGAGACGGAGAGGGGAACCGCGCTCTACGAAGCCCCCTCTCCGGGCGCTGCGGCGCCCCCACAACCCCCCCTGCCCGGGGGCGGGGCGCCCCCCCCAGGAGAACCCGGGGGGCCGAGAATAT